>VAXO01000053.1 GCA_005888435.1 Actinomycetota bacterium | reverse complement strand
GAATCGGTCCGTCGCTACACTGGCTAGCCACGCGGGTCGGGCCTTGTCTCGGCGTGCGCATTCCTCTACCGAGACGAAGAAATGGCAACCGGAGTACGAGACAAGATCACCCTCGCCTGTAACGAGTGCAAGCGGCGTAATTACATGAGCACCAAGTCGAAGCGGAACACGCCCGACCGGCTCGAGGTGCGGAAGTACTGCCGTTGGTGTGGCAAGCACACCCCGCATCGGGAGACGCGCTAGTGGCACGTCAGACTCGCGCACAGCGCCGAGCGCGCCGCTCGGACGTGACCGCCGGCGAAGCCGCGCTGCCGGGCGGGCCGCCCGCGCCGCCGCGCCGCCCGACCGCACGCGCCGTTCCGGACCGCCGACCCGAACCGCGCCGGGAGCGCGAGGCGCGCACCGCGCCGGGCGGCGGCGCCCGCCGCTTCGTCTCGGAGTCGTGGGGCGAGCTCAAGAAGGTCGAATGGCCGACCCAGAATCAACTGATCCAGGGCGTCGCCGTCGTGCTGATCGCGTGCCTGATCGTCGGCGTCTTCCTCTACGGCTGCGACATCCTCTTCAAGCACCTCGTCCAGAGGGTGTTCACATAGTCATGTTCCGTTGGTACGTCATCAACACCTATTCCGGGCACGAGAACAAGGTGAAGACCAATCTGGAGCACCGGATCATGTCCATGAACCAGGCGCCGCGCTTCCGTCGCGTCGTCGTCCCGACCGAGCAGGTGATCGAGACGAAGGAGGGCCAGAAGGTCCAGACGGAGAAGCGCGTGCTGCCGGGGTACGTGCTCGTCAACATGGATATGACCGACGAGGCCTGGACGGTCGTGAAGAACACGCCCGGCGTCACCGGCTTCGTCGGCGCCGGCGCGAAGCCCGTGCCGCTCGCTCAGAACGAGGTCGACCGCATCTTGCACACCGGCCGCGGTGACGGCGAGCGTCCGCGCGCGCAGGTCGAGTACTCGCTCGGGGAATCGGTGAAGGTAACCTCGGGCCCGCTCTCCGACTTCGACGGCGAGGTCGTCGACGTCAACGGGGACCAGCAGAAGCTGAAGGTGCTCGTCGACATCTTCGAGCGCCAGGTTCCAGTGGAGCTCACCTTCGACCAGGTGAAGAAACTCGACTGATGGCGAAAAAGGTCCTCACACTGATCAAGCTGCAGATCCCCGGCGGGCAGGCGAACCCGGCGCCGCCGGTCGGCCCTGCGCTCGGCCAGCACGGCGTCAACATCATGGAGTTCTGCAAGGCGTTCAACGCGCAGACGCAGGCCGAGAACGGCCGCATCACCCCGGTTGAGATCACGGTCTACGAAGACAGGTCGTTCGCCTTCATCACGAAGACGCCGCCGGCCGCCGTCCTGATCAAGGAGGCGCTGCGCGTCGAGAAGGGCTCGGGCGAGCCGAACCGCGAGAAGGTCGGCCGCCTGACCCGGGACCAGGTGCGCCAGATCGCCGAGACGAAGATGCCCGACCTGAACGCCCGCGACATCGAGCAGGCGATGCGGATCGTCGCCGGCACGGCTCAGTCGATGGGTGTGGAAACGGACATCCTCACGTGAGCGCGCATGGCAAGCAGTACCGCAACGCGCGCGCTGCCTTCGACCGCGAGCAGGAGTATTCGCCGGTCGACGCGATCCGCTTGCTCAAGGAGATGCAGACGGCGAAGTTCGACGAGACGGTCGAGGTGCACTTCCGGCTCGGCCTCAACGTTCGCCACGCGGACGAACAGCTCCGAGGCACGCTGATGCTCCCGCACGGCACCGGCAAGGAAGCGAAGGTCGCGGTATTCGCGGAGGGCGACAAGGCCCGCGAGGCTCAGGAGGCGGGGGCGGACATGGTCGGCTCCGCCGACCTCGCGAAGCGCGTCGAAGAGGGCTTCACGGAGTTCGACGTCGCGATCGCGACGCCCGACCAGATGGGCAACGTCGGCAAGCTCGGCCGCATCCTCGGCCCGCGCGGGCTGATGCCGAACCCGAAGACGGGAACGGTGACGATGGACGTCGCGAAGGCGGTGCGCGACGCGAAGGCCGGCAAGCTCGAGTACCGCACCGACCGCGGCGCGAACGTCCATGTCTCGATCGGCAAGAAGAGCTTCGAGCAGCGGCAGCTCGTGGAGAACTACGCGGCGCTCGTCGACGAGATCGTGCGCGCGAAGCCGGCGGCGGCGAAGGGACGCTACATCCGGCAGATCACGCTCACGAGCACGATGGGCCCGGGAATCCATGTCGATCCGCAGAAGACGCGCGGCATCGTCGATGACTTGGAGGAGCAGGCAGAACCCGTAACCGCATAGCGCCCGTCGCCAGAGACAGGAAGCAGCCGCGAGGCAGAAGCCTTCCCGAGGCGGATCGGTGAACCGAGGTTTTCACCTCCTTTCAGCGAGCCCGCCTGTGTGCGGGCTCGAATCGTTCGAGGAGGTGAGTAGGTGAAGAAAGAAGACAAGGAGCGAGTCGTCGCCGACCTGACCGAGCGGCTCAAGAACACCGAGACGCTGCTCGTCGCCGATTACCGCGGTCTGACCATGCCGCAGATCGACGAGCTCCGGACCAAGTTGCTGGAGCACGGCGCGCGCTTCGCGGTCGTGAAGAACACGCTCACGCGCCGCGCGGCGGAGGCGGCCGGCAGCGAGACGCTGCTGGCGCTACTCGAGGGACCGACCGCAATCGCGTTTCTCGAGTCGGACGGCGATCCCGTCGCGGTCGCCAAGGCGCTCGTGGACGCGGCGCGCGACACGCGCGTGCTGGCGCTGCGGGGCGGGATGCTCGAAGGTCGTCCCGTCGAGCCGAGCGAGATCGAGTCGCTCGCCAAGCTGCCGCCCCTGGACATCCTGCGCGCGCAGGTCCTGGGTGCGGTGACGGCGCCGCTGACGGCGATCGTCGGGCTGTTCACGGCGCCGCTGCAGAACCTGTACGGCCTGATCGACGCTCGCATCGAGCAGCTGCAGGCGCAAGGCGATACGTCCGCCCCGGAGGCGGAAGCGCCCGCGGAAGCAGAGACCACGGAAGAGACGACGGAAGAACCCACGGAAGAAACCACTGAAACGCAAGAGGAGGAGCAGTAATGGCAGCAACTGGTGTCGACAAGGTGTTCGACGAGCTCGGGAAGATGTCCGTGCTCGAGCTGGTCGAGCTCAAGAACAAGATCGAAGAGGAGTGGGGCATCACCGCTGCTGCTCCGGTCGCGGTCGCTGCGCCCGGCGCAGTGGCGGGCGGTGACGGCGCCGCGGCGGAGGAGAAGACCGCCTTCGACGTCGTGCTCTCAGCCGCGGGCGGCCAGAAGATCCAGGTGATCAAGGTCGTGCGGGCGATCACCGGCCTCGGTCTCAAGGAGGCCAAGGATCTGGTGGACTCAGCCCCGAAGGCGGTCAAGGAGGGCGTGGCCCAGGACGAGGCCGACTCGATCAAGGCGCAGCTGGAAGAGGCCGGCGCCACCGTGGAGGTTCAGTAACAAAGCCGAAGGCTGGGGTCAGACCCTTCGGGTCAGACCCCACCGAGGCCGGAGCGCAAGCCCTTCCGCGAATCTGCGCTAAACTGCCCGGAAGCTTCGGCGGACTCCGCAGGGGTACCCTTGCACTGAAGTGGGGGTCTCGGGTACCCTGGCAGGTTGCGCCGCTGTCCTGCTGTCCACGCCCGTCTGCCCGCCGTACCAGTTTCCGCTCGATATCTCTAAGGGAGGCTGCATCTCTTGACCACCAAGGTCGCTGCGCCTAGCGCGCGCACCAGTTTCTCGCGTCTCAAGCACGTCCTCGACCTTCCCAACCTGATCGACATCCAGAAGGCCTCGTTCCAGTGGTTCCTGGACGAGGGCCTTCGCGAGACGATCGACGACATCTCGCCGATCGAGGACTACACCGGAACCCTCGCGGTCGAATTCGGCGCCTATAAATTCGGGGAGCCGCAGTTCTCGATCAAGGAATGCCGAGAGAAGGACCTGACCTACCAGGCCCCCCTCTCGATGACGGTCCGCTTCGTCAACAAGGAGACGGGCGAGATCAGGGAGCAGACGGTCTTCATGGGGGACTTCCCGATGATGACCGAGTGGGGCACGTTCATCATCAACGGCACCGAGCGCGTCATCGTGACGCAGCTCGTGCGCAGCCCCGGCGCCTACCTGATGGAGCCGAAGGACGCGTCCAAGCAGGTCTTCACCGCGAACCTGATGCCGTCGCGCGGCTCGTGGCTCGAGCTCGAGATCGACAAGAAGGGCGTCATCTACGCGCGAATCGACCGGAAGCGCAAGCTCCCGATCACCACGCTCCTGCGGGCGCTGCCCGAGGAGGACCCGTCGACCGGCTTCAAGCTCGACACCTCGACGAACGAGGCGATCCTCAAGCTGTTCGACAACTCCCTCTTCGTCGTCAACACGCTCGAGAAGGACCCCTCCACGCGCGAGGAGGAAGCCCTGATCGAGGTCTTCAAGAAGCAGCGTCCCGGCGAGCCGCCCACGCTCGACAACGCCCGCAACCTGCTGAAGGCGCTGTTCTTCGATCCGAAGCGCTACGACCTGACCAAGGTCGGCCGCTACAAGCTGAACCAGCGGCTCGGCGTCAACGTGCCGGAGGACACGCGCGTCCTCACCACCGAGGACATCCTCGCGCTCGTCAAGAAGCTGGTCGAGCTGCCGCACCAGCTCGGCGTCGACGAGGAGTCGAAGGACTTCGCCGCCGACTCGATCGTGCTCTCGCGCGATCCGATCCGCGGTGAGCTCGACGAGTATGAGCACTTCGGCAACCGCCGCCTCCGCACTGTCGGCGAGCTGATCCAGGAGGCGTTCCGGGTCGGCCTCTACCGCATGGAGCGCGTCGTGCGCGAGCGCATGACGACGGAGGACGTCGACACGATCACGCCGCAGACGATCATCAACATCCGTCCGGTCGTGGCTGCGTTGAAGGAGTTCTTCGGGTCCTCGCAGCTGTCGCAGTTCATGGACCAGACGAACTCGCTCGCAGGGCTGACGCACCGGCGCCGCCTGTCGGCGCTCGGCGCCGGCGGCCTGACGCGCGAGCGCGCGCCGATCGAGGTGCGCGACGTGCACCCGACCCACTACGGCCGCATGTGCCCGATCGAGACGCCGGAGGGCCCGAACATCGGCCTGATCGGCTCGCTCGCGTCGATGGCGACCGTGTCGGAGTTCGGCTTCATCCAGACGCCGTACCGCAAGGTCGTGGGCGGCAAGGTGACCGACGAGATCGTCTACCTGGACGCCGCCGAGGAGGCGCAGTTCACGATCGCGCAGGCGAGCGCGCTGGTCGACGAGAAGACCGGCCGGTTCCTCGACAAGCAGGTGCTCTGCCGCTCGAAGGAAGGCGAGGCTGTCACCGCGGAGCCGAAGGACATCCAGTACATGGACGTCGCGCCGGCGCAGATCGTGTCCGTCGGGACGGCGCTGATCCCGTTCCTCGAGCACAACGACGCGAACCGCGCGCTGATGGGCGCGAACATGCAGCGGCAGGCAGTGCCGCTGATGATCACGCAGGCGCCGATCGTCGGCACCGGGCTCGAGTACCGCGCCGCTGTCGACACCGGCGACGTCGTCCTCTCACAGGCGGGCGGCACGGTCGTGGACGTCGAGGCAGACCACATCACGGTCGAGACGAAGGACGGCAAGGACGAGTACCCGCTGACGAAGTTCATGCGCTCGAACCAGGGCACGCTCATCCACCACAAGCCGATCGTGGAGCTGGGCGAGAAGGTCACGGCCGAGCAGGTGCTGGCCGACGGCAGCTCGACGGATATGGGCGAGCTCGCGCTCGGTGCGAACCTGCTGGTCGCGTTCATGCCGTTCGAGGGCTACAACTTCGAGGACGCGATCGTCATCTCCGAGCGGCTCGTGAAGGAGGACGTCCTCTCGTCCATCCACATCCACGAGTACGAGATCGACGCGCGCTCGACGAAGCTCGGCGACGAGGAGATCACGCGTGACATTCCGAACCGCTCGGAGGAGTCGCTCAAGGACCTCGACGACCGCGGTGTCGTCCGCATCGGCGCCGAGGTCGGCTCCGGCGACCTGCTCGTCGGCAAGGTCACGCCCAAGGGCGAGACCGAGCTGACCGCCGAGGAGAAGCTGATCCGCGCGATCTTCAAGGAGAAGGCGCGCGAGGTGCGCGACACCTCGCTCAAGGTCCCGCACGGCGAAGGCGGCAAGGTCATCGACGTGAAGACCTTCTCGCGAGAGGCCGGCGACGACCTCTCACCGGGCGTCAACGAGCTCGTGCGCGTGTACGTCGCCAAGAAGCGCAAGATCGCGGAGGGCGACAAGCTCGCCGGCCGCCACGGCAACAAGGGCGTGATCGCCAAGATCGTCCCCGAAGAGGACATGCCGTTCCTCGAGGACGGCCGCCCGGTCGACGTCGTGCTCAACCCGCTCGGCGTGCCGAGCCGGATGAACATCGGCCAGATCCTCGAGACGCATCTGGGGTGGGCGGCCGCGCACGGCGTCTTCGCCGAGGACGGCGCGGGCCCGAACGGGTTCGCACGCAAGCCGATCGCGGCCGACAACCCGCATCCCGTCGCGACGCCGGTGTTCGACGGCGCGACGGAGGAGGACGTCGACGAGGCCCTCGTCAAGTGGGTCACCGACAATCCCGACTCGCCGATCAAGTTCCTCGTCGACCAGAAGCGTCCCGTCGGCCGCAAGACCTCCGGCAAGGTGCGCCTGTTCAACGGCAAGAGCGGTGAGCCGTACGAGTCGAAGGTGACCGTCGGCTTCATGTACATCCTGAAGCTCCTGCACCTCGTGGACGACAAGATCCACGCGCGCTCGACCGGCCCGTACTCGCTCGTCACCCAGCAGCCGCTGGGCGGCAAGGCGCAGTTCGGCGGTCAGCGCTTCGGCGAGATGGAGGTGTGGGCGCTCGAGGCCTACGGCGCCGCGTACACGTTGCAGGAGATGCTCACGATCAAGTCCGACGACACGGTCGGGCGCGTGAAGGCGTACGAGGCGATCGTCAAGGGCGAGAACATCGCCGAGCCGTCCATCCCCGAGAGCTTCAAGGTGCTGCTCAAGGAGATGCAGTCGCTCGCGCTCGACGTCAACGTCCTCTCCGACGAGGGCAGGACGGTCGAGGTCCGCGAAGAGGACGACGAGCTGCTCCGCGCCGCGGAGGAGCTCGGCATCGACCTGTCGCCCGGCTCGCTCCGCGCGGCTGCGCGCGAGCCGACCGCCGAGGAGGCCGAGGAAGGCCAGGACCGCGTCGACCAGGACGGGGAGCTGGCGCTTCCGAACGACGAGTCGCTCGGTGATCTGAGCGACGTCCAGGTGTCGGACGAAAACGAAGAAGAGGAAGAAGAAGGAGACGGAGACGAAGCGCCCGCGCTCGCCGAGGGCGAACTGGAACTCGAGGAATAAAGGAAGAGGAGCTAGCGCTCCAATGAACATGAGTTGCCCGGACACATTGGGACAGAGGAATAGAGGGAGAACCGCTTGATCGACATCAACGATTTCGACGCCATTCGCATCGGGCTTGCGTCCAGCAAGCAGATTCGCGACTGGTCCTCCGGCGAGGTCACCAAGCCGGAGACAATCAACTACCGCACGCTCAAGCCCGAGCGCGACGGTCTCTTCTGCGAGCGCATCTTCGGTCCGACGAAGGACTGGGAGTGCTATTGCGGCAAGTACAAGCGCGTCCGCTACAAGGGCATCATCTGCGAGCGCTGCGGCGTCGAGGTGACGCGCCAAAAGGTGCGCCGCGAGCGCATGGGGCACATCGACCTGGCCGCGCCCGTCTCGCACATCTGGTTCTTCAAGGGCGTCCCGAGCCGCATCGGCTACCTCCTCGACATCGCTCCTCGTGAGCTCGAGAAGGTTCTGTACTTCGCCGCGTCGATCGTCACCGCGGTCGACGTCGCGGCGCGCAAGAAGGACCTGAACGACCTGGAGGACAAGGTCAAGGGCGAGGGCGAGCGGATCGAGGTCGACCGCGAGGAGGCTCTCGCGGCGCTCGAGGACCGCCTCAAGCGGCGCCGCGACTACTTCGCGAAGGGCCGCGACAAGGGCTTCGACGAGGACGACGACTTCTGGGCCCGCGGCCTGTCGAACTGGGCCGAGGAGCAGGCCGTCCCGACGCTGGAAGAGGCGCGCAGCCTCGCCGGCGGCATGTTCGTCGAGCTCGTCGGCCAGATCACGACCGAGGACTCCAAGAAGATCCGCGAGCTCGTCCGCAACGCGGCCATCCGCGACGACCGCAAGCTGACGCCGCGCGAGCTGGAGAACGTCGCCGTGGCGGCGGAGCAGATCCTCAAGGGGCTCGAGCCGCTCTTCAAGCAGCAGGCGAAGGCGACGGGCTCGAAGAAGGGCGCGATCTCCAAGCACATCAACCGCATCCTCGACGCGCTGCTCGAGGGTGACGAGATCGTCGAGGAGGACGCGAAGTTCGTCGAGGGCATCGACATGAAGAACCTCGACCGCTCGCGCGACCTCGGCAACGGGCTGCTCGCCGACGTGGTCGACACGTGGGACGGCGAGCAGGACATCCGCGAGCTGACGAACGACCTCTGCCTGCGCACCGACGGGAAGATCCAGAAGGAGGATCTCGACGCGATCGTGCAGTGGTCGCTGAAGGTGCGCGAGATGTATCTCGACATCGAGTCGCGCCGGCAGGACGCGCGCGACGCGTCCGTCGACTCGGTCAACCGACTCGAGCAGACGTGGCTCCTGTTCAAGGACCTCGAGCCGAAGCTGATCGTCAACGACGAGCAGCTGTTCCGTGAGCTCAAGGACCGCTTCGGCTCGCCGTACGGCTTCGGTGTCTACTTCCGCGGCGGCATGGGAGCGGAAGCGATCCGCGACCTGCTCAAGGATCTCGACCTCAAGGGCGAGGCCCTGTCACTGCGCGAGACGATCCGCACGTCGAAGGGCCAGAAGCAGCAGCGGGCGATCAAGCGCCTGAAGGTCGTGAACGCGTTTATCACCTCGGAGAACCGTCCGGAGTGGATGGTCCTCGAGGCGATCCCGGTCATTCCGCCGGAGCTACGCCCGATGGTGCAGCTGGACGGCGGCCGGTTCGCCACGAGCGACCTGAACGACCTGTACCGGCGTGTGATCAACCGGAACAACCGGCTGAAGCGGCTGCTCGACCTCGGCGCGCCCGAGATCATCGTCAACAACGAGAAGCGGATGCTGCAGGAGGCCGTCGATGCGCTGTTCGACAACGGCCGCCGCGGCCGCTCGGTCACCGGGCCCGGCAACCGTCCGCTCAAGTCACTGAGCGACATGCTCAAGGGCAAGCAGGGCCGGTTCCGTCAGAACCTGCTCGGCAAGCGCGTGGACTACTCCGGGCGCTCGGTCATCGTCGCCGGCCCGAGCATGAAGCTCCATCAGTGCGGGCTGCCGAAGCTGATGGCGCTCGAGCTCTTCAAGCCGTTCATCATGAGCCGGCTCGTCGAGCGGAAGTCCGTCCAGAACATCAAGGCCGCGAAGAAGTACGTGGACTCGATGACCGAAGAGGTCTGGGACGTCCTCGAGGAGGTGATCGCGGAGCATCCGGTGCTGCTGAACCGCGCACCGACGCTGCATCGCCTTGGCATCCAGGCGTTCGAGCCGGTGCTCGTCGAGGGCAAGGCGATCCAGGTGCATCCGCTCGTGTGCCACGCGTTCAACGCCGACTTCGACGGCGACCAGATGGCCGTCCATCTGCCCCTGTCGGCGGAGGCTCAGGCCGAGGCGCGCATCCTGATGCTGTCGTCGAACAACATCCTCTCGCCGGCGAGCGGCCGTCCGCTGGCCACGCCGACGAAGGACATGGTGCTCGGGATGTACTACCTCACGTATTGCGGCGTCGACCTCACGGAGACGACCGCGGAGCAGCTCGACCCGCGTCCGTCCCGCTTCGCGACGGAGGAGCAGGTCGAGCACGCTCTCGACGCGGGGCAGATCAAGCTCCAGGAGCCGATCGAGTTCCGTTGGGTCGGCGGCGACCTGTTGCTGACGACTCCCGGTCGCGTGATCTTCAACTCCGAGGTCGAGCGTGCGCTCGAGGAGGCGGTGGAGGAGTACGACAACGAGGAGCCGCTGCACGACTTCATCAACCGCACGCTGACGAAGCGCGAGCTCGACTCGTTCATCGCCGAGCTCGTCGACGCGTACGGCGCGCACTCGATCGCAACGGTGCTCGACATGTTCACGCAGCTTGGGTTCCGGTACGCGACCGAGGCCGGCGTGACGATCTCGAAGAACGACATCGTCATCCCGCCCGATAAGGAGGAGATCCTCGCCGAGTACGAGGAGCGGGTCGCCAAGGTAGCGGCGCAGTACCAGCGCGGCCTGATCACCGACGAAGAGCGGCACGAGTCGATCGTCAACATCTGGACCGAGGCGACCGACACCGTCGCAGACGCGATGGAGCGCACGTTCTACGAGCTGAACCCGATCTACATGATGGCCAACTCGGGTGCGCGCGGTTCCTCCAAGCAGATCCGCCAGCTGGCCGGCATGCGCGGCCTGATGGCGAACCCGAAGGGCGAGATCATCGAGCGCCCGATCAAGGCCAACTTCATGGAGGGCCTGTCGGTGCTCGAGTACTTCATCTCGACGCACGGCGCCCGGAAGGGCGGCGCCGACACGGCGCTCCGCACGGCCGACTCCGGCTACCTGACGCGGCGTCTCGTCGACGTCTCGCAGGACGTGATCATCCGCGAGGACGACTGCAAGACGAAGGAGTTCATCGAGCTCCCGATCTTCGGCGCCGACGGCATCAACAAGGGCATCCTCGGCCGAACGGTCGCCGAGGACGTGCACAAGCCGCTCGCGAGCGGGAAGCCCGGCAAGACCGTCGTGGCCGAGAAGGGCGAGGAGCTGACGCTGCCGATCGTCGAGGAGATCGTCGACGCGCTCGGCGACGAGGACATCGCCCGCGAGCTGCGGCTCCCGGTGCGTTCGGTGCTCAAGTGCAAGAGCGAGTTCGGTGTGTGCCGGGCGTGCTACGGCACCTTCCTCGCGACGGGTGCGATCGCCGAGATCGGCGACGCGGTCGGCATCATCGCCGCGCAGTCGATCGGCGAGCCGGGCACGCAGCTGACGATGCGGACGTTCCACACCGGCGGCGTTGCCGGTGCGGACATCACGCACGGTCTGCCGCGTGTCGTCGAAATCTTCGAGGCCCGCAACCCGAAGGGCGCGGCGACGCTCGCAGAGGTCGGCGGCAAGGTCGAGATCGAGGACACCGAGCGTGGCCCCAAGCTCACGATCCACGCGCACGACGCGAAGGAGGACGAGGAGCCGAAGCCGATCCAGCTGCCGCGGCGCACGCGCTTGTTCGTGTCGCACGGCCAGGACGTCGCCGCGGGCGATCCGCTGCACGAGGGCTCGCTCAACCCGTCCGACCTGCTGCGCCTCAAGGGCTACACGTCCACGGAGCTGTATCTCGTCGGTGAGGTGCAGAAGGTCTACAAGTCGCAGGGCGTCGAGATTCACGACAAGCACATCGAGCTGATCGTGCGCCAGATGCTCAAGAAGGTGCGCGTGGACAACGCCGGCGAGAGCGACCTGCTTCCGGGCCAGCTCGTCGACAAGACCGTGCTGGATCGCGAGAACGCACGCGTCAAGAAGGAGAAGAAGGAGCAGGCGACGTTCGAGCCGCTGATCCTCGGGATCACGAAGGCGTCGCTCGCGACCGAGTCCTTCCTGTCGGCGGCGTCGTTCCAGGAGACGACGAAGGTGCTCACGGACGCGTCGATCGAGGGCAAGGTCGACCGGCTGCTCGGGCTGAAGGAGAACGTGATCATCGGGAAGCTGATCCCGGCCGCCACCGGGCTCAAGCGCTACCGCACGATCGAGATCGGCCCGTCCGACAAGGTGCCGGCGTCCGCGTACATGCGGCCCGCGACGGAGGAGCAGCTGCTCGCCGCGCTCGAGGAGATCGACTCCGACGGCGGCGACGGCCTCAACCTCGAGTCCCTCGGCCTCGACTTCGGCGGCCAGCCGGGCGTCGACGAGGGCGGCCCGAAGCACGAGTCCGGCGAAGCGACGGAGACTCCCGAAGTCGATTCGCCGTTGGACGGCGAATAGACCTCGAAGGTACGGCGTGGAGGCCGGGCTGAGCCCGGCCTCCACGCAATGTTTGGGTGGTCGGCGGCGGGTGCCGATGGTGCGGACGCGCGAATGCTTCGCGTTCGCGCGGCGCATGAGTCCGCTTCGCGCCAAGCCTGCTTCGCTTGTCTTAGCGCGAAGCCTTGACGGGGTCTGACCCCGAAGGGGTCTGACCCCAGCTCTTCAAACGCCGGAGTCAGACAGCGACGAAAGCCGAAAGCGTAAGCCAGCGCGAAGCGCGGCTTACGCGCAGGCGAACTGATGCGGCGCGAGCACGCGCAGCATGCTCGCGCCGCACGGTACGGAGCGGCCGCCGACCGGCAAGGAGCGCGCGGGCTCCGCCCGCGCGCTCTCCCGCGAAGCCGCGTTCCCTTATCGGTCTGCTGCTCGCAGCAGACCGAACTACCTATCTGCTGCCTGCAGCAGACCGAGGCACATCTCGTCCGTCGTGCCTTCGCCCCAGAGGACGTAGCGCGGCTTGAGGAGGCGGCCGTTCACGAGGGGCTGCTTGACCGCGGAGTTGTCGAACTTGCAGCTGACGTGGATGGCGTCGCCGACGTTCGCGTCCACCGGGTGCTCGAGGTAGTACGCGTCCTGCCAGTGGAAGTTCCAGCGCGGGATGTGCAGGAGCATCTTCCCGTTGAGCTCGATCTTGATGTCGTAGCCGCGGGTGTGCATGTGGCCGGCCACGCCGTAGATCCGGAGCGGCCGGGTCACGCGCCGATCGCATGACGTGCTCAGCGACTTCACGCTCGCCGGTGACTGCGGATAGTCCGCGAGCGACCTGCCGCAGATGTACAGCAGACCCGCGGGGATCAAGGCTGCGTTGTAGCCGTACTTCTTGACCTCCTGTTGCACGGCGGCGTCGCGCGAGCAGAGGGACGAATGCACGTTACGGGGGCAGGGCAGCTCGACAGGCGCCGGAACGAGGATCGTGTTGAGAGGGGTCAGCTTCGTCGTCGCGGCAGGGGCGAAGCGGATGACGGCGCGGGAACGATCGCGCTTCGCCTTGTGGATCAGGTTGTAGTGCACCTGCATCACGATCGCGGCGCCGGCATGCACGAGCACGCCTGTCCCCGCAGGCAGGGCGTTGTTCGCGTGGCCGGGCACCCAAGCCGCGATCCAGGGCGGCACGCCGAGCCGGTCGACGTCCGCGGAGGTGGCGGTCGGATGCGTCTCCGACAGGCCCGGGCCGCCGAAGCAGGTCCAGCCCTTGCCGCCCGACGCCTCGTTCAGGTGGCGAGCCTCGGTTGCGTTCTCGCCGGCAGCCTCGAACAGGATCACGTGGTGCACGATCGTCGCCTGCTGCGGCTTGATCACCGCGCTCGTGACATACGCGTCCTGCGTCAGGTGCGGCTCGAGCAGGAAGCAGTGGTAATCGTCGAGCCCGCCGACCGCGGCCTTCGGCATATAGGACTGCGCGGAAGTCAGCGTCATCGTCGTGCCGGGCGCGCTGCTCGTGCCGCCCACGGGCTTCACCGCGCCGCCGCCGCCGATCCGCGCACCGCCCCGAACCCATCGCGCGATCAGTTGCTTCTCGGCGGGAGTGAGTATCCGGCGCGACTGGCCGAGATACGCGGGGGAGTCGTGGCCGGGCATCCACGGCGGCATTCGCCCGAGCTTCGTCATCACGAGGATGCCGTTTGCGTGCGCCTTCGCCGATTGGGCGGACAGCAGTGAGAACGGTGCGATCCCGCCGGGCGTGTGGCAGCCGGCGCATTTCTCCGCGAAGATCGGCGCCACGTTCGCCCATGTGGGAGCGCCGCCCGAGGCCACACGGCGGTTGCCGCCGGAGCCGGAACCTGAGCCGGCCGCCATCGTCGTCGCTGCAATCGCCACGAGGGCGAAGGCGGCGACCGCGAGAGCCAGCCTGCTCCGCTTCACAGGCCAAGGCTAGCGTGCGCCGCTGCTCGGGCTAACCTGTTGCGCGTGAAGAGGTTAGGGGTCGTAGCTGTCGCCGTCCTCGCGTTGGCCCTGCTCGGCGGGAGAAGTGCCCCTGCAGAAGGCCTGCAGGCGGACTGCAACCTGTTCACGTCGACACCGACGTGGCTCGACTTCGCCGACGGCTCGGTGCCCTTCTGGAACCTGTTCGCACGGCCGGGCGTCACCGCTCTGGCCTCGAATCTGATCTATCCGCCGAAGCTGCGCGCTGCGGGCGCGCGCACGGCTTACTTCGACCTCTACCTGAACCGCCGCGTCGGGACGCCGAGCGTGCCCGCGGATCCCTCGACGATCGTCGCCAAGGCGAACAAGTTCTACGACTACGCGGCGCAGTCGATGGACTGCTCGAACCCGGTCATCGCGGAGAACGAGCTGTTCGGCTCCTGGCTTGCCGTCCCGTGGTCGGCGACGAACGCGCAGTACCGCGCGAACGTGCTGCTCTTCCTGCAGACGCTCCGCCAGCGCGGCGCGCAGCCGTGGCTGCTCGTGAACGCGAAGCCGTATACCGACGGCACTGCAGGCGACTGGTGGCGGCAGGTCGGCGACGTCGCCGGCATCGTGCGCGAGGTCTACTTCCCGGCGCCCTTGATCTACAGGCGCGGGCCGATCTACGGAAACCGGACGCTCCGGCAGTCGTTCCGCAACGGCGTCCTCGACTTCACGAAGATCGGCATCCCGGTGTCGAAGCTCGGGCTCTTCCTCGGCTTCCAGACCACGAAGGGCACGGGCGGCCGCGAAGGGCTCGCGGCGAAACCGTGGTTCGAGACGGTCAAGTGGCAGGCGCTCGCGGCACGGTTCGTGGCGAAGGAGATGAAGGTCAGCTCCCTCTGGTCCTGGGGCTGGGCCGAGTGGACGACGATGCCCGGCGAGCACGATCTGCAGAAGCCGAAGGCCGCCTGTGTCTACATGTGGACGCGCAACCCGAAGCTCTGCAACGGGCCGGCCGCCGCGGGCAAGGGCTTCAACCGCTCCCGCACCGAGGGGCAGCTGATTCTCCCGCCGGGCCTCCGGTGCAAGCTCGGCGCCACGGCCGTGAGCTGGTCGGCGATCAATCCGATCCTCAAGCTGACCGGCGACTCGGAGCTCGCCTTTTCGAACGCGTTCGCGCGCGCGGTCGAGCAGCGCGCCGCGCGCGTGTCGTCCTCGGACATCCTCGCGGCAGAGCGCTCACTCGTCGCTGCCCGTTTCGGGGGCTCTGGCGGCGCCTACAAGGCGGCGATCGCGCAGGCGCACACGAGCCTCTCCGTCGCCCGCAGCATCATCGGCGACGAGCTCCGCCGGGCCCGCATCCAGGCGAAGTTCCACGTCGGCGGCCCGAGCGCAGCCGAGATCGCCGACTACCGCACGAACTACGGCGACGTGCAGGCGCGGCTGGTCGAGACGAAGTCGCAGGCGGCGTGGCTCGGCGGCCGCCGCACCGGCTACGCGCTCGCGTCGACGGCGCCGCCTCAGCTGATGAGCATCGCGTCCGGTCGCTGGGCGGCGGTGTGGTCGCCGCTCGGGACCGTCCGGGTGCGGCCGCTGGGGCCTCCCAAGACGCTCAGCTCGCTCCCCCTCGGCAGCGTGCGCACATCGATCCGCAGCGCGCTGATCGATCAGGCGCGCGAGCAGCGATTCCCGATCTGGCTCGCCGCGGCGCAGAAGGCGGCGTTCCCCGAGGCGATCTGCTGGCGCGACCAGTTCCCCGAGATCGGGGAGGTCGACCTGACGAACTACCTGCCGTTCCTCGCGCTTACGCAATAGGAGTCTGGCGCCCGCAGGGTGCCTGACCCCAGCAGTTGGAAGCCGTGGCTGCCGCCACCGCCGTTCGACCGGCTTACGCGCTGGCGCGTAGTAAGAACCCCGACTTGCCGGGGCGGATCTCGACGTTCGAGAAGTCCGCGAACAGCTGCATCAGCCCGTCGCGCGTGTAGTCGAAGATCGGGCAGTTGTTGATGACCTCGTAGCGCAGCTTGCGGATCGGGCCTTTGCTCCACGTCCACCGCGGGAAGCTGGCGACGACCGAGCCGCCGGGCGCGACCAGCTCGCGCATGCGCCTCACGTGCGCCGGAGCGTTCTCGATGTAGTCGAAGTAGCCGAGGGCGAGGATGACGTCGTACGAGCCGGGAATGGCCTCGCGCAGAAAGTCGCCCTGGATCAGCGTGACCTGCTCGTCCTCGAAGCGCGTCAGCCGGTTCTTTGCCAGCTCCAGCATCGAGTCGGAGAGGTCGATGTCCACGTAGCGCGACGCGCCGTGCTCCAGCACGAGCTCGCCGATCCGCGCGGAGCCGCCGCCGACGTCGAGGACGCGCGGCGCGTCGTATTCGTCGACGACCTCGAGCGCGAACTCGCGGCGGTTGAAGAGGCCGGGGCGGAGCGTGCGCTGGAGCGCGTGCTCCTCGTCGTACAGGTGGTCAAACGAGAACGCCTTGCGGCGAAAGTGCTCGCGTACGCGCCCCGTAGAGTCGGTCGATGTCGTCATAGGCCTGATGGTACGAGACGAGCCGATGCGACCGCGCGACCTCCCGTAGCCGCTTCTCGACCAGGCCCCGACCGGCGTTCCGCCAGACGACGATCTTTGCCGCGTCGAGGCGCTGCTTCGGTGTCGCCTCCGCCGGCAGCTCCGTGCGCAGCCGAGGTCCGAACTCGTACGGGTGGAAATAGAGCACCGCGAAGTCGCGGAGGTTCCGCGGCGGCAGCACGCGCCAGTAGCTGCCGCCCCCGGCGACAGGCAGCTCCCAGAGGTCACCGAGGCGGTACGGCTCGTTCGGGATGTCGCCGATCCGGTCGGGCACGCGCGGGGAGTCGTACTGGCTCGAGTCGTAGCGGAAGCCGACCTCCGCCAGCACGTCGTACGCCCACGGTGTGCGCCGGTTGATGGAGAACGCCGGCGCCCGGTAGGCCACCGGCCGCTGTCCCGTCGCGTCGACGATCGTCTCGGCGGCGCGCTCGAGGTCGGCGCGGAACGCGTCGGGCGACTGGTCGTAGACGCGCGTGTGCGCATGACCGTGGCTCGCCGGCTCGTGGCCGCGCCGCACGATCTCGGCGACCAGGTCGCGGTGGTTCGCAACGCTCATCCCGAGCAGGAAGAACGTTGCGTGCGCCCCGAGGTCGTCGAGCAGGTCGAGCAGGTGCGCGGTCTGCCGCTCGAGCGCGGCGTGGGGGCGATCCCAGCTCGGGAAGCCGAGGCGACGGTGGACGAGCTGGTGCCAGTCCTCGAAGTCGATCGACAGCAGCAGCCGGGGCAGTTCCACCGCCGCGACCCTAAAGGCTGGGGTCAGACCCCTTCTGGGTCAGACCCGTCAGGCCGGGCCGAGCCGCGGAGCGCTTGCGGCCACTGCGCGGCCCTTCCCCGCTTCCTTTGCCCGATAGAGCGC
Organism: Actinomycetota bacterium; assembly: GCA_005888435.1. Lineage (GTDB taxonomy): Bacteria > Actinomycetota > Thermoleophilia > Gaiellales > Gaiellaceae > 3-1-20CM-4-69-9. The sequence continues at coordinate 4,884 of VAXO01000053.1, read as the reverse complement.
CTCGTCGGACCGCTTGAAGAACGACACCGGGTCGTCCTCCGGCCGGAGCTCGGCGACGCCCGCCGAGAGGTACAGCTTGCCGGCCTGGCCGAGCGGCCGTGAGGAGACGGCATTGAGGATCCGCCGGTAGAGCTGGTCGGCGTCGTCCAACGATGACTCGGGAAGGATGACCGCGAACTCGTCGCCGCCGACGCGGCACGCGATGTCCGACGTGCGGACGACGTCGCGCACACGCTCGGCTGCCTCCGCCAGCGCCGCATCTCCTGCCAGGTGCCCCACACGGTCGTTGACTTCCTTGAAGTCGTCGAGGTCGAAGACGACGAGTGAGAGCTTCCGCTCGTAGCGATGGGCGCGCGCACACTCGCGTGCGAGCGTCTCGTGGAAGAAGCGGCGGTTGTGCAGACCGGTCAGCGCGTCGAGGTCTGCCAGCTGCCGCGCCTCGCGGAACCGGCGTGCGTTCTCGATCGCCGGGCCGGCGCGCACCGCGAGTGTCTCGAGCTGCCGCACGTCGTCGTCGGTGAACTCGTGCCTCTTCGAGCGCGTGAAGACCGTGAGGTACCCGAGCGTCTGCCCGTCGCCGGGCAGCGGCACCGCGAGGCCGGAGTGGATGATTCCGCCTTCGTCGTCAACCGCCGGCCGCCGCTGCTGCTCGGGGTACGTGTACGACATCGTGATCGAGCGGGCTAGACGCCCGTCCGGCGGGCCTGCGATCGCATGGCGCTCCGCCTCGTCGACGGAGAGACCCAGCGTCGCCACCAGCGGCTTGCCTCCCTGGGTATCGGGGAGCATCACGAGCGCCGCGTCGGCCCCTTCGAGCGCGCCCGCGGCCTCCAGCGCCCGCGAGAGCACCTCGTCCAGATCAATCGAGCCCGCGAGCTCCCCGAAGATCCGGCTTCGCCGGCCCTCCTCCTCGGCGCGCTCGAGGGCTCCTTGCAGCTCATCCCCGAGCTCGTCCATCCGGGCGTTGAGGCTCTCGACCACCTCGGCGACCCGTTCGTCGGTCTTCCGATCGGACCGCCAGCGGACGACGAGCAGGGCCAGGAGGAGCACGACGAGAGCGCCCAAACCCACGCTGATCCCAGTTAGGAGTGTTGTCATTACCGCCCCGCAGTCAGAAACGAACCCTCGAGCTGACTGTAGTGGCGCTTTGTCCGTATCACCAGTGTTTGTAAAGCAGAAAAACCCTCGCCATAGTTGCTTCGAAAACGCACAAATTCGCCCCGCGGTTGCGCTGCCCATGCGGGTTTCAGCGTTTGCGGCGGCCTCGGCTGTTCGCTACGATGCCTCGTCCGGTTGGCAGGGCCAGCGGCCCCGCCGACCGTTGTTGTGTGAAAAGGGACAAATCGGAGGTTCAGTGCCCACCGTCAATCAACTCGTCCGCAAGGGCCGCGTCACCGCCAAGGCGAAGGTGAAGACCCCTGCGCTCGCCGGCGCTCCGCAGAAGCGCGGCGTCTGCACGCGCGTGATGACGCAGACCCCCAGGAAGCCGAACTCGGCTCTCCGCAAGGTCGCCCGCGTGCGGCTGACGAACGGCGCCGAGGTTGGCGCCTACATCCCCGGCGAGGGCCACAACCTCCAGGAGCACTCCGTCGTGCTGATCCGCGGCGGCTCGACGAAGGACCTGCCGGGCTACCGGTACAAGGTCATCCGAGCCGCGCTCGACACGGCCGGAGTGTCCGACCGCAAGCAGGGCCGTTCCAAGTACGGCGCGAAGCGGGGAGCCTAAATGCCGCGCCGTGCCGAGATCTCGGTCCGGCCGGTCGTGCCGGACGCCGTCTACAACTCGGCCCTCGTCACGCAGGTGATCAACAAGGTCATGACGGACGGCAAGAAGTCGACGGCCGAGCAGATCGTCTACGACGCGCTCACCCGCATCGGCGAGAAGACGGGCAAGCCGCCCGTCGAGGTGCTGGAGCAGGCAGTCAAGACGGTCACGCCCGTGCTCGAGGTCAAGAGCCGCCGCGTCGGCGGCGCCAACTACCAGGTTCCCGTCGAGGTGCCGCAGCGCCGGGCCCGGACGCTTGCCGTCCGCTGGCTCGTCGACCACGCGCGCGACCGCCGCGAGAAGGGGATGGTCGACAAGCTTTCGAACGAGATCCTGGACGCCCTCAACCAGCAGGGCGGCGCCTTCAAGCGCAAGGACGACGTCTATCGGATGGCCCAGGCCAACAAGGCGTTCGCGCACTACAGGTGGTAACCGGAATGGCTGTCGACACCAAGAGCAAGCTCGCCCTCGAGCGCGTCCGCAACATCGGGATCATGGCCCACATCGACGCGGGCAAGACGACGACGACCGAGCGGATCCTCTACTACACGGGCCGCACCCACAAGATGGGCGAGGTCCACGAGGGCGCCGCGACGATGGACTGGATGGCGCAGGAGCAGGAGCGCGGCATCACGATCACATCCGCGGCGACGACCGCGTTCTGGCGCGATTTCCGCATCAACATTATCGATACGCCCGGGCACGTGGACTTCACGGTCGAGGTCGAGCGGAGCCTGCGCGTGCTCGACGGCGCCATCGCCGTCTTCGATGCAGTCGCGGGCGTGCAGCCGCAGTCGGAGACGGTCTGGCGGCAGGCGGAGCGCTACCGCGTCCCTCGGATCGCCTTCATCAACAAGATGGACCGGACCGGTGCGGACTTCTTCGCCGCCGTGCAGTCGATGGTCGACCGTCTCGGCGCGCATCCCGTTCCGGTGCAGCTGCCGATCGGCCAGGAGGAGCATCACCGCGGCGTCGTCGACCTCGTCGAGATGCGGGGCATCGTCTACCAGGACGACCTCGGCCAGAAGTTCGAGAACGTCGAGATCCCGGCCGAGCTCGCGGAGCAGGCGCAGGAATACCACCATCAGCTGATCGACTCGATCGCCGAGTTCGACGACGAGCTGACCGAGACGTACCTCCTCGACGAGGAGTCGGTGACGCCGGAGATGATCCGGCGCGCGCTCCGTACGGGCACGCTCGCGAACAAGATCACGCCCGTCCTGCTCGGCTCCGCCTTCAAGAACAAGGGCGTGCAGCCGCTGCTGGACGCGGTGATCGACTACCTGCCCAGCCCGCTCGACGTGCCACCGGTGCACGGCGTCGATCCGCGCACCGAGCACGAGCTGTCGCGCAAGCCGGCGAACGACGAGCCGTTCTCGGCGCTCGCATTCAAGGTCATGTCCGACCCGTATGTCGGGAAGCTGACGTACTTCCGTGTCTACTCCGGTCAGATCAAGGCCGGCGACCGCGTGCTCAACACGACCACCGGCAAGACGGAGCGCATCGGCCGCATCCTCCAGATGCACGCGAACCACCGCGAGGAGCGCGAGGAGATCGGCGCGGGCGAGATCGCAGCGGGCGTCGGCCTGAAGGACACGACGACCGGCGACACCCTGGCGACCGACACGGCGCCGATCAAGCTCGAGTCGATGACCTTTCCCGATCCGGTCATCTCGGTTGCGATCGAGCCGAAGTCGAAGGCCGACCAGGACAAGCTCGGCACGGGCCTGCAGCGCCTGGGCGAGGAGGACCCGACCTTCCGCGTGCGCACGGACGACGAGACCGGCCAGACCCTGATCGCCGGCATGGGCGAGCTACACCTCGAGATCATCGTCGACCGGCTCAAGCGAGAATTCAACGTCGACGCGAACGTCGGACGCCCGCAGGTTGCGTACCGCGAGACGATCGGCAAGCCGGTCGAGAAGGTCCAGGGCAAGTTCGTCCGCCAGACGGGCGGCCGCGGCCAGTACGGGCATGCGGTCATCAACGCCGACCCGATGGATCCCGGTGACGGCTACGAGTTCGTCGACAAGATCGTCGGAGGCAAGATCCCAAAGGAGTACATCCCCTCGATCGACCTCGGAATCCAGGAGGCGATGGAGTCCGGGGTGCTCGCCGGGTATCCGGTCGTTGACGTCCGCATCGAGTTGGTCGACGGCTCCTACCACGACGTCGACTCGAGCGAGATTGCATTCAAGGTCGCCGGCTCGATGGCGTTCAAGGAAGCGATGAAGCGCGCGAAGCCGAAGCTGCTCGAGCCGGTCATGGCCGTTGAGGTGATCACGCCGGAGGACTACCTCGGCGATGTGATGGGGAACCTCAACTCCCGCCGTGGCCGCGTCGAGAACCTCGAGCCCGTCGGCAACGCCCAGGTGATCAAGGCCGTCGTCCCGCTCGCGGAGATGTTCGGCTATGCGACCGACCTGCGCTCGATGACGCAGGGCCGGGCCGAGTTCACGATGCAGTTCGACCGTTACGAAGAAGTTCCACAATCGATCGCCTCCGAGCTGGTCTCGAGCGAGTCGTAAGTCAAGGAAGGAGAGGCATGGCAAAGCAGAAGTTCGAGCGCAACAAGCCGCATCTCAACGTCGGCACCATCGGTCACATCGACCACGGCAAGACGACGCTGACCGCGGCGATCACCAAGGTGCTCTCGGAGAGCGTCGGCGGCACGACCGAGGTGCGGTCGTTCGAGTCGATCGACAACGCGCCGGAGGAGAAGGCGCGCGGCATCACGATCAACACGTCGCACGTCGAGTACGAGACGGAGAACCGCCACTACGCGCACGTCGACTGCCCGGGTCACGCCGACTACATCAAGAACATGATCACGGGCGCCGCCCAGATGGACGGCGCGATCCTCGTCGTCTCCGCGGCCGACGGCCCGATGCCACAGACGCGGGAGCACATCCTGCTCGCCCGGCAGGTCGAGGTGCCGTCGATCGTGGTCGCGTTGAACAAGGCCGACATGGTCGATGACCCCGAGCTGCTCGAGCTCGTCGAGCTGGAGGTCCGTGAGCTGCTGTCGAAGTACGAGTTCCCCGGCGACGACATCCCGGTCATCCACGTCTCGGCGCTGAAGGCGCTCGAGGGCGACGGCGAGTGGGTGCCGAAGATCC
>VAXO01000052.1 GCA_005888435.1 Actinomycetota bacterium | reverse complement strand
GAGCACGCGGTAGCGCGCGGCGGCGAGTGCCGTGACGCTGCCCATCTGCGTGCCGGTCACGAGGCCGATCGACGAATCGGGCGGGAGGGCGAGCAGCTCGCAGACCCATTCGCGCACGACCTGCTCCACGATCGACGCCGCGGGCCCGCCTGCGTACAGGCCGGCATTCTGGTCCCACGTCGATGTGAGCCAGTCCGTCGCCAGCGCGGCGGGTAGCCCACCGCCGATGACGAAGCCGAAGTAGCGGCCGCTCGGCATCGCGACGAGGCCCGGGTCTGTGGCAGCTGCGAGCTCTGCGACGACCTGCTCCGGCTCGAGCGGCTCGTCCTGCAGGGGGACGCCCAGCGACGACCGCAGCTCCTCCGGCGAGACCTGCGGGAACACGGGGCGGTCCTCGAGCGAGTCGAGGAAGTCGGCCGCCAGCTCGGCAGTGCGTCGAAGGAGGGCGCGCGTGTCCGTCATTTCGTCCGAATCTATGCGCCTAGACGCGGGTCGTGCACGATTCCTTCCCCGGCGAGGGTCGCGATCGCCTCGTCGTCGTAGCCCGCCTCCCGCAGGATCTCGGCCGTGTGCTCGCCGAGCCGAGGGGGCGGCGAGCGATGTAGGGCGCGAGCTCCGTCGAAAGAGACCGGCAGCGCCACCGTCGGCTCCGGGCTCTGCTGGATCAGGCCGAGCGCGACCGTCTGCTCGTGGTCGGCGACCTGGCCGACGTCGTTCACCGGCGCGGCGGGGACGCCTGCGTCCGTGAGTCGCGCGAGCAGCTCGTCGCGCGATGTCTCGCCGACACGCGCCTGGATCAGCGCCGCCAGCTCCTCGCGGCGTGCCAGCCGGTCGGGGTTCGTGGCGAAGCGCGGTTCGGCCGAGAGCTCGTCCAGGCCGAGCGCCCGGCACAACCGTGCGAACAGCCCGTCGTTGGCCGCCGCGATCATCACGTCGCCGTCGCTTGCGCGGAACACCTGGTACGGAGCGATCAGTGGGAACGCGCTGCCGTGGCGGCCGGGGACGGCGCCGCTCCCGAGATACGCGGTCAGCTGATACGGGAGCAACCCGACCGCCGTCTCGAAGAGCGACACGTCGACCGTGCGGCCGCCGCCCGCGTGGAGCGCCGCGAGGATGCCGAGCGCCGCCCACATGCCCGTTCCCTGGTCGACGATCGAGGTGCCGACCCGCGCACCCGGCCGGTCGGGCTCCCCGGTCACGCTGATGATCCCGCCGAAGGCCTGCAGCAGGGGGTCATAGCCTGGACGCCCGCGCAGCGGCCCGGCGCGGCCGAACGCACCGATGTCGCAGTAGACGAGGTGCTGATTGCGCGCGCGCAGCTCGTCGGCACCGAAGCCGAGCCGCTTCGCAGTTCCGGGCCTGAGGCTCTGGAGGAAGACGTCCGCGCCGTCGACGAGGCGCAACAGGACGTCGCGTCCGCGCTTCACGTCGAGCGCGAGCGAGCGCTTGCCGAGGTTCACGGCGTAGAACATCACGCTCGCGTCCTCCCAGAACAATGGTCCCCACGCGCGGGCCTCGTCGCCGCGTTGCGGATGCTCCACCTTGACGACGTCAGCGCCGAGCGCTGCGAGGATCTCCGTACAGTAGGGCCCGGCCAGCGAGCTCGTCACGTCGACGACCCGCACGCCGTCCAGCGGCAGGAACTGCTTGTCCATACCAGCGCGACCATAGTGATGCTCGCCTTCCTCAACGGCCTCATCGATCTGCTGACGGGGTCGGTTTGGACGTATCCGCTGCTGTTCGGTATCTGCGTGGGCGACGCCGTCTTCCCAGCGTTTCCCAGCGAGACGGCGATGATCGTGTGCGGCATCCAGGCGGCGCGCGGGCAGCTTTCGCTCCCCGCGGTGATCGCTGTCGGCGCGGCGGGCGCGTTTGTCGGCGACAACACCGCCTACGGGCTCGGCCGCTGGATCGGCCAGCCCGTCGTCGACCGCTTCTTCAGCGGCGAGCGCGCGCGCGCGAGGCTCGACTGGGCGCGCCGCTTCCTCAAGGAGCGCGGAAGCTACGTGCTCGTCGTCGCCCGCTTCGTTCCCGGCGGCCGGACAGCGACGACATTCACGTCCGGGCTTGTGCACATGCGCTGGTTGATGCGCTTCGTGCCGTTCATCTTCGTGGCCGCGGTCTTGTGGGCGCTCTACGGAGCGCTGCTTGGATACCTCGGCGGGCGCCTCTTTCGCGACCATCCGCTCTACGCGCTGCTCGTCGCGTTCGGAATCGCGGCAACGGTCGCGGGTGCGGCCGAGGGCGCTCGCTGGCTGCGCAAAAAGGGGTAGTCGCCGGCCGACAGCGCGGCTACGGTCAGCCGATGCGGCGCGTAGGGGTCTTCGCGGCGGCGCTTGCTGCCCTCGTCCCCGTCCTGCCCGCGGGCGCGGGAAAGCTCCAGGTTGCACGGACGACGCCGGGCGTCGTCGAGTTGATGGGCCTGCGCGGCCATCCGTACGCGCTCGTCCAGTTGCCACTCGGGCGGCGCCTGCCGGGCGCGAAGCTCGTGTCGCGACGCCTCGGCGTCTGGCGTCTTCCGAGTGCGCGCGCACAGGCGGTTGTTCTCGGTTTGCACCCACTCGCGATCGAGGCCGACCGCGAGGTGATGCCGCAGCGTGCGGCCACAGAGCCGTTCGCGGGGCTGGAGTGGTGGCGTGCCGCGATCGGTGCGGACCGCGTGTCGCCGCCGGGGCCGGGCAAGGGCGTGACGGTGATCGACACGGGCCTCGACGTCAGCCATCCCGAGTTCGCCGGGCGTCCGAACACGACCCTCCTCAATGCGCAGTCGACCACCGGCGCAGAGGACGAGCTGCACGGCACGGCCGTCAGCTCGGTCGTGGCTGCGCCCGAGAACGGCGTCGGCCTCGCCGGCGTCTATCCACAGGCCGCGCTCGCCGAGTGGGACAGCGGCCCGACGTTCGTCAGCGATGTCATCGAGGGCATGGAGCACGCGCTCGACGCCGGCCAGGGCGTGATCAACATGAGCTTCGGGTTCGACGGCTACGACCCGTTGCTCGCGGACGAGGTCGACATCGCCTTCGGCACTGGCACGCTGCTCGTCGCTGCCGCGGGCAACGACTTCCTCGAAGGCAACGCGCGACACTCGCCCGCCGCCCTGCCACACGTGCTCACCGTCGGCGCCACCGACGAACAGAACCACGCCTCGTACTTCTCGAACCGATCGCTCGCTGTCGACCTCGCCGCGCCGGGCGAGAAGATCCCGGTCGCGGTGCCGACATGGGCAAGCGCTTCCGGCTACGCGACGGCGGACGGCACGAGCTTCTCGGCGCCGCTCGTCGCGGGTGCAGCCGCGTGGGTGTGGACGCGGCGGCCGGAGCTCGACGTGACGCAGCTGTTCGACCTGATGCGCTGGTCGGCGACCGACATCGGCGCGCCGGGCTTCGACGAGGACACCGGGTGGGGCCTCCTGAACGTTCCCGCCGCGCTCTCCGCCGCGGCTCCCGCGGTCGACCCGGAGGAGCCGAACGACGACGTGTACCAGGTCGCCGCCGGCAAGCTCTTCAGCAACGCCGAGCCGCCGCTGACGTCACCCGGTCAGGGTCGGGCAACGCTGAGCGCGCGGCTCGACGTCACGGAGGATCCGGAGGACGTCTACCGCGTCTGGGTGCCTGCCCGGCGCCGCGTCGCGATTCGCGTGACCGTCTCGCACGACGCGGACGTCGAGCTCTGGAACGCAACGACGCCGTCCGTGCTCGTCACAGGCGCCGTGCGCCGCAAGCACCTGCTCGACGGCAGCGGCTCTGAGGGAACCCATCCGGAGAGCGTCGGGTTCCGCAACCGCACGCGCCGGGGGACATACGTCTTCCTCGACGTCTACCTGCCCGAGCACGGAGCGTCGGCCGCGGACTACCGCGCGACGATCACGACGGCGCGCTGACTCACCCGCGCCGGAAGCGCGTCCAGAAGCCCTTCGCCTTCTCCTGGGGCGCCCCGGTGGCGAACGAGCCGGTGATCGACCGCCGGACGAAGTCCTCGACGCGCTGGTCGAAGTCCTCCCCGAGGATGTCCGCCTTGCTCGGGCCGAGCTTGCGCTCCGACTTCAAGGGCGCGAAGTCTTCATGGCCCTCGAGAGCGAGCTGGTAGATCCGTTCCTCTCCGACGTCCTTCAGCGCCTGCGTCCCGAGGTCGCGCAAGGACGACCCCTCTGGCAGGTCGCCGCCCAGCAGCGCGCGTGTCGTCTCGGAAAGCAGGATCTGCCCGCCGTGCCCGGCGGAGCAGATGCGTGCTGCGCGGACGACGTCGAGGCCGACGTAGCCCTCATCGCCGACGGACGGCTCACCGGTGTGCAGGCCCATGCGCACCTTGACGTCGACCCCGCCGGGCCAGTCCTGCTCCGAGAGGGCACGCTGCGCAGCGACCGCCCCGGTAACTGCGTCACGCGCGCGCGTGAACGAGAAGAAGAACGCGTCGCCTTGCGTGTCGATCTCCTGCCCGCCGGCCGAGCCGAGCGTTTCTCGCAGCATGCTGCGCTCCCGGCCGAGCACATCCGAATATCCGTCGCCGAGCTCGCGCAGCAGGGCGGTCGAGCCCTCGATGTCGGTGAACATGAAGGTCACCGTGCCGCTTGGGAGCAAGCTCACGGGGCAGAGTATGAGCGTGAACCGCCTCGCGCAGGAAACCAGCCCCTACCTGCTGCAGCACGCAGACAATCCTGTTGATTGGTATCCGTGGGGGGACGAGGCACTCCGCCGCGCGCGTGAGGAGGACAAGCCGATCCTCCTCTCCGTCGGGTACGCCGCGTGCCACTGGTGCCACGTGATGGAGCACGAGTCGTTCGAGAACGACGCGACGGCATCGCTCATGAACGAGCACTTCGTCTGCGTCAAGGTCGACCGCGAGGAACGGCCCGACGTCGACTCGATCTACATGGACGCGGTCGTCTCCCTCACGGGTCACGGCGGCTGGCCGATGACCGTCTTCCTCACGCCCGCAGGCGAGCCGTTCTTCGGCGGGACGTACTTCCCGCCCGAGCCGCGGCACGGCCTCCCGAGCTTCAGGCAGCTGCTCGCGGCGGTTGCCGACGCGTGGCGCGAGCGCCGCGCGGAGATCCAGCGGGACGCGAGCACGATCACCGAGGTGTTGCGCCGCGCCGCCCAGCCGTCGCGCGAACCGCTCACGGCGTCGCTGCTCGGGGATGCGGTCCGCGGCCTGCGCGCGGCGTTCGATCCCGCTTGGGGCGGGTTCGGCAACGCGCCGAAGTTCCCGCCCGCGTCAGCCCTCGAGTTCCTGCTTCGGCGCGGCGAGTTGGAGCTGGTGACGAAGACGCTCGACTCGATGGCGCTCGGCGGGATGTACGACCTCGTCGGCGGCGGCTTCCATCGCTACTCGGTCGACCGCGAGTGGCTGATTCCGCACTTCGAGAAGATGCTGTACGACAACGCGCTGCTCGTCCCGGCGTACCTGCACGCGTGGGTCGTCACGGAAAACGAGCGCTATCGCGAGGTGGTGGAGCAGACGTGCGAGTACATGCTCCGCGAGCTGCGCTTGCCGGAGGGCGGCTTCGCGTCCGCGCAGGACGCCGATACCGACGGGGTGGAGGGCCTCACGTACACCTGGACGGAGGAGGACGACGTCCCGCGCGAGCTCCTGCATCCCTTTGAGCACGGCCGCTTCGCGCTGCGCGGCGACCTGGACGAGGAGACCCGTGCACGCCTGTTCGCAGAGCGCGAGCAGCGGCCGAAGCCGCTACGCGACGACAAGGTCGTGGCGTCGTGGAACGGACTGGCGGTCGCGGCGCTGGCCGAGGCCGGGCGCCGCCTCGACCGCCGCGACCTCGTCGACGCCGCACGCGCCTGCGCCGAGTTCTTGCTCGGTCCGCTCTCGACTACCGAAGGGCGCCTCCTCCGCACGTGGCGCGCAGGCCAGGCGCGGCATGCCGGGGTGCTCGACGACTACGCCGACGTCGCAAACGGCCTCTACGAGCTGCACGTTGCGACCGGCGAGCTCCGCTGGCTGCAGGAAGCAAGGCGGCTCGCGCTCCTCGCCGTGAAGCTCTTCGGCGACGACGAGCGCGGCGGCTTCTTCCTCACGCCCGTCGACGGGGAGCAGCTGGTCAGCCGCAAGAAGGACTTCGACGATCATCCGACGCCGTCGGGGAACTCGATGCTCGCCTACGTGCTGCTCAGGCTCGCGCGCCTCTGGGGAGACGACGACCTCGAGCGCCAGGCGGTCGGCGTGTTCCGCTTCGTCGCGCCGCAGATTCCGCAGGCGCCGTCCGCGTTCGGCCATGCGCTCTCCGCGCTCGACCTCCACTTCTCGCCGCCGCGAGAGGTCGCGGTCGTCGGGCCGCCCGACTCCGAGGTGGCACGGCGGGAGCTGGCGTCGTTCGACCCGAACGCGGTTGTCGCGTTCGGGCCGAACGACGATGTGCCGCTACTCCGCGGCAAGGACTACGTGGACGGGCGCCCGGCCGTCTACGTCTGCGAGAGCTTCGCGTGCCGGGCGCCTGTCACTTGAAATGACAGTGGGCGGCCGAAGCCGCCCACTGTGGTCCGTCGCTGTAGCTCGCGTTAGAGGCCGAGGCCGCGGAGCAGGTTGTTCAGGACTGCCGCGAGGCCGTTGGCCGACGCGTTGCTGTCGAGCAGGTGCGCCACACCGCAGAGCAGGTTGCCGAGCAGGTTGCCCGGTCCGGACTGCGCCGTGATGTTGAGGTGCACGCGGTCGAGGTGGACCATCAGGCCCAAGAGATTGAGATCCAGCGGGCCAAGCGTCAGATCCAGGATCTGACACGTGCCCGTTGCCTGCAGGATCGTCGTCGAGAAGTTCGTGACGTTCCCGAGCGTGTCCGTGAACGTTCCGCTCAGGACGAGATTGCCCGCCTGGTTGACCGTGAAGACCAGGTTCGACAGCGTCCCCTGGATCGTGCCGGTCGCGCTGTTCAAAGTTGCTGTGAGGTTCGCGTGCGGGGCGGCTGCCTGAGGTGGCGGGGCCGCGGTTGCTGCCGGGACGGCGAGGCCTGCCGCAAGGACGGCAATGACCCCTAGCGTGGCAAGACGTGCCTTCATCGAGGAATCCCCCTTCGTTGTCGACTTGCTAGGTGGTTTTCGCCTACCCGGGGTCTATGCGTTCAAACAGACAAACGCAGGGGTTTCAAAATGGATCACTCAGGGCGCAAGAACAGTTCCCTCGAGCGAAAAGAAGAGGGGACACGCCGCGACTGTGACTTCCTAGCAGGTCGACAACCGCTGGGCCGCGTCCCCTCGTCAGAAGAGACTTCCCGAACGTCCAAAACCTGCGCTGTTATGTGACGTCGCGCACTTGCGCGTTGGAAAGCGCGTCGATCAGCGCCTCCGTGGCGACCGGGAAGACGGCGTGAGGCGTCCCCCCGGCACACCAGAGGGTCTCGAAGCGCCGGAGTGACTCGTCGACGACCGTCCGCACTGGCCGGTCGTGTCCGAGCGGCGGAACGCCGCCGACGGCGAACCCGGTCGCCTCGCGCACCTCATCGGCCTTCGCCTGCCGGATCCCGTCGCCGAGCTTCGACGTGTCGACCCGCCGGTCGCCGGCGCACAGACAGAGCACGGCTCCGTCGCCGTCCATGAAGACGAGCGACTTGACGATCTGCCCGAGCTCGGCGCCGACCGCGTCGGCCGCCTCCTGGGCCGTCCGGGTCGAGTCCGACAGCTCTCGAATTTTCACGTCAAGGCCCTGCTCGTGCAGCCGCTGCTGCAGTCTTCGGGCGGTCGGGTGCACCGCCTAAGGCGCCGACTCGGCGGCGCCGTGTAGAGGCCGTGCGAGCTGCGCTCGCGCGGCCGTCCGACGCGCCGACTCGGCGGCGCCGTGTAGAGGCCGTGCGAGCTGCGCTCGCGCGGCCGGCCGACAGAGCAATTTGGCACCGGTGCCGGTGAACAGCCAATCCATCCGCCTTAGGCTATCCCGGCTTTGCCGCTGCTCGAGGTCGAGAATGTCACGAAGCGTTTCGGTGGGATCGTCGCGCTCGACGGCGTCTCGTTCGTCGCGCAGCCCGGCGAGATCGTCGGCCTGATCGGCCCCAACGGCGCCGGGAAAACGACGGCGTTCAACGTCATCACGCGCCTCTACACGCCGGATGAGGGCGACGTCCGCTTCGAGGGCAAGAGCCTCCTCGGCGTCCGTCCGAGCGGCGTCGTCACGCGCGGCATCGCGCGGACCTTCCAGAACGTGGAGCTCTTTCGAGGCATGTCCGTGCTCGACAACGTGCGCGTAGGTGCGCACGCCCGGCACGGCGACCAGGGGGCCGACGACCTCCTCTACTACGTCAACCTGCACTCACTGCGGTACCGACCCGCGTCGGAGCTCCCGTACGGGACGCAAAAGCGGGTCGAGCTCGCGCGCGCCCTCGCGTCGTCGCCGCGTTTGCTGTTGCTGGACGAGCCCGCCGGCGGCCTCAGCCACGAGGAGGTCGAGCAGCTCGGGACGTTCATCAAGCGGATGCGGGACGACTACGAGCTGACGATCCTGCTCGTCGAGCACCACATGGGCCTCGTGATGAGCACGGCCGATCGCGTGCACGTCCTCGACTTCGGCCGCAAGATCGCCGAAGGCACTCCCGCGGAGGTGCAGGGCGACAAGCAGGTCATCGAGGCGTACCTGGGAGCCACGTCCTGAGCGCCCTGTTGCAGCTCCAGAGCGTCGAAGCGCGCTACGGCCCCGTCAAGGCGCTGCACGGCATCTCGCTCGACGTCGCGGCGGGCGAGCTCGTCGCCGTCCTCGGGGCGAACGGCGCCGGGAAGACGACCACGCTCCGTGCCGTGTCCGGCACGGTCCGCCGAACCGGCGATGTCGTCTTCGACGGTCGCAAGCTCCCACGGCGGCCCGACGCGGCCGCACGCGCCGGTATCGCTCACGTCCCTGAGGGACGCGGCACCTTCAGCGAGCTCTCGGTCTGGGAAAACCTGCGCCTCGGCGCGTACACGAGGCGCGGCAGCATCAAGGACGACGCACAGCGCGTGTTCAAGTACTTTCCGCGCCTCGACGAACGCAAGGGGCAGCAGGCGGGCACGCTGTCCGGCGGCGAGCAGCAGATGCTCGCGCTCGGCCGCGCGATGATGGCGCGCCCGAAGCTCGTCCTGCTCGACGAGCCGTCGCTCGGGCTTGCGCCGATGCTCGTGAAGGAGATTTTCGAGCGGCTCGAGCGGATGCGCGCGGACGAGGGTGTCGCCGTCCTCGTCGTCGAGCAGAACGCCAACCTCGCGCTCGCACACGCCGCACGCGCATACGTACTGGAGGTCGGGAACGTCGTTGTCTCCGGCGCGAGCGAGGAGCTGCGCGCGAACGAGTCCGTTCGCCGTTCCTACCTCGGCTACTGATGTACATCGCTGCCTTCACCTGGACGGAATTCGCTCAGCAGATCACGGCCGGGGTCCGGCAGGGCGCGGTCTTCGCGGGGCTCGCGCTGGCGCTCGTGATCATCTATCGCTCGACGCGCGCGATCAACTTCGCCCAGGGCGAGATGGCGACCTTCACGACGTTCGTCTGCTGGTCGCTGATGAACCACGGGCTGTCCTTCTGGGCGGCCTTCCCGATCGTCCTCGTGATCGCATTCGTCGGCGGCGTCACGATCGAGCGCACGATCATTCGTCCCGTCGAGAACGGCCCGGTGATCACGATCGTCATCGTCACGCTCGGTCTCGCGCTGCTGCTGAACGGGCTCATGAGCGTGATCTGGGGCGGAGGCAACCGGCCGTTCAACGGGCCGTTCTCGACGCGGACGATCGACGTCGGCGGCGTGCCGATCAGCGTCCAGGACATCGGCATTGTCGCCGTCTCGTTCGTGCTCGTCGGACTGCTCGCGCTGTTCTTCCGCTTCACGAAGCTCGGCCTCGGCCTGCGGGCCGCCGCGCTGAACCGCGACTCGTCCGAGCTCGTCGGCGTGCGGGTGGGGTGGATGCTCGCGTTCGGCTGGGGTCTCGCGGCGGTGCTCGGCGCGGTCGCCGGGATGATGGTCGCCCCGATCCTCTTCCTCGACCCGAACATGATGCAGACGATCCTGCTGTACGCGTTTGCGGCGGCGGTGCTCGGGGGGCTCGACAGCCCGGTCGGCGCGGTCGTGGGCGGCCTGCTGCTCGGCGTCGCGATCACATTGCTCGGGCGCTACGTGGGTTTCATCGGCGACACGCTGAAGCTGCCGACCGCGCTGCTGCTGATCCTGCTCGTCCTCCTCGTCAAGCCGAACGGCCTCTTCGGCCGGGTCGCGGTCCGCCGCGTATGAGGCTGAAGCTCGCGCTCGAGGTGCTCGGCCTGCTCGCGCTCGCGGCGCTGATCGCAGTGATGCCGCAGCTCGTCTCGAGCTTTACGGCCTATGAGATGGCGACCGTCGGCATGTACTTCATCGCGCTGCTCGGACTGTCGATCCTGACGGGCTACAGCGGCCAGATCTCGCTCGGGCACGGCGCGTTCATGGCGATCGGCGGCTACACGACTGCCGTCCTGAGCGTGAACGGCGTCTACGGCCATCACATCCGCGACCTGTGGACGATCCCGATCGCCGGTGTGGTTGCGGGCGTTGCCGGCCTGCTCGTAGGCATCCCGGCGCTCCGCCTCTCCGGCCTCTACCTCGCGTTGATCACGTTCGGCATCGCGGTGTCGTTCCGCCAGATCCCGTTGAAGTTCGATCACTTCCTCGGCGGCACGAGCGGCAAGGTGTTGAGCCTGCTGAAGACGCCGTTCGGGTTGTCGGCGACGCCGAACAACTGGATCTACTACCTGACGTGGGGCATCGCCTTCGTCCTGCTCGTCGCCGCGTGGCTGTTCGTTCGGGGCAAGCCGGGCCGCACGCTGAAGGCGATCAGGGACAGCGAGATCGCGGCAGCGTCGTCCGGCATCAGCCTCGCGCGGTACAAGACGCTCGCGTTTGCGATGTCGGCCTTCTACGCCGGCGTCGCCGGGTCGCTGTACGCAATCGCCCGTGGCTTCATGAACCCCGACGTCTTCCCGATCGTCCTCTCCGTCTACCTGGTGGCGGCGCTCGCACTCGGGGGCGTCGACTCGTTCCTGGGGCTGATTGTTGGGGCTTCTGCGATCTACGTCCTCGTCAACCGAACGGCCGACGTGACGCAATGGATCAACCACCTTCCGGCCGTGAACCTCAACCCGCAGCGGCCGGGCATGCCCGACGTGATCTTCGGCGCCGTCCTCATCGTCGTGCTGATCATCCTGCCGACAGGTGTCGGCGGCGCCTTACGAAGGCTCTTTGGCCCGCTAACAAGCCGGCTGTACAGTAAGTCGTAGCTCCGTGGTGAGGGCTCTGCTTCTCTGCGTGCTGGCCGCTGCAGTCCCGGTGACGGCTGCCGGCGCACGCCCGCTCGCGACGCCGGGCGTCACGTCGACGGAGATCAAGATCGGCTCGAGCGTGCCGCTCAGCGGCGAAGCGGCGATTGCCGGCAACGTCGCGCGGGGCATCGACGCGTACTTCAAGTATGTGAACGCCAAGGGCGGCGTCTTCGGCCGCAAGCTGAAGTTCGTCTACCTGGACGACGGCTACGACCCCGGCCGCGCCGTGAACAACACGATCCGCCTCGTGCAGCAGGAGCAGGTGTTCGCGATGTTCTCGTCGCTCGGCACCAGCAACAACCTCGCCGTGCGCAAGCTCCTGAACGACGCGAAGGTCCCCCAGCTCTACGTCTCCTCCGGGGCGACGACATTCGGTCGCGACTACAAGAAGTACCCGTGGACGATCGGCTACATCCCGCCCTACTCGGAGGAGGGCGCGGTCTACGGCCAGTACGTCGTCAAGAACATCAAGAAGCCGAAGATCGCCGTCCTCTACCAGGACGACGACTACGGCCGCGATCTCTACGCCGGCCTCCGGCGCGGCCTCGGCAAGAAGGCCGGCGCGATCGTCTCGAAGGTCGCCTACGACCCGACGTCCGCAGACGTGCAGCCGCAGGTGACGCAGCTGAAGGCGAGCAAGGCGAATGTCTTCATGATCTTCGCCTTCGGAAAGTTCTCGCTGCAGGCATTCAACGCGGTCTCACGCCTCGGCTGGAAGCCGCAGATCTTCGTCAATGACGTGTCCTCGGCGTCGGCGCTCATGTCGATCGTCCCGCAGAACGCGGCGAACGGGTCGATCTCGATCGTGTTCGGGAAGGATCCGGCGGCGCCGGGGTGGCGGAGGGACAAGGGCATCCGGCTCTTCCAGTCGATTCTGCGGCAATACGGCGCGGACATCGGCAGCCGCGACCTACAGGACGGCTACTACACCGCGGGCATGGCGACGGCCTACACGCTGGTCGACACGCTCAAGAAGGCCGGCAAGAACCTCACGCGCGACGGCGTCATGCGCGTGGCCACGCACCTGACCGAGAAGAACAACCCGTTCGTGCTTCCCGGCATCGTGATCCACACCACGTCGACGTCACGCTTCCCGCTGACGCAGGTGAAGCTGCAGCGTTGGTCGGCCAAGTCCTGGCACCCGTTCGGCAAGCTGCTCTCGATCAAGCCCTGAGGAACTAGGGACACGGTTCCGGATCGCGGCCGGCGATCGTGTCGAGCGCGCGCCTGGGTGTGACCGCGAAATGCAGCAGCACGAGACCGCGGTGCTGAACGACGAGCCGCGTCATCCCGTCGGGAGCGCGCGTCAGACATGCTGTTTGCGACTCCCAGTACGGCGTGTAGGTGACCGCCAGCCGGTAGGTACCGGGGCGGGGGACTTGCAGCGCGATCGTCGTGTACCCGAGCCTGCGGACACGCGCCGGCCGGCTGACGAGCGGACGCGGGTCGGGGACCGCGAAGATCTTCATGTTCGGCGTCGCGAACGCGACTCGCAGGTGCGTGCGGCCGCTCGCGAGAAGCTGCGCCTCATCGCGTGAGCTGTAGTCCGGCGGACGGGACGTGAGGACGACGTAGCGGACACCCATCTCGCGCAGCCAGCGCACGTACGCCTTCGACCCGAGCTGGCTGTAAAGCACGCTGTTCTGCGGAAAGTCTTCCTGACGGAACCACCCGCGGACGAGCGGGATGCCGGCTCGCGCGAGGAAGTCCGCGGGCCAGTGGTTCACGGTGTCCACCGCTTCGACGCGGTACTCCGGCGGCAGTTGCGTCTGCAGGAAGCGCGTGGCGGGCGCCCAGTAGGCGGCGTGCCCTGCCGGGTCGTCGACCCCGTGCACGAAGCTCGCGGCGAGCGGCGTGACGTTCCAGGAGACGGCAAGACCCAGCACCGCGACGCACACCACACGGGGCCGCCAGTTACGGAGCGACATCGTCAGCACGGCGATTGGAGCAGCCGCGAAGCGCAGTCGCGCGATGTTCTCGCCGATCGGCGATGAGACGGCGAACGAGGCGCTGCACACAGCGAGGTATGCCGCGAACATCCAGCGCAACGCGCGCGCTTCGGTAACGCGCCAGGTGAGGGCGATTCCGAGCACGCAGAAGGTGACGACGGCGGCGAACTCGGCAAGCGAGAACGGAAACCGGCCGTGGGCGGGGAACATGCGCTGCAGCACGACCTCGACGCAGCCGATCGCCGCGACCGCCGCGGCCGGGAAGACGAATGCGGCTGCGTCGCGACGCCGCGCCAGGGCGATGCCCACAAGCACCACGACCAGCAGCACGAAGGCCAGGGGGCTCGCACCGAGCGCACAGAGCGCGAGCACCGAGAACCACGCGCGGTGACCGCGCTGGAGCGTCCACAGCGCGAGCAGCGTGAAGGCACAGCCGAGCATGAAGGGGAAGGCGGCCGAGACCACGAGCGCCGCCCAGGCGAGCGCGAAGACCCGAACCGACCAGCGGCTGCGCGCGCCCCACTCACGGCGCACGACGGCCGCGAATGCTGCGACCGTCAGGACGACCGTCAGTACCGCGAGGAGCTTGATCCCCAACAGCGCGGCGAGGGGGTAGTAGAGGACGCTGTAGGTGACGAAGCTGTAGCGGCCGGCGTACCAGAAGTTGTTCCAGAGGACGAAGCCGTGCTGGAGGTAGAGCGTGCGCTGGTAGGCGTGGGCGGCGAGGTCGGTCCCCTGGGGGCCGACCCAGACGAGCACGGCGGCGAGCGCGCCGGCCGCTGCCACTGCGGCGAGCGTCTCGGCCCGGAGCGAGAGTCCCAGGCGGGCGGTCATCCGGGGCATCTTGCCCGTTCTCCCTTAACGAGATTCTCATCTGGTGCCGATACCGTCCTGGACGTGCGGCGGTCATCGGCATTCATCCTTGCCTTGCTCGGGGCGGCAGCGGTCGCTGTCGGCGCGGCGACGGTCGGCCGCGGCACGGTTGCCCAGGCGCTGGCGACCCTCGAGCACGTCCAGCCGGGCTGGCTGCTCCTCGCTGGAGTCGGGTTCGGAACGTCGCTCGTGTGCTCGGCCAGGGCGTGGCATGCCGGGCTGCGCGCATGCGGCGGCGCCTCGACGAGTACGGATATCACCGCGCGGTACGCGGTCGGGTCGCTCGTCAACTCCGTTTCCCCAGCGCATCTCGGCGCAGCTGTGCGGATCGGCCTGCTCTCTCGCACGCTCCCGGGGAGCGATCCAGTTCTGCGAACGTGCGGCGTCGGAGCTGCCGTCGCCGCGGCGCGGGCCCTGGCGCTGGCGGCTCTCGTCCTCGGCGCGGCCGTGCTCGGCAGCGTGCCGCTCTGGCCGGCGCCGATCGTGGCGGCGGTCGTGCTCGCGAGCCTCGCGCTCGGCGCGCGGCTGAGCACGCGCGTCGCCGGACGTGTCGCTGCGGCCCTCGAGGTCTTCCGCTGTCGACGCACCGGCCTCGAGCTCGCCCGGTGGATTGCGATCTCCTTCGCAGCTCGTCTCGGCGCAGCCGTCGCCGTCGTGGGCTCGTTCGGCATCCCGCACGCGCTGACCGTCTCGGTCGTCCTGCTTGCCGCGATCGCGCTCGCGTCTCTGCTGCCCCTCACGCCGGGCAATTTCGGCGCCGGGGCCGGCGCGGCAACGCTCGCGCTGCACGAGGCCGGTGTCGGAACCGGCGTCGCGCTCGCGCTCGGCATGACGTTCCAGGCGGTCGAGACCTGCACCGGGATGCTGATCGGGCTCGGGGGCTCGGCCGTACTCGCAGCGCCCGGCACGCGGCTCCGTCGCTGGTCGTTCGCCGCCGCCGCCGTCGGAGCGCTCGGCGTCGCCGCTATGGTCGGCGTCGCCTCGGTCGACCTGGTGTAGCGCGCCGCGCCGCACATAAGCTCCGTCGAATGGAGCTGCTCGACCGGCCGCTCGAGGATCTCTGCGCCGAGGCCCGGGCGCTCCGAGACCAGGGACACGGCCGGCTCGTCACCTATTCGCCGAAGGTGTTCATCCCGCTGACGAAGCTGTGCCGCGACGTCTGCCACTACTGCACCTTCGCTGGGCCGCCGCGGCCCGGTGAACGGGCGTATCTGACGGTCGACGAGGTGCTCGAGATCGCTCGTGCCGGCGCGGCGGCCGGCTGTCGCGAGGCGCTCTTCACGCTGGGGGACAAGCCCGAGCTGCGCTACCGCGCGGCGCGCGGCGAGCTTGCGGACCTCGACTGCACGACGACGCTTCAGTACCTCCATCGCGCCGCAGCTGCCGTGCTCGAAGAGACCGGACTGCTGCCGCACCTGAACCCGGGCGTGCTGACCCGTGAAGACCTGCGCGCCCTGCGGCCCGTGAGCGCGTCGATGGGCGCAATGCTCGAGACGACCTCGGAGCGGCTGTCCGCGCGCGGCCGCCCGCACTTCGGCTCGCCCGACAAGCTGCCGGCGGCGCGCCTCGCGACGATCGCCGCCGCGGGCGAGGAACGCGTGCCGTTCACGACGGGCATCCTCATCGGCATCGGAGAGACGCGCGCCGAGCGGCTCGACGCGCTGCGGACGATCCGCGAGCTCGCCGACCGCCACGGACACGTGCAGGAGGTGATCGTCCAGAACTTCCGCGCGAAGCCGGGCACCCGCATGGCAGACGCGCCGGAGCCGCCGCTCGAAGAGCTCCTCTGGACGATCGCCGTCGCGCGCCTCGTGCTCGGTACGAGTGCGCACGTGCAGGCGCCGCCGAACCTGTCGTACGACGACTTCCCGCGGCTGCTCGACGCCGGCATCGACGACTGGGGCGGTGTCTCGCCGGTGACGATCGACCACGTCAATCCCGAGGCGCCGTGGCCGGAGGTCGAGCGCCTCCGCGCGGCGACCGAGAGCCGCGGGCTCGAGCTTGCGCCGCGCCTGGCGGTGTATCCGGAGTGGATCTCCGGCAGGTGGATCGACCCGGACGTCATGCCGGCCGTGCTCCGTGCGTCAGATTCGCTGGGGCTCGCACGCGAGGACAGCTGGTCGCCGGGAGAGGACATCGGTGTCCCGTTTGTTCCGCGCGACGCGCTCCCCGTCGACACGCGTGACGAGCTCGGCGAGGACGAGCTCGTCCGCCTCTTCCGTGCGCGCGGGCGGGAGCGCGACCGCGTGTTCGCTGCCGCCGACGCGCTGCGGCGAGAAGCCTGCGGCGACGAGGTGACCTATGTCGTCACGCGCAACATCCAGTACACCAACGTCTGTTACTTCCGCTGCGGCTTCTGCGCGTTCTCGAAGGGAAAGCTCGCTGCCAACCTGCGGGGAGCCCCGTATCTCGTTCCTCACGACGAGATCGTCCGCCGCTGCGAGGAGGCGTGGGAGCGCGGCGCGACGGAGGTCTGCCTGCAGGGCGGCATCCATCCCGCGTTCAGCGGCGACTACTACCTGTCGGTCGTGCGCGCGATCAAGGCCGCCGTACCGGGCCTGCATGTCCATGCGTTCTCCGCGCTCGAGGTCTGGCAGGGGGCGGCGACGCTCGGGCTGTCGCTCGACGAGTACCTCGCGACCCTGCGCAACGCCGGTCTCGGCTCGCTGCCGGGGACGGCGGCGGAGATCCTCGACGACGAGGTGCGGCGCGTCATCTGTCCCGACAAAGTGACGACGGAGCAGTGGCTGCAGGTGCACGACACTGCGCACGGCGTCGGGCTGCGCTCGAACGTGACGATGATGTTCGGCCACGTGGAGTCGCCGCGCGGTTGGGCGCGCCATCTGCTGCGCGCGCGCGACCAGCAGCTGCGGAGCGGCGGCTTCACCGAGTTCGTGCCGCTGCCGTTCGTGCACATGGAGGCGCCGATGTGGCTGCGCGGGAAGGCGCGCTCGGGCCCGACATTCGGCGAGACGCTGCTCGTGCACGCGATCGCGCGGCTTGCGCTGAATCCAGTGATCACGAACATCCAGGTTTCATGGGTGAAGCTCGGGCGCGAGGGCGTCGCTGCAGCGCTGCGCGCGGGCGTCAACGACCTCGGCGGCACGCTGATGAACGAGTCGATCTCCCGCTCGGCCGGTGCACAGCATGGCCAGGAGCTTCCCCCGGAGGCGATGGAGGAGCTGATCCGTGCCGCCGGTCGCGTGCCGCGGCAGCGCACGACGCTGTACGCGGACGTCCCGGACGAACGCCGTCTTGCCTCTTTCGCCGCCGCACCCCTCGCCGAGCCGGTGAACCCGCCGGTCAAGGAAGCTCGGCTCGTCGCGCCGCCGCGCCTCGTGCGCCCCGGGTTCGCTTATTCCCAGTTGCCGTAGGCGAACGCGAGAAAGACAAGCAGCAAGAACCCGCCGATCACCGTCGGCACCGCCGCCTTCAGCAGTCCGTGGAGCGCGGCGCGGCGTTGCTCGGCCATGAACAGCCCGACGAGGCCGCAGCCGATCGCCGCGAGCGTCACGGCCGCGCACGCGATGGCCAGGAGCCAGAGCAGCACTTGGGCGCCGGGCAGAAAGAAGCCGAACGACGGCGCGAACAGCGCCAGAAAGAAAATGAGCGCCCAGGTGCCGAAGCGGTCGCTTCGGACGCCGGGGCCGATACCTGATTCGAACATGCCCTCAGCATCGGCGCCGGCGGATCGCCGCGATAGGGGGCTAACCCTGATTCGGCGGTTCGAACCGGAGGAGATCAGCGACCGTTTCGCGCTGTCGGATCAGCTGGACGTGCCCGTCTGTGACGAGCACGGCCGCCGGCCGCGGGACGCCGTTGTAGTTCGAGGCCATCGAGAGGGTGTAGCCGCCGGTCGCGGGCACCGCGAGCAGGTCGCCGCGCTTCGGCTCAGGTAGGTCGACGGCCTCGATCAACACGTCGCCCGACTCGCAGTGCTTGCCGGCGATCCGATAGGTCGCGGCCGCTTTCTCGTCCGCCCGGCTTGCGAGCAGCGCCTCGTAGCGTGCGCCGTACAGCTGCGGCCGCGGGTTGTCCGACATCCCTCCGTCGATTGCGGCGGTCGTGCCTTTGACCGCGCCGATCTCGTACAGCATGAAGCCGGCCTGGCCGATCAGCGAACGTCCGGGCTCGAGGATCAAGCGCACGGGCTGCGGCCAGCGAGCGCGGACGTGCCGCACGAGCTCGCCGGCGAAGTCCTCGATGGCGGGGACCTTCTCGCCGAGCGTATGGCGGACGCCGAGACCGCCGCCGATGTTGAAGACGCGCGGCTCCCAGCCGGCGCATGTTCGCGCGACGTCGACCATCCGCTCGATCGCGAGCACGCTCTCGTCCGCACGAGTGAGCTGCGACCCGATGTGCACGTGCAGGCCGGCGACGTCGAGGCTCGCCGCCCGGGCCTCGGCGACCGCCGCGACCGCCTCGTCGGGCGGCAGCCCGAACTTCGACTGCTCGTGAGCGGTGCGGATTGCGCGATGCGTCTCGGCCTCGATGCCGGGCGTGAGCCGGATCAGCACGCTTCGTACGCCGGCGGTTCGTGCCCGTTCGATCTCCTCGAGCGCGTCGAGCACGACCAGGGCCCCAGTCTGCGCAGCGGCTTGCAGTTCGGCGTCCGACTTGTTGTTCCCGTGGAAGACGAGGCGCTCGCCGGAGAGACCGGCGCGCCGCGCGAACTCGAGCTCGCCCAGGGTCGAGACGTCGGCGCCGAGCCCGTCGGCACCGAGCAGTCGCAGCAGCGCGACGTTCGGGAATGCCTTCGTCCCGTAGACGACGAGCGTATCGGGGTCCACGCACGCGTACGCGCGTGCACGCGCGAGGACGGTCTCCCGGCAGTAGACGAGCAGTGGCGTGCCGAATTCCGCCGCGAGCGCGGTCGCGCGCACACCGCCGACGACGAGCTCGCCGTCCTCGGCGGCGGCTGTGTCGGGAAACAGCTCTAGGAGCGGGCTAGTCGCGCCACCAATCCTGGATCACTTCGGCGTCGCCCGGACCGGTGTTCGGCGCGCCGATTGCGATGAACTCGGCGCCCTCGTCGCCCGCCTCGAAGCCGCGGACGGTGTCCCGGTGGACGCGCACGGCGTCCCACTGCTTCATGTCCCTCACCTCGTCCTCGAGCTTGATGCGCGCGCTGCCGCTCACGAGGACGTACACCTCCTCCTGGTTCTTGTGCTTGTGCGCGAACGGGAGGCGGAATCCGGGCGCCATGCGGAGGTAGGTCAGTCCGGCGTTCTCCATCTCGAGCGGGACCCGCGCCATCCGGGTCTCGAGATTCGGCGACAGCCCGAAGTTCGGAGCCTGGTCGTCGACGTCTTCCTTCAGGTTGATGTGCGTGTAGTCGGCCATGACCGGGATTTTCCCCCACTGCTAGATTTCATGTCGTGAAGGAGCTGCTTCCCTAGGAAAGGGGCAATCGCGGCGAAGGCCGCGCCAGTTCCCCACGGCCTCTCGCATGAGAGGCTTTTTCGTTTCAGAGGACGGTTCATGGAGACGTACGACCCGCAGGCAATCGAGACGAGGTGGCAGAAGCTGTGGGAGGACGAGAACGCCTTCCACACGCCGAACGCTGGTCCCGATGCGGGCAACGCGTACTACGTCCTCGAGATGCTTCCGTACCCCTCGGGGACGCTGCACGTCGGCCAGGTGCGCAACTACACACAGGGCGACGTCCTCACGCACTTCCACCGGCGCCACGGCAAGCGCGTCATGCGGCCGATGGGCTTCGACTCGTTCGGCCTGAACGCCGAGAATGCCGCGATCCGCGACGGCGGCCACCCGCGCGACATCATCCGCGACAACATCAAGAAGATCCGCGTGCAGATGAAGCGGATGGGCTGGGCGATCGACTGGGATCGCGAGGTCGCCAGCCACGAGCCCGGGTACTACCGCTGGACGCAATGGCTCTTCCTGCAGTTTCTGAAGGCGGGCCAGGCGACGCGCAAGGAGGCGCCGGTCAAGTGGTGCCCGAAGGACCAGACGGTACTGGCGAACGAGCAGGTGATCGACGGCCGCTGCGAGCGCTGCGGAACGCTTGTCGAGGCCAAGATGCTCGAGCAGTGGTTCTTCCGCTACACGACGTACGCGGACGAACTGCTCGACGAGATGGAGTTGCTCGAATCGTGGCCCGAGCGGGTGCTCGCCATGCAGCGGAACTGGATCGGCCGCTCCGAGGGCGCCGAGCTGCTCTTCCGCGTCGACGAGCTCGACATCGACATCCCCGTCTTCACGACGCGCGCCGACACCGTCTTCGGGGCGACGTTCTTCGTGCTCGCGCCGGAGCACCCGCTCGTGCCGAAGCTCGTCGAGGGCACTGCGGAGGAGTCCTCCGTCCTCGACTACGTGCGCCGTACGGCAGCCCGGTCGTTCGCGGAGCGCGAGGAGAAGGAAAAGGACGGCGTCTTCACGGGCCGTCACGCGACGAACCCGGCGAACGGGGAGGCCATCCCGATCTGGGTCGCCGACTACGTGCTGATGGAGTACGGCTCCGGCGCGATCATGGCCGTGCCGGGGCACGACGAGCGCGACTACGAGTTCGCGACGAAGTACGACCTGCCGATCCCTCAGGTGATCGCACCGGTCGACGGGAGCGAGCCGGAGCTGCCGTACGTCGCGAAGTCCGACGAAGCCAAGCTCGTCAACTCGGGGCAGTTCAGCGACCTACCGGCGCCCGAGGGCGAGAAGCAGATCGTGGCGTGGCTCGGCGGGCAGGGCCGTGGGCAGTCGGCGGTCAGCTACCGCCTGCGCGACTGGCTGCTGTCGCGCCAGCGTTACTGGGGCTGCCCGATCCCCGTCGTCCACTGTCCGAGCTGCGGGATCGTCCCGGTGCCTGAGGACGAGCTGCCGGTGCTGTTGCCGGATATCGAGGACTACGCGCCGAGGGGCAAGTCGCCTCTGGAATCCGCCGAGGACTGGATTCGCGTGCCGTGTCCGCAGTGCGGCGCCGAGGCTCGCCGCGAGGCGGACACGATGGATACCTTCGTCGACTCGTCGTGGTACTTCCTGCGCTACTGCGACCCGCACAACGACACCGCGCCGTTCGAGCGCGCGGCGATCGACGAGTGGTGCCCGGTCGACCAGTACATCGGCGGTATCGAGCACGCGGTCATGCACCTGCTGTACGCCCGCTACTTCATCAAGGTGCTGAACGACCTCGGCTTCGTCGGCTTCCGCGAGCCGTTCTCGCGGCTGTTCAACCACGGCTGGGTCGACATGGGCGGCGCGAAGATGTCGAAGTCGAAGGGCAACGTCGTCAGCCCGGACGAGATCGTCTCGACGTACGGTGCGGACGCCCTGCGGCTGAACATCCTTTTCATCGGGCCCGCCGACGCACGTGTCGATTGGCAGGCGACGGGGCTGGAGGGGATGTCGCGCTTCCTGCGGCGGCTCTGGCGTGTCGCGCTCGACGTCGCCGACCAGCCTGCGGGCGAGCCGTCCGGCGAGCTCGCGCGCAAGGCGAACGAGACGATCGTCAAGGTGACCGACGACATCGGCCGGCGCTTCGCCTACAACACGGCGATCGCGGCGGTGATGGAGCTCGTGAACGAGATTGCGCACGACCCGTCTGCACCGGGTGCGCGGTTCGCGGTCGAAACGGCCGTCTCGCTGATCCAGCCGGCGGCGCCGCACGTCGCGGAGGAGCTGTGGGAGCGGCTCGGGCACCGCCGCCTCTGGGAGGAGCCATGGCCGACGGCAGACGCCGCGCTGCTGCAGCGCGAGACGTTTGTGCTCGTTGTCCAGGTGAACGGCAAGGTACGCGACCGTCTCGAGGTGCCGGCCGACCTCCCGGACGAGGAGCTGGTCGCGCGCGCCAAGGAGTCGCCGAAGGTACAGGCGCACCTCAACGGGGGCGAGATCCGGCAGACGATCGTCGTGCCGCGCAAACTCGTCAATCTCGTCACGGCCTAGTCACAGACACATGACACTTCTGTCGCCACCCTTGGTGGCATGGCAGAGCTCCTTCAGGATCGTCGCCGGCTGCTCGTCGCCGCGATTGTCGCCGTCCTCGCGCTTGCGCTCGCTGGACGGGTGCTGCTTCGTCCCAGCCGGGCGAGCGTGCCGCCGCCGATCCACGTCGCGAAGAGCGCGGCGCAGCCGAAGACGACGCAGCTGTACGTCGACGTCGTCGGCGCCGTGCATCGGCCCGGGCTCTACCGCGTGGGCGCCGGCGCGCGTGTGGCAGACGCGGTCTCACGCGCGGGTGGACCGACGCGCAAGGCGGAGCTCGAGCTGCTCAACCTCGCCGCGCTCGTCGCCGACGGCGAGCAGGTCATCGTGCCGCGCCGCGGCGGAGCCGGGGCGGCTGCGGTCGCCGGCGCATCGTCGGCGTCGAGCGGTCCGGTGCACCTGAACAGCGCGACGCTCGACCAGCTCGATGCACTGCCCGGCGTCGGCCCGGT
>VAXO01000008.1 GCA_005888435.1 Actinomycetota bacterium | reverse complement strand
CCGTCCGCAGCCGGCCGAGCCAATCCGCTTCGAGCACGGCGACGAGCTCCGGTTGCTGCGTCGAGAAGAGCGCGACGACGAAGGCGGCGCCCTCGGCCATCCCGACGTACGCCTTGACTCCGGCGTAGCCGAGCTCCAAGTCCGAAGCGGCCATATCCGCCAGCCGGCCGTCCTCCACTTCGAGCCGGCGGCGCGGTGCAATGTGCACACCGCCCGTCGCCATGCGACGGAAGCACGCCTCGACCGCCTCGACGGCGTCGGCCGGCGAAAGCAGCTCCTGTACCTCACTTTCGGAGAGAAACAGCGGCAGGCCGCTAATTCTTCTTGATGAAGCTGATCGAGCCGTTCGCTTCCAGGATTCCCCACTCGACGTCGTCGAGCGAGGAGATCTGCTGCTGGCGCATCTCCTCGGCGACGTCATCCGGCGTCATGCGCTCGCGCCTCAGGTTGTGACCCACGAGCTCGCCGCGCTCGACCAGGACGAGCGGCTGCCCTTCGAACACCTTGCGCGCCCTGCGCGAGCGGTACGAGAGGTACGACGTGAGCACCTGCAGCGACGCGATCGTCGCGATTGCGAGCACGGCGCCCGTGACCGAGTAGTCGTCCTGCGTGAGCCCCTGCTGGATCGCATCGCCGAGCACGATCAGCAAGACGAGATCGAACGGCGTCATGGACGAGAGCTCGCGCCGGCCGATCACGCGCATGACGAAGACAACGAACGCGTACAGAACAATGGCGCGGAGAACGATGTCCATGAGCTACGGGAAGATGGTGATGGTGCGGTGCACGTGCAGCAGCGTCGTGTCACCGTCCTTCAATGTCAGGGATGCGTCGCGGTGCCCGACGTTCGTGGGGTTCGTCTGAAACTGCATGAAGAGCAGATAGGACTCGCCCGCAGGGATGTGCCCAAGGTCGAGGCTGAGGCGCCCGTTGTTGCTCGCTTCGCCCACGGGTGAGGGCTCGATGGTGTTGACGGTCATGCCCTCGAGCCAGCCGGGGCTGAGCACGAGCGTGGCCTGCTTCAGGTCGCGCTGCGCGGTGATGTGAAAGCGCGCCTGCCAGAGCAAGCCGCTGCGCACCGTGCTCGGCGCGAAGAGCTTGAGCGACGCCGCGCCGGGTGCGTTCGTCGTCGTCGCGGACGGATGCTGTCCGAACAGGTTCAGCAGCCCGAGCAGCGCGACGATCGGGAGGAGCGCGAACAATCCGCGACGCACCCAAATCTCCCAGGCGCGACCCTCGAGGTCGCGGTCGCGCTTGAGGACGATCTGGTCGGGGATGTCCGCCATGCGAGCGTCTTGCTCGCATGGCGCGGACCAAAAACGTGCGCGGTTTAGGCGCTACACTGGATCGGCTTCAGAGCGCCCGTAGCTCAGGGGATAGAGCGCAGCCCTGCGGAGGCTGAGGTCGCATGTTCGAATCATGCCGGGCGCATTCGCCGCGCGAAAACCGGCGCGCTGCGCGCGCCATGACGTTTTCGCGCGGTTCTGCTTGGGATGGCGTTAGCGGCGAACGCGGGCTGAGCCCGCCTTC
The DNA here is from genome assembly GCA_005888435.1 of Actinomycetota bacterium. Lineage (GTDB taxonomy): Bacteria > Actinomycetota > Thermoleophilia > Gaiellales > Gaiellaceae > 3-1-20CM-4-69-9. The sequence goes on along the minus strand of VAXO01000008.1, from coordinate 5,594 downwards.
GCGGTTATCTGTAGTTGGGAGCCTTCTGGGACTTCTGTGCGCACGTAGCCGAGCGCTACGCCATTTGCGGCGCTGGTGATTCGACCGACCGTTTTGTCGCCGTACGTCAGCTCGTCGCCCGGGGCGGCTTCCCCTTCGATCTCTAGCACGCGCAGTTGCCTGTTGACCTTGCCTCGGTAGTGCTGGCGGGCGATTGGTTCCTGGCCGGGATAGCAGCCCTTGCTGAAGCTGATGTGCGTCGCTTCGAGGCCTGCCTCTGCGGGGAGGACCTTGTCGTCGAGCTCGCGGCCCCAGCGCGGAGTGCGCGACTCGATGCGCCACCGCTCGACCTCGTCCTCGCTCGCCTCGTCGCCCGGCGGGCGCTCGTCGAGCACCTCGCCGCCACCGAGGACGAGCCAGGACTCATGCTGCTCCGGCACGATCTCGACCTTCGCAGCGAAGCGCGCGCGCAGCAGCTGCGCCTGCACGGCATCGCCGAGCTCCGGCTCGGTCAGCAGCAGGAAGTCGTCGGGCGCGCGGCGGACGACGCGGAGCGGCGCGACGATCCGCGCCTTCGCCGTCAGCAGCAGCGCGTCGCAAGCGTCGTCCGCGGCGACGTCGTTCGAGACCATCCGCTGCAGGAAGTCTTCCGCGTCAGGGCCCGACACGCGGACGTACGCACGCGGGCGAAACGCAACGCTCGGCATACAAACTAGTGTAGGTCGCTGTGTCCCTCGCACCGCCAGTCGCAGCTTTCGCGGGGTACGTCCGTCGGCCCATCCAGCCGGTACTTCGGCGTAACTTGGAGCCGTAGGCTTGTCGCTCTTCCGTGGCAAGGCAGAACAGAAGCTCGTCGAGAAGGGCCTCGACCCCGCGCGACTGCCGCCGGGCCAGTACCTGACCGAGAAGTGGCCGGTACTCCACGCCGGCACGGTGCCGCAGACCGACCTCGCCACATGGGACTTCAAGGTCTTCGGCGAGGTCGAGGAGTCAGTCACGCTTACCTACGACGAGCTGAAGGCGCTGCCCCAGACGGAGATCACCGTCGACATCCACTGCGTGACGCGCTGGAGCCGCTTCGACACGAGCTTCAACGGCACCCACTGGCGCGAGCTCGCCAAGCTCGTCCGCCCGAAGCCGACCGGGAAGTTCGTGCTGGCGCACGCCGAGCAGGGCTTCACCGCGAACCTGCCGCTCGAGGCGCTCGAGGACGACGAAGCGCTGATCGCCTGGGCGGCCGACGGCGAGCCGCTCGAGCCGGAGCACGGCTGGCCACTGCGGCTCGTCGTTCCGTCGCGCTATTTCTGGAAGAGCGCGAAGTGGCTCCGCGGGCTCGAGCTCCTGTCCGCGGATCAGCCCGGATTCTGGGAGCGCTACGGGTATCACAACGACGCGGACTACTGGAAGGAACAGCGCTACAGCTTCTGAGGTAGCCTCTCCGCCGCTAACCGAGGGGCAAATTGAGAGGGGGAGACTCAGTGAGGCGACTTGCACTCGTCGGCGTGCTCGCAGTGGCACTCATCGCGGTGGGCATTGCCGGCGCGTCGACGCCGGGCGCAGACGTCCGGCTCACGAACGACAACAGCCAATACGTCAGCGCCTACACGCTGGCGACAGGCATCCCGTACACCGACCAGACGCTGCAAGAGTGCTCGATCTCGCGCGGACGCGAGAACGAGCCGTCGGTGCAGCTCGACCCGCGGGACACGAGCGTCCTGCTCGGCAGCTCGAACGACTACTGCGGCGTGTACAACCGCGGCGCAGCGGCCGGAGCCGTCGGGCCTATCTGGCTGGGGTACTACCGCTCGACGAACGGCGGTTCCACGTTCACAAGCTCGCTCGTCCCGGGTTACCCGGACGACACCTCGCCGTACGCGGCGCTGTCGAAGGCACGGACGGCGAGCGCGGGCGACCCGGTGATCGCGTGGGATGCACATGGCCGCGCGTTCTTCGGCTCCGAGAGCTCCGACGACCCGGCCGGAACGAAGAAGACGTTCGGCGACGTCTGGGTCGCGCGCTTCCGCAATCCGCAGGGTGAGGCCGGGCCTACGAGTCGCGACGGTCTCGAGTACTACGGGACGACGGTTGTCGCAAAAGGCTCGTCGGCGCCGAACCTGCTCGGGAAGTTCAACGACAAGACGGCAATCGAGGCCGACCGAACAGGCACCGTTTGCGACGGGAACGTCTACTTCGCGTATTCCCGCTTCAACGGGAACTTCGGCGGCGTCGGCATCTACTTCGCACGCTCGACCGACCATGGCGTGACGTTCTCGAACCCGATCGAGATCTCCGGCAACATCCAGGACGTCCAGTTCCCGGACATCTCGGTGACGCACAACGGTCACGTCTACGTCACGTTCCGCCAGTTCGGGTCGAAGCAGAATCCGGACGCGGTCGCGATCGCGAAATCGACCGACTGCGGCAAGACGTTTGCGCCGCCGGTCGTGCTGCAGACATTCACTCCGTCGGACGCACAGGACATCCGGCAGCCCGCCGGTGGGTCGATCACGCAGTCGCAGCCTGACGATCCGGGCTTCGAGGATGAGAGCGGCGATGCCCCGGGCAGCACCGCCCGCGATTGCGGCGACTTCGCCGACCATTGCCAGTCGGGCTTCACGTTCTTCCGTCGCGACACACAGGTCCGCTCGACCGCCGACCAGCTCGACGGCGCTCACGAGTGGGTCTACGTCGTCTACGACGCGACAAAGATCGGGACGGTGACGAGCTCGACCTCGTCGTACTCGAGCGCGGGCACCGGCCAGGTCGGCCAGGCGGCGACGTACTTCTTCCGGTACGACGGCGCGACGGGGACCCACACCGCGCCGGCGCTCATCGACAACGAGGCGCGAGGCCACCAGGTGTTCCCGGACATCTCCGCCGACGGCGGAGTGCTCCACGCACTCTGGTGGGACAGCCGGCTCGATCCCTGCTACAGCGTCCAGCTGCCGATCGGCAACTGCGCCAACGGGTCGACCGACGCGTCATTGGATGTGTTCGCCTCGACTTCGGGCAACGCGGGGAGCAACTGGTCGACCGCAACACGCGTGTCGGACGTCTCCACCAACCCGAACTACGAGCAGTTCGACAACCGCGCGGTGCCGTTCGCCGGCGACTACCTCTGGGTGACGTCGCTCGGCTCGACCGCGTTCGGAGTGTGGACGGACTGGCGCGACACGGTCGCGGGCACCGACCAGCGTGAGACGTTGCCGGATCCGGACGCCGGCAACGCGGACGTCGTCCAGTGCCGCACGTCCTCGGTCGTCACCGACAAGAAGGGCAACCAGACCACCGTCTTCAGCGGGGACATGTGCCCGCACGCCGGTGGGCTCGACCAGAACATCTACGGCGACAAGACGCCGTAGCTCCGATCTGATCCGACGAGAAAGGGCGCCCGCGAGGCGCCCTTTCTTTTCCCCTTTTCGGGGGACGGGGGAGTCCCGCGCGCGGGCCGATACACCTTGCGAACCACCTCCCCCTAATCCCCCTCGCAAAGCGGCCCCTCGGGGCCGTTTTGCTTTGCCCCCTAAGCCTGTCCCAACGACCAAGGCCGGAGGCTAAGACCAGCGAAGCGGTTTTAGCCGCAGGCGAACCAATGCGCCGGACGATCGCGAAGCAGTCGTCCGTCCGCACTGTCGGGGACAAAAGCCCGCCACCCCCCTGAATGCGGAAAGGCCGGGCTGAGCCCGGCCTTTCCGCCGTACACCATCGACGCGCGGCGTAGCCGCGCGGCGCGGCCTACATCATGTCCATGCCGCCCATGCCGCCCGGCATGCCGGCGCCTGCCGACTGCTTCTCGGGGGCCTCGGCGACGACGGCCTCGGTCGTGAGGATGTTCTTCGCGATCGACGCCGCGTTCTGCAGCGCGGAGCGGACGACCATCGTCGGGTCGGTGATCCCGGCCTTGATCAGGTCCTCGTACTCGCCGGTCTCGACGTTGAGTCCGTGGCCCTTCGTGCCGTTGCGGATCTTGTCGACGACGATCGAGCCCTCGAGGCCCGCGTTGTCGGCGAGCTGCCGGATCGGCTCCTCGAGCGACCGCAGGATAATCGAGGCACCGGTGCGCTCGTCGCCCTCGTAGTCGTCGAGGTTGATCGACTCGACCGCCGCGAGCAACGCAACGCCGCCGCCGGGGACGATCCCCTCCTCGAGCGCGGCGCGAGCCGCCTTGAGCGCGTCCTCGACGCGGTGCTTCTTCTCCTTGATCTCCGTCTCGGTCGCAGCGCCGACCTTGACGACGGCGACGCCGCCGGCCAGCTTCGCGAGCCGCTCCTGGAGCTTCTCGCGGTCGAAGTCGGAGTCGGTGTTCTCGATCTCGGACTTCAGCTGCTTGATCCGTGCCTTGATCGCCTCGGAGTCGCCGGCACCGTCGATGATCGTGGTCGTGTCCTTGTCGACGACGACACGGCGGGCGTGGCCGAGCTGCGAGAGCTTCGTGTTCTCGAGCTTGAGGCCCATCTCCTCGGTGATCACCTCGGCGCCGCTGAGGATCGCGATGTCCTCGAGCATCCGCTTGCGGCGGTCACCGAAGCCCGGCGCCTTCACGGCGACGGCCGTGAACGTGCCGCGCAGCTTGTTGACGACGATCGTCGCGAGGGACTCGCCCTCGACGTCCTCGGAGACGATGACCAGCGGCTTGCCGGCCTGGATCACCTGCTCGAGCACGGGCAGCAGGTCCTTGACGGCCCCGATCTTCTGGTTCGCGACCAGGATGAACGGGTCCTCGAGGACGGCCTCCATGCGCTCGGCGTCCGTGATCATGTAGGGCGACAGATAGCCCTTGTCGAACTGCATGCCCTCGGTGAACTCGAGCTCGAGGCCGAACGTCTGGCCCTCCTCGACGTTCACGACGCCGTCCTTGCCGACCTTCTCGATCGCTTCGGAGAGGACGTCACCGATCTCACGGTCGCGAGAAGAGACGGTCGCGACGCGCGCGATGTCCTCCTTGCCCGAGATCTCCTTGGACTGCGACTTCAGGTTCTCGACGACGCTGTCGACGGCCTTCTCGATGCCGCGCTTGATCGACATCGGGCCCGCCCCGGCTGCGACGTTCCGCAGACCGTCGCGGACGATCGCCTGCGCCAGAACGGTCGCGGTGGTCGTGCCGTCGCCTGCGACATCGTCCGTCGACGTGGCGACCTCACGGACGAGCTGCGCGCCCTGGTTCTCGAAAACGTCCTCGACCTCGATCTCGCGAGCGATCGTGACGCCGTCGTTGGTGATCGTCGGAGCGCCGAACTTCTTGTCGAGCACGACGTAGCGCCCCTTCGGGCCAAGGGTGACCTTGACCGCGTCGGCGAGGATGTTCACGCCGCGCTCGAGCGAGCGGCGTGCGTCCTCGTTGAACTTCAGCTCCTTGTGAGCCATTTCTTTCCGTTACCTCCCTAGGTCCTTTACGACTTCGCGCCGGCCAGCTCGCGGTCGCCAACGACCTTGGCGAGCACGTCCGACTCACGCAGAATCAGAACATCGTCGGTCCCGAGCTTGATCTCGGTCCCGCCGTACTTGCTGAAGATGATCTCGTCGCCTTCCTCGAGATCCATCTTGATGTACTCCCCGTCCTCGTCCCGAGCGCCGGGGCCGACGGCGAGGACCTTGCCGCGCTGCGGCTTCTCCTT
>VAXO01000051.1 GCA_005888435.1 Actinomycetota bacterium | reverse complement strand
TTGTTCTTCTGGCGGCGCGAGAGGATCTGCATGATCCGCTCGATCTCGGTCTGGCGACCGACGACCGGATCCAACTTCCCCTCGCCGGCCTGCTTCGTGAAGTTGCGGCCGAACTGGTCGAGCAGCTTGGAGCTCTTCGCCTTCTCGCCGGGCGCGGCGGCGCCGCCCTGCTGACGGCGGCCGGGGCCGGAGAGCATGCGGATGATCTCGTTGCGAATCTTGTCTGCGTCGGCGTCGAAGTCGAGCAGGATGCGCGCCGCGACGCCCTCGTTCTCGCGCACGAGACCGAGCAGGATGTGCTCGGTGCCGATGTAGTTGTGGCCGAGGCTCAGCGCTTCGCGCAGCGCGAGCTCCAGGACCTTCTTCGCGCGCGGCGTGAACGGGATCTGCCCCGTCGTGACCTCGTCACCCTGGCCGACGATGCGTGCGACCTGCGCGCGCACCTCCTCGACGGTGATGTCGAGCGACTCGAGCACGCGCGCGGCGAGACCTTCCTCTTCGCGCAGCAGGCCGAGCAGGATGTGCTCCGTGCCGATGTAGTTGTGCTTCAGCGCCCTGGCCTCGTCCTGGGCGAGGACGACGACCTGCCGGGCCCGTTCGGTGAAGCGTTCGAACACCTGCGTCCTTCCTTCCTAGCCGGGAGGGTCATCGTAGCCCAGCTAGCGGCGGCTATGTCCCGCGCCTTTACGGGATCCTTACCGGAGTTATCGGCAGCGGCGCGGCCGGCCTTACCCTCGTCGCACGTTGCCTGAAATCCTGGTCGTTCGACGGCCGGGGCGCCGGTTATACTCGCCCCCAACTGCGGTAGCAAGGGAAGTAGGGGACAATTGACTGCGGCAAGGAAGCGCCTCTGGGCGCCTGTCACGATTGCGCTGGTAATCGCCGGCATCGGCTTCGCCGGGTACGCAACGGCTGCCACATTCTCACTTCAGGACCCGAAGCACCATGTGATCATCTGCCACGCCACCGGCTCGGCCAATCACCCGTACGTGTCGATCAACGTTGCGTACGAAGGTGGGTGGGTCGACGGTCACGACCAGCATTCCGGGGACTTCATCCTTCAAGACCCGGCTGACCCGGGGGAGCACCTGCCCGATGCAGATTGCGGCGGGCAGACGACCTCCACGAGCACGTCGACGTCCACGTCGACATCGACATCGACATCGACATCGACATCGATCTCGACCTCCACGTCGACGAACCGCACGACGTCGACCGGACAGACGACGACGAATTCGGGAGGCGGGACGAGCACCTCGGGCGTCGCCGGCACGACGACCACCTCCGGTAGCGGAGGTACAGGCACAACGACCACGACTGGCCCGCTGACGCCGCCGACCGTTCCGTGCCCGGCGGGCACGATCCGCGTTTCGCAGAGCGTCGTCATGGTCGGACACGCCACGGTTGTCGTCATCCGCGTCCTCGCCGACGGCCACCCCCTGGCCCACGCCACAGTCGACATTCTGGGAGCCGGCGTCTCGGCGACCCGCGTCACCGATGCGAACGGGGTCGTCAGGCTCAGCCTCAGCGCGCGCTCGGCCGGAGTCATCAGGCTCCAGGTCGTCGTGCGGAGAAGCTGTCCGGCCACGTCACGCCTGCTGAGTGCGGTCGCGTCGTTCAGGCCGCCGACGCCGAACTTCACCGGCTAGCCGTGCGCCGAGTTCTCCTGCTCGCCTGCGCGAGCGCTGCGATGCTCGCATCGGCTTCGCCCGCACACGCGGGAGACCCGGCCCGCTGGGGCTATGTGCTGCAGGCAACGTCCGCGCGAAGCGCGCCGAGCGGGTCGGCTCGAGCGGTCGCGCACATTGCGACGGCGACGCCCCTGGGCAATCCGAACATCGTCGCGGTGCTCGCAGTGCACCGCGACAAGCGCGGCGGCGCCTGGGTCCGTATCCGCCTGCCGATCCTGCCGAACGGAGCGACCGGCTGGATCCGGCGAAAGACGATCGACGCCCTGCACCTCGTCCGCACTCACCTCGTCGTCGACCTCGGGCAGCTCCAGGCGACGCTCTACAGAAACGACAAGGAGGTCTTCTCCGCGCCAATCGGCTCCGGCCAGGGTCGTTGGCCGACTCCGGCAGGCGAGTTCTACGTCCGCGAGCGGACGAGGGGATTCGGCAACCCGTTCTACGGACCCGTCGCGTTCGGGCTCAACGGACGCTCGCGCGTCCTGACCGACTGGCCCGGCGGCGGCTTCGTCGGCATCCACGGGACGAACGAGCCGGATCTCATCCCCGGGCGTATCTCGCACGGATGCATCCGGATGCGAAACGACGCGATCCTACGGCTCGCGAAGCTGATGCCCCTCGGAACGCCGGTGACGATCCGATAGCGGCCGGCTAGAAGTCCGTGCGCGCGATGAACGACGCGCGCGCGACGCGAATCACGCGAAAGCCGCGGTCCTGAAACCGGTAGCCCGCGCTGAACCGCTTCCAGCCGCCGCCTGCAGCCGTCGCGCTGCGGACACGCCCGAAGCGGTACGCGAACGAGTTGCACGACGCGGCGCCGCCGTTCCAGCTCTCGGCGGTCGCGATCGGGTGCCAGCGGCCGTGGCTGGCGGGCAGATGAATCGGATCCGTCACGGACCGGTGGTCGACGAAGACGCGCCACCAGTTCGGCCGGTGGCGGATCTCCAGAACCGTCACGCGATGCGATTCTCCGGGCGCCACGCTCGGCAGCACCTCGACGTAGCGCGGCGCGGCTCCAGGCTGCGTCAGCTCGTAGTAGACCGCGCTGTGGTCGGCGAATCCGCTGATCCCGACCTGAAGCCACTCGTCGGCGCCGTTCGGGCCCTGACGCGGCCCGCCGACACCGACCCAGGCTGCGACATGGCCGTTCGCGACCGCCGGGGCGGTGAGGGCCGTGAGCGCCGCGGAGGCGCCGTGAGCCCGGCCCGACGCCGCGTAGCCGGCGTAGGTGTATGCCCGATCGCCGCATGAGGTCGCGCTTCCCGCACCGGCCGGGCCGCTTGAGGAGGCGACGACGGCGAGGACGGCGGTGGCGGCGGCGAGAAGTCGCATGGGCCTCGCTCCACCGATCGTCCCTGCGTCTGGATTGGTCCCTCCCTCGTTCGAGGGATCGGCTCATGGGCCAAGCGCCGTCAGTTTCCGCGCGGCAACGGCCCGAACACGTCGCCGATGAGCTGGTCGAGCCCCGCGGGAAGCGATCCGGTCGCGTCCGCATGCTCGCGCAGGAAGAAGAGGTACGTCGACCATTCCTCCTGCTGCTCGGGCGACGCGCCGGCGGACGAGCGCTCGCGCGTCAGGGCTTCGAGCTCCCGGAGCGTCCACCGGCCGGCGGGCCGCGGCGGTGCAGCCGGCGGCCCTCGCTCCAGCGGTGGCTCCAGCTCGGGCTCCGGTTCCGGCTCGGGCTCGGGCTCCGGAGCGGCCGGGGCGGCGGCGACGGCTGCCGCCTGCCGCTCGAGATCTTGTTCGCGCCGCGCGAGATCCTCCTCCCGTGCAGCGAGCTGCCCCGCGCGTTGGGCCAGCGCGCGCTCACGCTGCGCGACCTGGTCGATGCGCGCGTGCAGCCGCTGTTCGACGTGCGGGTCGACCGGAGCAGTACCCGGAGCGACGGACCGGCCCGGCGAAAGCGCCGCCGCCACTGCGAGGCCGATCAGCAGTCCGGCCAAGCCTGTGATCAACAGGTTGCGTCCAGGCGTTGGACTGGTCTGCTCGGCGACGTGCGCAGGGTCGAGGACGGTCGCACTCACGCCCGCAGCGCGGAATCGCTGGGCCACCTTCTGCGTCAGGATCACGACGGCTTCGCCGTCGATCTGCCGAGCGCGCTCGCGACTGCCTGCCTTCGCGGACACCGTCAGAACGCCTCCGTCCCCGCCCTTCGCCGAGATGTCCGGCGACGACGAAAGGCGCAGGGTCTGCGCGACATTCGCCTCGACGAGGCTGCTCTCGGCGAGCGCCTCCACCGCCGGCACGATGCGTGCGCTCGCGGGGCGCACCAGCACGCGGGCGTCGGCGCGGTAGCGATCGGGCTGCAGCAACGTCCAGATCGCACCCACGGCAAGACCTGCCAGCACGACGAGGAGGACGACGACTGCGCGCCGCTTCACTCGTGCCGGCGGAGCGCCGGGAACAGGATCACGTCGCGGATCGTGTCGCGCCCGGTGAGCACGAGCGCGAGGCGGTCCATGCCGATGCCGCAGCCGCCGGTCGGCGGCATGCCGTACGACATCGCTTCGACGAAGTCCGGATCTCCCTCCTCCGCGTCGGTCGCGCCGGCCGCGCGCTCCGCGGCCTGCATCTCGAAGCGCTCCGCCTGTTCCTCGCTGTCGTTCAGCTCGCTGAACGCGTTGCCGAACTCCATGCCGCCGACCACGCATTCGAAGCGCTCGACCAGCGTCGGATCGTCGTCGGTCGTGCGTGCGAACGGCGACGTCTCGATCGGCCAGTCATGGACGAACGTCGGCTGGATCAGCTTCGGCTCGACGAAGTGCGAGTACGCATGGTCGACGAGCTGCGCCCATGTCCTGTCCGCACTCGTGTCGACGCCGGCAGCTTCGAGCTTCGCGCGCAGCTCGTCAGGATCGCGCGACCACGCCCCCTCCGCCTCGAGGGCCTCGACGTAGCGCACACGCTGCCAGGGTGGCGCGAGATCGACCTCGTGCCCCCGGAACTCGACTTTCGTCCTCCCGATCGCCTCCTCGGCCGCGCGCGACACGAGAGTCTCGGCTCGTTCCATCGTGTCTCGGTAGTCCGCGTACGCCTCGTACCACTCGAGTTGCGTGAACTCGGGCGAGTGCTTGTACGACACGCCCTCGTTGCGGAAATCCTTCGCGAGCTCGTAGACCTTCTCGAGACCACCGACGATCAGGCGCTTCAGGTAGAGCTCGTCGGCGATGCGGAGGTAGACGTCCTGGTCGAGGTAGTCCGAATGGGTGACGAACGGCTCCGCGAAAGCACCGCCGTAACGGGGCTGGAGAATCGGCGTCTCGACCTCGATGAAGCCTTCGCTGTCGAGATACGCGCGGATCGTCGTGACCATCCGCGCGCGGACGATCGCGTCGCGCCGCGAGTGCTCGTTCATCAGCAGGTCGAGGTAGCGCTTGCGGTACCGGACCTCGGTGTCGGTAATGCCGTGGAACGTGTCGGGAAGCGGGCTGCGGATCTTCCCGAGCAGCACCATCTCGTCGACGGCGATCGACGGCTCGCCGCGACGCGCCTTCGCCGGGCGGCCGGCCACCCCCACGATGTCGCCCAGGTCGAGATCGACCGGGCCGGTGCGCGACGTGTCGCACAGCAGCTGGATCCGGCCGCTGCGGTCGACGAGGTCGAGGAAGACGAGCTTCCCCATCTCCCTGCGCCCGAGCACGCGCCCGGCGGCGCGCACGACCGTCTCGGCCTCTGCGCCAGGCTCGAGCCGCTCCGCCTCGGCGCGCACTTCGGCGAGCGACACCGTGTCCGGAAAGCGCTTGGGCGTCACGCGTAGAGCCTAAGCAGAGCCCTGACAGGAGTGTGTCTTCTGTAGAGATCGCAGCGGCGAAGAGCGAAGCGGTCCCGTCCGTGCTCCAGCAGACCGTAAGCGCGCTCGTAGCCGGCTGCGCGCGTGGCCGCACGCACCCGGTCGTCGTGCTCGCCGTAGGGATAGGCGAAGTCCGGGCAGGGGCGGCCGAGCTCGTCCTCGATCTCCTGCTTCGAGTCTCCGAGCTCACGGACCAGCTCGTCGTCGCCTAGCCTTTGCAGGTGCGGGTGCGAGACGGTGTGCGCGCCGATCTCGACGCCGTGGCCGGCATGTGCGCGCAGCTCCTCCCAGGTCATCGTCGCGAGCTGCTGCGGGTCGTCGCCCTCGAGCTCCGGGATAGCGAACGTGCGGCCGTCGCGCGCGTAGCCTGAGCAGATGAAGAGCTGGATCGAAACGCCGAGCTGCCGGAGCCCGGGAAAGACGGACGCCGAGTTGCGAAATCCGTCGTCGAAGGTCACGCGCACGTCACGAAAGCGCGACAGAAACCGAACTTGCCGCAGCAAGAGCGCTGGCGAGATCGAGAGCCGGTGCTCATACGTCGGCGAGACGAGGTGGTAACAAAGAACAACCGGCCGACGCATGAGCCGGAACTAAAACAGCCGCCGCCGAGGCGGGCTTTGCTCGCCTCGGCCGCAGGCGAGTGAACGGACCAGCACCAGCCTGAAATCATCATGGCGCACGGAGCGCGCCGGATTTCAGGCTGCTTAGGCTGCTTTGATTTCGAGGATCTTGAACTTGAGCATGCCGCGAGGCGCGGTTACCTCGACGGTCTCGCCCTTCTTGTGGCCGATGATGGCCTTGCCGACGGGCGACTCGTTCGACAGCTTGTTGGCGCCGGGGTCCGCCTCGGCGGAGCCGACGATGTGATACTCGATCGTCTCCTTCGCGGCGACGTCCCGCAGCTTCACCTTCGAGCCGACGGACACGACGTCCTTGGCGATGTCCTTCTTCGAGATGACGCGCGCGTCGCGGAGCCGCTCCTCGAGAGTGGCGATGCGGTGCTCGAGCAGCATCTGCTCGTTCTTGGCGTCGTCGTACTCGGCGTTCTCCGCGATGTCCCCGAACTCACGGGCGACGCGGATCCTCTCAGCCACCTCGCGGCGCTTGATGGTCGAGAGCTCCTCGATCTCGTGCCTGAGCTTCTCGTAGCCTTCGGATGTGAGGATGACTTCCTTCACGATGAGTCCCCTTTTTACGAAAAAACGCGGCGCTCCAGGCGCCGTCGCGGGCGCGAATAGTAGCTATACGGTCGGGGGCCGTCAACAGGGTCCGGGGCTACCATTTCCCGCTCTATGCAGGTAGATCTTCGCGACTCCTGGTGGATCAGGGATATCGAGATCCCGTCCCGGCTGGTGCTCGCCCCCATGGCCGGCGTGAGCGTCCAGGCCTTCCGCCGCCAGGGGCGCCGCTACGGGGCGGGGCTCGTCTGCTCCGAGATGGTCAGCTGCGCGGGCCTCGAGCACCGCAACGAGCGAACGCTGGGCTACCTGAGGGTCGCGCGGGACGAGCACCCGCTGGCGATCCAGATCTTCGGCTCCGAGCCCCCGGTGATGGCGGAAGCCGCCCGGATGGTCGTGGCAGCCGGCGCCGACATCGTGGACATCAACTTCGGCTGTCCCGTGCGCAAGGTGACGAAGACCGGGGCCGGGGCGACACTCCTCGACGATCCCAAGCGCGCCTGCGCGATCGTGGACGCCGTGGCGACGGCGGCCGGCGTGCCGGTGTCGGTCAAGATGCGCCGCGGCCTCGAGAACAGCTCCCGGGCCTGCCTCGAGATCGGTCCTCGGCTCGTCGCCGCCGGAGCCGCCACGCTGACCCTGCACCCACGCTCAGCGCGGCAGATGTACACGGGTGAGGCGGACCACTCATTGACGGCGGAGCTCGTGGAGCTCGTCGACGTCCCCGTGATCGCGTCGGGGGACATCACGTCGCGCGCGCGCGCCCAGACCGTCCTCGCGACGACCGGCGCCGCGGCCGTCATGGTCGGCCGTGCGGCTCAGGGCAATCCGTGGGCGCTGAGCGAGATCCTGGACGGCGAGGCGGCGGAGCCCTCACGCGAGGAGGTTGCCGCCGAGCTGGTTATGTTCATTCGCGAGACCGTGCGCGAGCTCGGCGAGCGCCGTGCGAGCGGCTTTCTGAAGAAGTTCTACGGCTGGTACCTCGGCCGCGGGCGGTTCCCGAAGCCGTTCAAGCAGGAGCTCGTGCAGCTCGAGTCGACGGAGGAGGTCGCCGTGCGCTTGCTCGCCGCTGCACCGGGTGCGGCCGAGCTCGTCGAGCGGCTCGAGGCGGAGCTGCCGGATCCGGCCGACGAGATCCTGCTCGACTCGATGCCGATCTCGATCTACGGCGGCGGTTGACCCGCCTACTTGCCCTTGTCTTTGCCTTTGTCCTTGTCGTCGCCGCCGGGGCCGCTGTGGTCATGGTTGTCGTCGCCCTTGCCCCAGCCGGGCCGTGATTCATCGCCCGAGGTCTGCGGCGGGGTGGGCGTGCTGGTGGGCGGCGGCGTGACCGCCTGCTGAACCGGCTCACTGACGGGCGGCGGTGTCGCGGCCGTCGTGGTCGGCGGCGGCGACGATGAGGGCGCCGGTGACGGTGTGGGCGCCGGTGACGGTGATGGCTGGGGAGGCTTCGACGCCGGGCCCGACGCCGGCGGCTGAGACTCGGGAGCGGCGCGTGGCGGCCGCGGGGCAGACGGGACGTGCGACGAGATCAGCGCCGTCGGCCCGGGGCCGATCGTCCGCACGACGGGCTGCGCGACCTTCGGCGCGACGGCCGGGTGCTTCGTCGTCGTCAGGTGATGCGGCGCGATCCGCACGACCGGGGGCGCCGGCGCCTTCTCGATGAGGCGCGGCGACTGAGCGATTCGCTGCTCGGCCGGCGTGCTCGACTCGAAAGCGGCACGCCAGAGATACCCGGAGGTCACACCCGCTGCAACGAGCAGGCAAAGCCGCAGCGCATCGAATGAGATTCGCACGCGCATAAGTATCGGCCTTCCGCCTGACAGCATAGGTGCGGATTTTCCACTACGCCAGGGGGGTTTTGGCCTCGTTCTAGGCCACTACGCGGTTTTTCCCCGAGTCTTTCGCCCGGTAGAGGGCCGCGTCGGCGGCGCGGAGAAGGTCGTCGCCGGACTGGTCCGGGTCGAGCTGGGCGACGCCGAAGCTCGAGGCGACGTGGATCGCGGCACCGTCGGACAGTGGGATGGCGACCTCGTTCAGCGACGTGCGCATGCGTTCCGCGACACGCGCCGCGCCGCCGGCGTCCGTGTCCGGCAAGAGGATCGCGAACTCCTCCCCGCCGATCCGACCCGAGACGTCGACGTCGCGCACGTGCGAGCGGATCAGGTCTGCGAACGCACGCAGGACGACATCGCCGCCGTGATGGCCGAACTCGTCGTTCACCTGCTTGAAGTTGTCGAGATCGGCGAGCACGATCGTGAGCGCAGCCCCGAACTGGCGTGCCCGCTCGATCTCGGCGTCGAGCGCTTCGATGAAACGCCGCCTGTTCACGAGGCCCGTCAGATCGTCCGTGATCGCCTGCCGTTGCACGATGTCATGCAACCGGGCGTTGTCGAGCGCCACGGACGCCTGCGACGCGAGCCATTCCGCGAGCGTGCGGGTGTCCTTGCTGAAACCGTCGGCCGGCGGGAAGAGGATCAGCCGCGTTGTCGCGTCGAGCTCGAGCGTCAGGGGTCGCCGCGAGCCCCCCACCTCGCCGCTCCACGCGACCTCGTCCGCCCCGGAGAAGATCTGTCCTCCGAGGGCATCCGTCGCCTCGGTGATCACCTCCAGGATCACCGGGAGCAGGACGCGCGGGTTGTGCGTGGCCGCGAGCGCGTCGCCGACGAGGGCCAGCGCTTCACGCGGGTCGCCGTGAGCGGTGGTCTGCCGCCGGCGGTCGCTACGCGGTTGCTCCGGGGTCGAGCGGCGGCCGCGCAGGCTCCAGAGGAGCAGCACGAGCGTCAACGCCGTCGCCGCGACGGCCGGAACCAGGAACGTCCAGCGGACGTCCGCCACCAGGGTCATACGGGAATCCTGCCGCTTCTACCGGTTGCGCTCCCAGACGAGGCGCAGCCCCTCCAGCGTGAGGAAGGGATCGATCCGCTCGATCGTGCGGGCATGCGGGGCAATCAGCTCGGCGAGGCCGCCGGTCGCGACCGTCGGTGCGTCGGTCCCAAGCTCTCCGCGGATGTGGTCGACGATGCCGTCGACCTGGCCCGCGAAGCCGTAGACGACTCCGGACTGGAGCGCTGCCACGGTCGTCTTGCCGATCACGGTGTCCGGCTGGACGAAGTCGATCTTGCGCAGCCGCGCGGCGCGCGCGAACAGCGCGTCCATCGAGATCTCGATTCCCGGGGCGAGCACACCGCCGACGTACTCGCGCTCGGCCGACACGACGTCGAAGTTCGTGGACGTCCCGAAGTCGACGACGATGCAGGGCGCCCCGTACCGCTCCGCCCCCGCGACCGCGTTTGCGATCCGGTCCGGGCCGACCTCGCGGGGGTCGTCGTACCGAACGGGAATCCCCGTCTTGACGCCCGGGCCGAGCTCGAGCAGCTCGGCGGACGTGTACCGCGCCGCGAACTCGCCGTACGAGCGAATGAGCTGCGGAACGGTCGATGAAAGCGCGATCCCCTGCACGCGCGCGAGATCGACGAATCCCCGATAGAGCACACCGAGCTCGTCGCCGCTCTTCTGCCTCTCGGTCGCGATGCGCCAGTGGTCCGTCAGCTCGGCGCCGTCGAACAGCCCGAAAACCGTCGACGTATTGCCGACGTCGATCGCGAGCAGCACTCCTTTTTACAGGTCGTCGTCGGCGGAGAGCGACTCGCCGATCTTCTCGGCAAGCGACTCGGCGGTGAGGTGCGAGTCCTCGCCCTCGCCACGCAGCTCCTCGACGGTGACGTCGCTCGACGTCCAGACCTCTGCGCGCGGGATGATCCGCGTCGGACGGTTCTTGTCCCAGACCCAGACGTCCTCCATGCGCAGGTGGAAGAACGGATAGTTCGGCTGCGAGACCTGGGCCAGGTCGAGGCGGTTGCAGAGGTACGTGGCGTCCTGTGTCAGGACGCAGTAGCGGAAGAGCCCGAAGACCGCCGTGTACTCCCTCTTGAGGCGGAGCTCGAGCTCGGCCTCGAACTCGTCGAGCTCGTCAAGGTGGCTCATGGACCGGAGTCTAGCTTCGAGAGCAAGGTCTGAACCGACCCCTTTCCAGGGACTTCGAGGGACGGGTCCAACTCGGCCAGCGGCTCCAGAGCGAAGCGGCGCTCGTGCATCCTCGGGTGCGGGATCTCGAGCCCCGGCTCGTCGATCACCTCCTTCCCGTAGAGCAGCAGGTCGAGGTCGAGCGTGCGCGGCCCACGCGGCGGAACCGCCTCTCTGTTGCGCCCGAATGTCTGCTCCAGCTCCAGCAGGGCGCCGAGCAGGCGGCGCGCCGAGAGGCTCGTCTCGAGCGCGACGGCGCCGTTGAGGAAGCGAGGCTGGTCGACGTACCCCACCGGGTCCGTGTTCCGCAGGCTCGAGAGCTTCAGCACCCTGGTCTCGGGCAGGTTCCGCAGGCGCCCGACGGCAGCTCTGAGCGTCCCTTCGCGGTCACCGAGGTTCGAGCCGAGGCCGACGTAGGCGTAAACCATGACCCGCAGGGTAGTCCCCCTTTACTCTGGAAGCCTTGGCGCCGCGCCTGATCATCGTGACGGCCGTGCTGCTTGCGAGCGCGGCGCCTGCACGAGCCGAGCTGGTCCAGGTCCAGGGCGGACGAGGGGACGCGCTCGCACGGCGCGCCGGCGGCGCGGAGCTCGTCCCGGAGCTGAGCATCTGGCGCCTGGACGCAGCCGGCCTCGCACGGCTGCGACGCGCCGGCGTCGTGCGCGTCGCCGAGCCTGAGCGCCTCCTGACGAAGACCGCGCTGGCCGCGCCGGCGACCGATCCGCTGGTCCCGACGGAGTGGTGGCGGTCGGCCGTCGGCGCCGATCGAGTCGACGCGCCCGGGCCGGGCAAGCCCATCACGATCGTCGACTCAGGCCTTGACATCACGCACCCCGAGTTCGCGACGCGACCCAACACGATCTTGATGAACAAGCAGACGACGACAGACGAAGACGAGGATCACGGCACCGAGGTCGCATCCGTGATCGGCGCCCCCAACAACGGCTTCGGGATCGTGGGCGTCTATCCGGATGCGGTGCTCCGCGCGTGGGATGCGAGCCCGTTCGGGATCCTCAACGAGGGCGCGGCGATCCAGGGCATCGCCGAGGCAGCGCGCGAGGGCCCCGGCGTCATCAACCTCAGCTTCGGCGGCGAGGACGCGGACCCGCTGCTCGACGACGCCGTGATGTTCGCGTTCAGGTCCGGCTCGCTCGTCGTCGCGGCCGCCGGCAACGAGGGCCTCGAGGGCAGCCCGAAGGGCTATCCGGCCGCATATCCGCACGTCCTGACCGTCGGCGCGTCGAACGAGGCCGGGCGGGTGGCGTCGTTCTCGACGCTCGCACCGACGGTCGACCTCGTGGCCCCCGGTGTCGCCATCCCGGTGGCCGAGCCACTGGCGCAGGATCCGTCGGGATACGTCCAGGTGCCGGGCACGAGCTTCTCGGCGCCACTTGTCGCGGGCGCGACCGCGTGGGTGTGGACGGAACGTCCCGACCTCGACAACACGCAGCTGTTCGAGATCATGCGGCGGTCGGCTGTCGACATCGGCGCGCGGGGCTTCGACAGCGCGTCGGGCTACGGCCTCCTCGACATCCCCGGCGCGTTGGCGAACAGCACGCCGGCGAGCGATCCGCAGGAGCCGAACGAGGTTCCGGCCGAAATCGAGCCGCACGGGCTGTTCCCGGTCGGGAACGCGCCGCTGACACGTCCCGGCCATCTGACCGCGTCCCTCGCGGCGCACCTCGACCGCAGCGAGGACCCCGTCGACCTCTACCGGCTTTGGTCGCCTGCGCGGGAGGTCCTGCGCGTCCATGCAGCCGGGGCGGTGAAGATGCGGCTGCTCCGGCGCGCGCCGCGCAAGACGAAAGCGGCAGCGCTCGCCGTCGCGAAGCACGGCACCGTCGCGTACCGGAACGCCGCGCCGCACGGCGCCTTCGTCTACGTGGAGCTTCGGCCCGTGTCTCGCGCGGTCGAGTACACGCTGCGCATCACGGTCGCTCGACGATAGCGGCCGTCCACTCCGCCCACGCGATGCCGGGCTTGCGTACGCGCACCCGCACGTGCTCCGGTAGGAGCTCCTCGTGCACGGAGTCCGCGATCGCACACGTGAACGTCTCCAGCAGCTGAAAGCTGCCGGAGTCGTTCACCGCACGGATGATGTCGCGCACCCGGCGGTAGTCGATCGTTCCCGTGAGCACGTCGACCCTCGGCTCGGGAATCTCGAGCGTGACGTCGACCAGGAACGTCTGGCCCTGCCGGCGCTCCTGCTCGCCGACGCCGTGGTGGCCGAACACCTCGACACCGTGTACCTCGACGATCATCCGGACACCGCCGCGGCCACGGTCAACGCCTCGACGTGCGCCCGCACGTCGTGGGCGCGCAGGATCGTCGCGCCGCGCTCGTACGCGACGACCGCGGCTGCCAGGCTCGCCGACAGCGGGCCCGTCTTCGCCTTCTCGTCGCCGAGGATGCGCCCGAGCGAGCTCTTGCGCGAAAAGCCGACGAGGACGGGGCGGCCGAGCGAGACGAGCTCCGGGAGGCGCCGCACGAGCTCGAAGTTCTGCTGCACCGTCTTGCCGAAGCCGATGCCCGGATCGAGGACGATGTGCTCCTCGTCGATCCCGGCGTCGACCGCGAAGCGGAGGCGCTCCTCGAGGAACGCGGCGACGTCCGACACGACGTCAGCGTAGGCGGGCTCCCGCTCCCAGTGCATCAGGCAGACCCACGCTCTGGACGTCGCGACGAGCCCGGCCATGCCGGCGTCTCCCCGCAGGGCCGTGACGTCGTTGACGAGCTCCGCACCGAGCTCGAGCGCGCGCCGTGCGACCTCCGCTTTGGAGGTGTCGATCGAGACGGGAACTCCGTCGAGCCGCTCGATCACGGGCAGAACGCGGCGCAGCTCGTCGTCGAGCGGCACGGGCTCATGCCCGGGACGCGTCGATTCGCCGCCCACATCCACGATCGCTGCACCCTCCTCGATCAGACGGTGAGCGGCCGCGACCGCGCGATCCGGATCGAGATACACGCCTCCATCGGAGAACGAGTCCGGCGTCACGTTGACGATGCCCATCACCGACGGGCGCGGAAAGCGATTTGACATCTCCGGATACTTTCTCCGATGGGGGAACACGACGCGCAACGGCGCGCGGCGTGGAGGTTCGTGCGCGCCGTCATTCGCTCGCAGAGCGCGGGCGTGATCGGGGCAGCCCTCTCCGGCCTGCTCTGGCAGGTCGGAGCGGTCGCGGCGCCGCTGATGGTCAAGCAGGCGATCGACCGCGGGGTGCTGACGCGCGACCACAGCGCATTGCTGATCTGGCTCGGCGCGCTGCTCTTCGTCGGCCTGCTGGAGATGGCTGCGGGGGCGGTACGGCACCTCTACGCGATCCGCAATCGCGCGCGCTCGGACGCTCGCGTCCGGGACGCGATCTTCGCGCACGCGCTACGCCTCGACGCCAGCTACCACGACCGCGTCGGGCCCGGCGAGCTGATGAGCCGCGCCTCGTCCGACTCCGAGCAGGTCGCGCGGATGATGGACTCGATCGGCCACACGATCGGCTACGTCCTGACCGTGTTCGCCGTAGCGGTCGTGCTGCTCGTGATCGACTGGAAGCTGGCGCTGATTGTCCTGATCCCCCTGCCGCTGATCAGCCTCGCCGGCTGGGGCTACTCGCGGCGCTACCACGCCCAGTCGGAACGGCTGCAGGCGGCTTGGGGCAACGCGGCAAGCCTGGTCGAGGAGACGGTCGCCGGCATCCGCGTCGTCAAAGGGATCGGCGCGGGCCGTCCGCTGGCCGGCGACTTCCGGGCACGCAGCGCGCGCATCGTCGAGCGCGCCCTCGACATCGCTCGGCTGGACGCCGTCTTCATGCCGACGCTCGAGTTCCTGCCGCTGCTCGGCCTGCTGGCCGTGCTGTGGCTCGGCGGACGGCGCGTGATCGCCGGCGACCTCAGCCTCGGCTCGTTCGTCGCGTTCAACGCGTACGTCGCCATGCTCGTGTGGCCCCTCCGCGTGCTCGGCCAGCGGGTGACCACCTTGCAGAAGGCGGTCGGCGCCAGCGCGCGGATCAGCGAGGTGCTCGAGGCCGAGCCGAAGCTCCGCGAGCCGCGTCACCCGATCAAGCTCGAGCAGGCCGTGCGCGGCGACGTGCGGCTGGCCGACGTGCGGTTCGGCCACGAGGACGGCCACCCGGTGCTCGACGGCCTCGACCTGCACCTGGCGCCGGGCGAGTCGCTTGCGCTCGTCGGGCCCACGGGCTCCGGCAAGAGCACGGTCGCCGGTCTGCTCGCACGGCTGTACGACCCCGACGAGGGCGCGGTGCTGCTCGACGGGCACAACGTGCGCGACCTCGCGCTCGGCGACGTGCGTAAAGCGGTTGCGCTCGTCTTCGAGGAGACGTTCCTCTTCAGCGACACGGTCGCCGAGAACATCCGCTTCGCGCGGCCGAACGCGAACGACGAGGAGATCTCGCGCGCGGCGGAGCTCGCCGGCGCCGCGGCGTTCATCGCCGATCTGCCGGACGGATACGAGACAGTGCTCGGCGAGCGTGGCTTCTCCCTCTCCGGCGGTCAGCGGCAGCGCATCGCGATCGCACGCGCGATCGTGGCAGATCCGGCGGTTCTCGTCCTCGACGATGCGACGTCCGCCGTTGACGCCACGAAGGAGCACGAGATCCGCGCGGCGCTCACAACCGTGATGCAGGGCCGGACGACGCTCGTGATCGCGCACCGGCCCGCGACGATCGCTCTCGCGGACCGAGTCGCGGTGCTCGACGGCGGGCGCATCGTCGAGCAGGGAACGCACGCCGACCTGCTGCGGGGCTCGGCGCGCTACCGGGCGCTCCTCGCCCTCGAGGCGGTCGCGTAGTGGACCGCGCTTCGTCGAGAGCAGTCTGGCGGGAGTCGCGCAAGCAAATGCGGCCGGTGCGCGGCCGCTATTTCGGCGCCGCCGCGGCGGTGATCGCCTCGACGTTGATCACGCTTTCGGGCCCGGCGCTCGTCCGCTACGCCGTGGACGCCGGGATCAAGAAGCACGACACCCATCCCCTCAACGTCGCGGCGATCATCTTCCTCTGCCTCGCCTCCCTGAAGCCCTTCGTCGTGCGCGCACAGATCCTGCTCGCTGCGACTGCCGGCGAGCGGTTCCTGCATTCGCTGCGTGTCGCCTCGTTCGACAAGCTGCAGGCACTGCCGCTCGGCTTCTACGAGCGCGAACGCGCGGGCGTGCTCATTTCGCGGCTGACCTCGGACGTGCAGTCCCTGAACGAGCTCGTCCGAGAGGCCCTGGTGGAGATCGTGGGCAGCGCGCTCCAGATCGTCCTCACCGTGGTGGCGCTCATCTTCCTCTCCCCCGAGCTCGCCGCGATCTCGCTCGTCGCGCTCCCGATCCTGGTGGCGTCGAGTTGGAGCTTCCACCACGGCGCCGGCCGTGCGTACCACGCGATTCGCGATCGCGTCGCCGAGACGCTGACGGCGCTGCAAGAGGGGCTCGCCGGCGTGCGCGTCGTGCAGGCGTTCAGGCGCGAGCAGCGCACGCTCGAGCGGTATCGCCCGCGCAGCCAGGCGCAGATTCGTGCCTGGCGGCGGGCGTCGTTCGTGAACATCCGGCTGTTCGCCTTCCTGCCGCTTGCGCAGGCGTCGGCGCTGATCGTCGTGCTGCTCACCGCCGCGTCGATGTACAAGGACGGCAAGATCTCGCTCGGGACGGTCACCGCCTTCGTCCTCTACCTGATCCAGCTCTTCGACCCGATCGGGCGCTTCACGGAATGGCTCGGGGAGTTCCGGCAGGGCCTCGCCGCGCTCGCGAAGATCGTGGGGCTGCTCGAGGTGCCGGCCTCGATCACGCAGAAGCCGAGCGCCGTCGAGTTGCCGCACAAGGGCGCGCTCGCGTTGAGCAACGTCACGTTCGGCTACCGAAAGCGTCCGGTCGTCCGGGATCTGACGCTGGAGGTGGCGCCCGGAGAGCACATTGCGCTCGTCGGCGCGACCGGCGCAGGCAAGTCCACCGTCGCGAAGCTCCTGACGCGTCAGTACGACCCGCAGCAGGGGAGCATCCAGCTTGGCGGCGTCGACCTGCGCGAAGGGACGCTCGCATCGTTACGCAGGCAGATCGTGCTGCTGCCGCAGGAGGGCCACTTGTTCACCGGGACGATTGCCGACAACGTCCGCCTCGCGCATCCGGAGGCATCCGACGAGGACGTGCGCCGTGCGCTGCGGACGATCGGCGCGCTCGACCGGTTCGAGTCGCTGCCGCAGGGGCTCGACACCGACGTCCAGACGCGCGGGCTGCGGCTGTCGGCCGGAGAGCGGCAGCTCGTCGGGATCGCACGGATCGCGCTCGCGGATCCCGCCGTGATCGTGCTCGACGAGGCAACGTCGAGCCTCGATCCAGCGACGGAGGTCGCGGTCGAGACGGCGCTCTCCGCGGTCGCCGAAGGGCGGACGGTGATCACGATCGCGCACCGCCTCTCGACCGCACAGCGCGCCGACCGCGTCGCGGTGATGGAGCACGGCCGTCTAGTCGAGGTCGCGTCCCACGACGAGCTCGTCGAGCAAGGCGAACGCTACGCCCGGCTGTGGGCATCCTGGCAAGCGGGTCTCGCGGCGCCGTAGCGAACTGCTGGGGTCAGACCCCCTTCGGCGTCAGACCCGTCAAGGCCGCAGCGTAAGCCGGCGCGGAGCGCGGCTTACGCTGAGGCGAACTGATGCGACGCGAGCACGCGCAGCCTGCTCGCGCCGCACGGAAGAGGACAGCCGCCCACCGACCAGGAGCGGGCGGGCTTTGCCCGCGCGCGTTAACCGCGAAGCGGCGTAACCCGGTACCACCACCTAATGGTGGTGGTACTCGTGGACGACCGCGTGGCCTTTGCCGCGGGCGATCAACCAACGGTTGACGAGCAACGCGGGGCCGAATGCGATCGCGAAGCCGATCGCGATGCTCCACCAGAAGATCGCGTCGCCGAGGCCGGCGGCCAGCGCACCGGGGACGGCGAGCACGAAGAGGTTGTCCACTAGCTCCATCACAGAGATCGAGGCCGTGTCCGACGCGAGCGCGATGCGCGAAGCGTGCTTGAATGGGACGCCGGCGGCCAGCACGGGCCGCATCGTGAGCGCGTAGCCGAACACGAACGCGAGTGCGATCGCAAGCACGATCTGCACCGCGTTGCCCCAGCCGAACGCGGTCGCGAGCGCCATCCCGACGACCTCGCCGATCGCGCAGCCGGCCAGACAATGCAACGTCGCGGAGGTCGCGTAGCCGTTGAGGCTGTGCTCAGCGTGTACGTGCAAAACGCTGGACCGCGGCGAGGAGCTCCTCTGTCTTCTGCGCGGCGGCGTTCCTGTCGCCTGATGCAACCGCGTCGGCCACGCAGTGACTCACATGATCGTCGAGCACCTTGAAGGCCAGGCTCTCGAGGGCGGTGTTCACCGCCGCGACCTGCGTGAGGATGTCGATGCAGTAGCGGTCGTCCTCGACCATCCGCTCGATCCCACGGACCTGGCCTTCGATGCGGTGCAGGCGCTTCGTCAGCGCAGCCTTGTCGTACCCGTGCTTCATGTCCCCTCCCGAATTCCATGGAACCTACGCAGTCGCAAGCTGTTCGCCACGACGAAGAGCGACGACAACGCCATCGCAGCGGCGGCGATCATCGGATTCAGCAGCCCGGCGACGGCCAGAGGGATCGCCGCGACGTTGTACGCGAACGCCCAGAAGAGGTTGCCCCTGATCGTTCGCAGCGTGCGCCGGGCAAGCCGGATCGCGTCGACGACTGCGCGGAGGTCACCGGAGACGAGAGTCACGTCGCTCGCCTCGATGGCGACGTCGGTACCCGTCCCGATCGCGAGCCCGAGGTCCGCCTGTGCGAGCGCAGGCGCGTCGTTGATGCCGTCGCCGACCATGGCGACCACCTGCCCTGCTTCCTGCAGGCGTTTCACCTCCGCGAACTTGTCATCGGGATACACCTCGGCGAGCACGCGCTCGATCCCGACCTCTGCAGCCACACGCTCGGCGACAGTGCGTTCATCGCCCGTGAGGAGGATCGGGCGCAAGCCCAGCCCCTTCAATTCCGCAATAGCAGCGGCGCTGGTCGGCTTGACGGCGTCACGAACCGCGAGGGTCGCGCGGGAAACGCCGTCCCAGGAGACGGCGATGCGCCCGTCGCGCCGACCGACCTCGACCTCGTGCCCGTCGACCACGCCGACGACGCCGATGCCCGGACGGTTGCGAAAGCCCGCAACAGGAGGAAGCTTCCCTAGCCGCGCACGCGCGGCGTCGGCGATCGCGCGACCGATCGGATGCTCACTCCCCGCCTCGACGGCTCCGGCGAGTCGCAGGATCTCGTCGCGGGTTGCACCGTCGAGCGGCGCGACATCGAGGAGCTTCATCTTCCCCTCGGTGACGGTCCCGGTCTTGTCGAGCACGATCGTGTCGATTCGGCGCGTCTGCTCGAGGACATCCGGTCCTTTGATCAGAACCCCGAGCTGCGCACCGCGTCCAGTTCCCACCATCAGCGCCGTCGGCGTCGCAAGACCGAGCGCGCACGGGCAGGCGATGATCAGAACCGCGACGGCCGCAGTGAACGCGGTCGACGCCGGTGCGCCGAACGCAAGCCAGCCGAGGAGCGTCGCCAGCGAGATGGCGATCACGATCGGGACGAAGACCGCCGAGACTCGATCGGCGAGCCGCTGGATCGGAGCCTTGCCCGATTGCGCGGCTTCCACGAGCCGCGCGATCTGAGCCAGCGCCGTATCCGAGCCGACCTTCGTCGCACGTACGACGAGACGTCCATATGTGTTGACCGTCGCACCGAGCACCTCGCTGCCCGTCGCAACCTCCACCGGAACGGACTCGCCTGTCAGGACCGACTGGTCGATCGCCGATTCCCCTTCGACCACGACACCGTCGGTGGCGATCTTCTCGCCCGGTCGCATGACGAAGAGGTCACCCGGACGCAAATCGCCGACCGCGACGAGAGCTTCGCCACCGTCGCGAAGGAGCCGCGCCTCCTTCGCTCCGAGCTCGAGCAGCTTTCGGATTGCCTCACCGGAGCGCCCCTTCGCACGAGTCTCGAAGAACCGTCCGAGCAGGACGAGCACCGTGATCACCGCCGGCACTTCGAAGTACGTTTCCGCGTCGAGCGACCCGAGGAGCACAACCGTCGACCAGAGCCATGCGGCGAGCGTGCCGATCGAGATGAGCGTGTCCATCGTCGCCGCCAGGTGACGTGCGCTCCGCAGCGCTGCGCGGTGAAAGGCGCTGCCGCTCCAAAAAACCACCGGTGTCGAGAGGGCGAGGGCGACCCAGCCCCAACCCGGAAACCGCAGCGGTGGGACGAGCGCGAGAAAAGAGAGCGGAATCGTCAGCGCAATCGCGAACACCAGGCGCCGCCGAAGCAGTTCGATAGCTTCTTCGTGGTGGTGGAGCTGCAGCGGCGCCGCCTCGCGCGCGCCGTAGCCCGCCGTGTGCACGGCGCCGATCAGCGCATCGACTGGAACGGGCGCAGCCGAACGCACGGTCGCCTGTTCGGTCGCAAAACGCACGGTCGCCTGTTCGGTCGCAAAGTTGACGGTCGCCTCCACCCCGTCGAGCTTGTTCAGCTTCTTCTCGATGCGTGCGGCACAGGACGCACACGTCATGCCGTCGAGATCGAGACGGACCTCAGCCATCTCAGGCAGCCTCGTACCCGGCTTCTTCGATCGCCGCGCGGAGCGCGCGATCGTCGAGTGATTCGCCGTCGACGGCTACCAGCTTACGCTCGAGATCGATGTCGACCGACGACACGCCGTTCACTGACCTGACCTCCTCGACGACGGCGCGTTCGCAGTGGGCGCAGTGCATCCCGGGCACGAAGTAGACGAGCCGTCCGGCCATTACGCTGGCATCTTATACCCCCTAGGGGTACGCCGGCATCGCGGCGCCGGGCCGCGACAATCGAGGCGACTAGCCCTTGGAGGGCTCGGGCGGAGGCGGCTGCATGGTCGCGCCCGGGATCGGGAACGGCCGCGTCTTCGGCTCCGGCTTGCGCTTCTTCTCGTCGGCGGGCTCCGGAGACGGCTGCTTCGACGCGTCGTCCTCGAAGACCGCCTGCTCGGTCTCGCCCGCAAGCAGGCGCTCGAACTGCTCCTTGTCGATCGTCTCACGCTCGATGAGGATCAGCGAGATCTTGTGGAGCTCGTCGATGTGCTCCTTGAGGACGACCGTGGCGTGCTCGTGCGCTTCTTCGATGATGCGCCGGATCTCGTCGTCGATCTCCCGCGCGACCTCTTCCGAGTAGTCCGGCTCGGCGCCCATCTCGCGACCGAGGAACGGCATGTCGTGGTTGCGGCCGAGGACGCGGGGGCCGAGCTTCTCGCTCATACCGAAGCGCATCACCATCTGTTTCGAGGTCGACGTCACCTTCTCGAGGTCGTTCGCCGCGCCGGTCGTCACCTCGTTGAAGACGATCTCCTCGGCTGCGCGACCGCCCAGCGTCATCGCAAGCTGGTTCATCAGGTTCTGCTTCGTCGTCAGGTAGCGGTCCTCGCGGGGCAGCGAGATCGTGTACCCGAGCGCCTGGCCGCGGCCGATGATCGAGATCTTGTGGACCTCGGACTCCTGGTCGAGGTAGTGGCCGACGATCGCGTGGCCGAGCTCGTGGTACGCGGTGATCTTCCGCTCCTCCTCCGAGAACAGACGCGTCTTCTTCTCGGGGCCGGCGATCACGCGCATGATCCCTTCCTCCAGCTCGTCCTGCTCGATCGTCTTCTTGCCGCGGCGCGCTGCAAGCAGCGCCGCCTCGTTCACGAGGTTCGCGAGGTCCGCGCCGGTGAAACCCGGCGTTCCGGCTGCGAGCGTGTCGAGCTCGATCTCCGGCGCGAGCGGCTTGCCCTTCGAGTGCACCTCGAGGATCTTCTTGCGGCCGTTGCGGTCGGGACGGTCGACGACGATCTGCCGGTCGAAGCGGCCCGGGCGCAGCAGCGCCGGATCCAGGATGTCGGGGCGGTTCGTCGCCGCGATCAGGATGATGTTGTCCTTCAGCTCGAAGCCGTCCATCTCGACGAGCAGCTGGTTGAGCGTCTGCTCTCGCTCGTCGTGACCGCCGCCGAGGCCGGCGCCGCGATGGCGGCCGACCGCATCGATCTCGTCCATGAACACGATGCACGGCGACGCCTGCTTCGCCTGCTCGAACAGGTCGCGCACGCGCGACGCGCCGACGCCGACGAACATCTCGACGAAGTCGGAGCCGGAGATGGAGAAGAAGGGCACGCCGGCCTCGCCGGCGACCGCGCGCGCGAGCAGCGTCTTACCGGTACCGGGCGGCCCGTACAGCAGCACGCCCTTCGGGATGCGCGCGCCGAGCGCCTGGAACTTCTTCGGGTTCTCGAGGAACTCCTTGATCTCCTGGAGCTCCTCGACGGCCTCCTCGACGCCGGCGACATCCTTGAAGCCGATCTTCGGCGAGTCGGGCGTCATGCGCTTCGCGCGAGACTTGCCGAACGACATGACCTTCGAGCCGCCGCCCTGCACCTGGTTCATCAGGAAGATCCAGAACCCGAAGAGCAGGACGAACGGCAGCAGGGAGGTGAGGATCGACCACCACGGCGACGAGCCCGTCCCCTTCGAGTCGTAGAGGACCTGGTGGTCGTGCATCTGCTTCTGCAGGTCCGGCACGACCTGGTCGGTCGGGTAATGGACCGTCGCCTTTTTCCCGTCGTTGTACTTGAGGTTGAGCTGCTGCTTGTTCGGGTTGAAGACGACCTCTTGGATCGGGCAGCCCGGGTTGTCCTTCGTGTGGCACTGGAGGACCTGGTTGTAGACCTGCGAGTACGTGTACTTCTCGCTCTTGCTGCTGTGCCCGCCGAGGGTCTGCAACGCCAGCCAGACGAGGGCCGCGATGATCACGAGCGGGAAAAGGGCGCTGCGGAAGAATCGATTCACCAGAGCTCTTTCGGCAGGGTACCAGCCTCGGTTTGAGCCGAACCACCCCTAAACGGGGTGATCAAGCCGGACTTACGCGCCTTCCGGAACCAACTCCGTATCCAGTACGCCGACATAGGGCAGGTTCCTGTACCGCTCCGCGAAGTCGAGGCCGTAGCCGATCACGAACCGGTTGGGAATCTCGAAGCCGATGTACCGGACCGGCACGTCGATCTCCCGCCGCTCCGGCTTCGTCAGCAGGGCGCAGACCTCCAGGCTGGCCGGCTCGCGGGATTCCAGGTTCCGCATCAGGTAGGAGAGCGTCAGGCCGGAGTCGATGATGTCCTCGACGACGAGGACGTCGCGGCCCTCGATGTTGATGTCGAGGTCCTTCAGGATCCGCACGACGCCCGACGAATCCGTCTGAGCGCCGTAGCTCGAGATCGCCATGAAGTCGATCTCGCATGGAACCGTCAGCGTTCGCATCAGGTCCGCCATGAAGAAGACGGCGCCCTTGAGGACGCCGATCAACAGCAGGTCGCGCCCGGCGTAGTCCGCCGAGACCTCCTCACCGAGCTCTTGCACGCGCGACTTCAGCCGATCCTCGTCGATGAGGATCTCCGCCACATCGCGTTCGAGCTCAGTGTGAGCCGACACGCTCGGCGCGCACTCCTTCCGCCTCGACGATCCCCGGGACCGCGACGACCTCGTCGCCGCGTACGACGAGCGGCCACGACTCACGGGCCGAACGGGGGATCTTCGCGTCGACGAACACGTCCTGGATCTTCTTCGAGCGTCCGGCGAGCCGGTCGCCGGCACGCCACGCACGTACCTTAAGGCCTGGCGCGTCGGCGGCGATCCGCCAGTCGCCCCAGCGGACCTCGCCGTCGAGCGCGACGGGTGTGCGCTCGAGCCAGACGTTCCCGTACTCACGCACCGCCGTCAGCCCGGAACCGAGGTCCAGCCGCTTCGAACCGGATGTGGACGCGAGGAGCTCGTCGAGCGCGGACGGCTCGCCCTGCGCGACGCGCAGCAGGTTCTGGTCTGCAGCGGGATGCAGCTCACGCAGGCGCGGGAGGATCTCGTCGCGGATCAGCCCCCGCTTCGTGTCCGCGTTCGACGTGTCGGTGCGAAAGGCGAGCCCGTGCGCGCGGCAGTGCTCCTCCGTCTCGTCGCGCCAGAGCTGCAGCAGCGGGCGAACGACGCCGTCCTCGCGCCGCAGCTTGATCCCTTTCGCGAGGCCGCTGGCGACGAGGCGGTAGAGCACCGTCTCGACCTGGTCCGACGCCGTGTGCCCGGTGGCGCGCAGGCGGTCGGTCGCGAAGGAGTAGCGAATGTCGCGCAGCTCCGCTTCCGTAGTGCCGCCGCGGCCGTCGACGATCTCGGCACCGAGCTGCTCGGCACAGAAGCGCGCGTCGGCCTCTGACTCCTCACCGCGCAGGCCGTGGTTCACGTGCAATGCCGAGACGCCGTAGCCCAGCTCGCGCAGCACGTGCCAGAGGCACGTCGAGTCCGCGCCCCCGGAGACGAGGCACGTCAATTCGCCGCCCGGCGGGATCAAGTCGTAAGTCCGAATGAACTGCTCGACGCGGACCGCGATGTTCACGCGAACAAGGGTAGACGCGTACTGCTCGAAAAGCCGATGGAAAGCACGTGACGACCTTCTTCCATGCCTGGCGCCGAAACCAGGCGAACCGCCAGGCCGCGGAGTGGCTCGCAGAGCGGACCGAGGCGCGGGTCGCCGCGGCCGAGGTCCCCGCGGAGATCCGCGACGACGTCCGGCGGCTCGTCGACACGCTGTTCGAGGGCGCCGACGGCGAAGTCGAGCCTGCCCTGAAGGAACTCTGGGATCTGCTGGACGACTATCCCGGCCTGCGCGAGCGCTTCGCGCGCCTCCGAATAGTCGCGGACGCGCTGGACTTTCTCAATGACCGCACCGACCCCCACTCAACGGCCAGGCCGGAGGCTAAGCCAGGCCGAAGGCCGACTTAGCCGCAGGCGCACTGATGCGACGCGGGCACGCGAAGCCTGCTCGCGCCGCACGGAAGGAACCGCCGCGAACCGACCTAGAGCGCGCGGGCTCCGCCGGCGCGCTTCCCCGCGAAGCGGCGTCCCTTCCCGACCGCAAGCGAAGCTTTCGGTCAGAGCAACGGCGTTACGTCGCAGCCGCGCCTCATCAAACCCGGCTGGGCATCCGAGAGCACGTCGTGCGCGAAGTTCGCGAGCCCGTACGCGCGATAGATGTACTGCCCGGGATTCTTGTGACGCGCGTCGGCGCGAATCGCGCGTGTGTATTCGACGAACATCGCTCGGAGGATCGCCCGCGTCTTCGACAGCGATGGATCGCTCGGGTCGGTGTTGCGGAGGCCGAGGATCGCGGACTGCGTCTGGTCGATCACCTCGGCCGGCTTCGCGTCGCCGTGGAGGTAATCCTCGGAGAGCGAGCCGAGCGCCGCCATGTTCAGCTGCGCCACGCTCATGAACTGCCGGTCGGTCGCCGAGCACGTGTGCGCGACGGCGGCCCGACTGTTGCCGCCGAGGAAAAGGACCAGCGAGGCCATGGCAACGATCGCCACAGCGAGTCCCGCAGCCGCAGTAAAGCGGGGCTTCACAGTTCCAGTGTCGGCGGCTGCGCCGCCGACACTGCATACCCCTTTTGGGTACGCGCGCTTCGCGCGGAAACGCGCGCCGGCTTAGGCCTCCGGCTCTTTTGCTCGTTAGAAGATGAGGCTTCTGTAGGAGCCGTGTTGTTGCATCCCGATCCCCTCGTAGACGCGGATTGCCGGGGCGTTCTCGGGGCGGACGAACAGGCAGACGGCCGGGACGTCCTGAAGTAGCAGTCGGCACAGGTCGCGCATTCCCCGCTTCGCGTAGCCGCGATCCCGCTCCGACGGGTCGACCCACACCTGCTGCACCTGCACGGCGGACGGTGTCCACGCCGAGGCCTCTGCCTTGAAGCGGATGGCTCCCTCCTCTGCCCAGAGCCACGACCTCCCTTCCTCGATCTGCGAGCGCGTGCGCCAGCGGAACCCGTCCGGATCGCGCGCCAGCGGGTCGACGCCGATCTCTTCCGCGTGCGCGGCCGCGCACGCCGGGAGCAGCAGCTCGAAGTCACGCTCCGTGGCGGCGCGCAGGCCGGTGTCGCCGGGCTCCGGCGGGTCGGAGATCGCGTACACCGGCTGTCCCGGCCGGTCGTCCCGCGGTCTCGGCATCAGCCCCGCCATGTTGTCCCAGAGGTCCGTGACCGCACCCTCGTCGCCGATGATCATCCGAGCGCGTCCGCGCGCGGCGACATCGGCAAAGCGTCCACATTCGCTCCCCGAGGGGACGACGTTCGCGCCGACGTGGCAGAGGGCCGTGAGCGACCCGTTGTCCCCGAAGGCCGTGAACCGGCCTAGCCGCCGGCGCGCAACGTCCTCGAGGAAGACTCGCTCGACCGGGTCCTGCGCGCAGAACGCGAGTATCTGATCGAGGGCAGGCTCGAACGGCTTGCTCACGGGCGCAATCGTGTCACGGGTTAGGGTTGCCCTCCATGCCGATCCACATTCGAGCGGAGCCGGGAGAGTACGCGGAGGCGTGCCTTCTCCCCGGTGATCCTCTTCGCGCGAAGTACATCGCCGACACGTACTTCGACGACGCGAAGCAGCGGAACTCGGAGCGCGGGCTGCTCGGCTACACGGGAACCTACGAGGGCAAGCCAGTCTCGGTTCAGGGGACGGGCATGGGCTGTCCGGGTGCGACGATCGTCTTCGAGGAGCTGATCCAGCTCGGCGTGAAGAAGCTGTTGCGCGTCGGCACGTGCGGCGGGCTGCAGGCCCACCACGAGCTCGGCGACCTGATCGTCGCCCTGTCGGCGGTCGCGGACGACCGGACCGCCGATCACCTGGTCGGCGGCGAGCCGCACTGCCCGACGGCGAACTGGGAGCTGATCCACGGCGCCGTCCACGCGGCGAAGGAGATGGGCCAGCCGATGCACGTCGGCCCGATCGTCTCCAGCGACGTCTTCTACAACCCTGACGAAGGGCAGTACGAGCGATGGTCGAAGCGCGGCGTCCTCGCAGTCGAGATGGAAGCGTCCGCGCTCTTCACCGTCGGCGCGCTGCGCGGCGTGCAGGCGGGCTGCCTGCTCACGGTCAGCGACATCGTCGTCGAGGGCGAGTTCAAGCGCATCACCGACGAGGAGCTGCGCGCCGCAGTCGACCGCGTGACGCGGGTGGCGCTCGCGACCGTCACCGCCGAGCATTAAGACGGTCTTCCTCGTCAACCCCGCGTCGGCCAACGGCTCGACGGGACGTCGCTGGCCGGAGATCGCGCGGGCGGCTGCCGCCGCCGGCATCACGGGCGACGCGTTGTTCTCCCAGCGACCCGGCGAGCTCACCGACCTGACGCGCCGCGCGATCCAGGACGGCGCCACGCTGCTCGTCGTCGTCGGCGGCGACGGAACGGTTCACGAGGTCGTCAACGGTGCGATCGGCGCAGGCGACGTCGAGCTGGCCGTGCTTCCGCGTGGCACGGGCAAGGATTTCGTCCGCAGCCTGCGCATCCCGTCCGACGTGCGTGCCGCGCTCGCAGTCGCGCGCGACGGCCGGCCGCGAACACTGGACGCCGGCCGCGCGACCTATCGCTCGTGGAACGGCTCAGAAGCGAGCGCGTATTTCGCGAACTTCGCCGGCGCGGGGATCAGCGGAGCGATCGCGCGCCGCGCGAACAGGTCGTCGAAGGCGCTCGGCGGGCGCGTCTCGTTCTTCGCGGCAACGCTCGCCGTCTTCGCCTCCTGGAAGAGCGCCGACGTGACCGTGCAGATCGACGGCGAGCGGCGGAGCGGCGACATGTTCGAGGTGCTCGTCATGAACGGCGACTATGCGGCCGGCGGCATGTGGGTGACGCCTGAAGCCGAGCCCGATGACGGGAGGCTCGACGTTCTCCTGATCGGCGACGTCAGCAAGGCGGACTTCGTCCGCACCTTTCCGAAGATCTACCGCGGCAAGCACCTCTCGCATCCGAAGATCGACGTGCTCCACGGAGCGGCCGTCCGAGTCGACGCCGCCCCGGCGGTGCCCGTCGTGCTCGACGGCGAACAGCCGGGAACGACGCCCGCCCGTTTCGAGCTCGTCCCGCAGGCGCTGCGCGTGCGCGTGCCCTAGCTCGAGCTGGAGCCCGAGCTCTTCGGGGTCGTCGACGGCGATGACGACTTGCGCGTCGTCGTGGATGCCGTCTTGCCCTTCCCCTCGAGCTTGTCGAGCCGGCGCTCGATCGACGCGACGCGCTTGTCGAGCTCCTCCAGGCCGCGAACGCGCTTCTGCAGGTCGTCCAGACGGTCCCGCGTTCCCGCCATCGCGGCGAGCACGCGGTCCCCGCCCGGCGCATTGCCGATCCGCTGGATCGCCTCCTCGCCGAGGTCGGCGAGCCGATCCACGATGTTTTGTCTGGGTCGAGCCACCGGCGTATGGTGACAGGTGTCTTGCGCCCGCGTCGTGGCTATGCCTTCGTCCTCGTCGCGCTCCTCGCGGCGACGGCCGTCTCCGCAGGCCACGCACGGCGCGCTCCGGTGACGCTGCGGGTGATGACACGCAACCTCTACCTCGGCGCGAACCTCGACCCGATCGTGAAGGCGAAGTCGGCGCCCGAGGCGTTTGCCGCCGTCGCGGCGGGGTGGGCGCAGGTTCAGGCAAACGACTTCCCGGTCCGCGCGCGCGCGATCGCACGCGAGATCGCCGCCGTCAAGCCGGACTTCGTCGGCTTGCAGGAGCTGACGCTCTACCGCACGCAGACGCCGGCCGACTTCACCGTCACGCCCGCGACGAAGGTCGTCCTCGACTACGCGCGCGAGCTCTCGCGGGCGCTCGCCGCGCGGCACCTCCCATACCGCTTCGCAGCGATCGCCCCGTGGACCGATGCTGAGTTGCCGAGCGGCAATCCACCCACGATGGACATCCGACTGACCGTCCGCGACGGGCTGCTCGTGCGCACCAATTCCCACATCCGGATCCGAAGCGTCCGGAAGGCGCAGTACACGACGACGACGCCGCTCTTCGGTGGCCTCGTCGTCGCGAAGCGAGGCTACATCGTCGCCGACGCGAGCAAGAACGGACGCCGCTTCCGGGTCGCGACGACGCACCTGGAATCCTTCAATGACGCGTCGCAGGTCGCCCAGGGGAAAGAGCTCGGCGAGTCCCTGAGCGCGTCGCGGCTCCCGACGGTGCTCGTCGGCGATCTGAACTCGCGTGCGGACGGAACCGGAACGACGACGCACGCGGACCTGCTCGCACTGGGCTTCCAGGACGCCTGGACCCAGGCGCACCCCAACGACGTCGGTCTCAGCTGTTGCCACGGCGACGACCTGCGCCAGCTCGGCGGGCCGTTCTACAGCCGCATCGATTACATCCTGCTGAAGAACGGCTTCCGCGCCGTTGGCGCAGGCATCGTCGGCCAGAAACCGGCAGATCGCGTCGGCGGACTTTGGCCGTCGGACCACGCCGGCGTCTGGGCGCGCTTGCAGCTTCCCTAGCGGCGGATCAACACAGGCGTGCCGCTCAACGCCTGTGCGAACACGCGGCGGAGTGTCGCATTCGGAAGCCGGATGCACCCGTTCGACACGGCCTTGCCGATCGACCACGGCTCGTTCGTCCCGTGGATTGCGATCGGCCCACCCTGAGCCCAGCCGGTGAGCACGTTCGAGAAGGCGGAGATCCCGACGGCACCGGGCCCGTACGGCCCGCTCGGGTCGGTCGGGACGAGCCGCTGGTTGACATAGAAACTCCCGGTCGGCGTCGGCGTGGCGCTCGAGCCGATGGCCGCGGTCGCGCTCAGCACGGGTCGGGCGTCGCGGTAGAGGACGACTCGCCTCTCCGAGAGGTCGACCACGATCCGCGTGTGGATCGGCTCCACGCGGACCTGGGCCGCCGGGACCCAGCCCGTCAGCCCGTTCGGGCGCCGCGGGATCTGGACGAAGTACGACGCCGGCCGGCAGCGGCGATCGACCCGGGCGCCGCGGACCGAGAAGATCGTCGGCACGCCGTTCTGGTTCAGCCGGCCAAAGCGTGCGAAGGCGCGTGCTCCCGCTCGCGGGGACACAGCCGCCTGGGACTTGACGATCGCCGCGTACGCGAGCCTCGCCGAGCCGACGTGGTGAAACGTGCCGGCCGCGCAGGTCCGCTCCGGCGGCGCCACCGGTCGAGCCCGTTTCGTCGTCATCCCACCGCAGCCGGCGACGAGCAGAAGCAGAAGGGTGAAAAAGGTGAAGGTTTGGTGACGCATTGCCGACAACAACTGTGGACGACCGAACGTCCTATTACCCTGAGAAGACGGAATGACCCTCAAGCGTCACAAGCACAGCTCGATCACGATCCATGCGATCCGGCAGCGTGCTGGGGTTCCGTACCACGTTGAGCGCAAGGTCTGCTCCGGCTGCCAGCGGCTGCTGGACGAAAAGACAATCAAGCGCGCAGCAGCGTAGAGAGCGTTTCCCCGGCGCCTCCGTCGACCTTCAAGTCGGCGCGTCCGTCGTATCCCGTCGGGCCGCGGTTGACGATCGCGAGCGCCCCGCCCGCTGAGAGCGTCTCCTCCGGCAGCGCGGCGACCGGGTAGACCTCGAGCGCCGAGCCGACCACCAGCAGCAAGCCGGCCTCGTGTGCCAGCTCAGTCGCCCGCTCCATCGCTCCCACCGGCAGCAGCTCGCCGAACATCACGACCCCGGGCTTCATGATTTCCCCGCAGCGCGGGCAGAGCGGCAGCGCCCGGTCGAGCGGCGTCTCCTCGCCGCAGGCAAGGCACGTCGCAGTCCGGATCGAGCCATGCACCTCGATCACCTCCCGCGAACCGGCGCGCTGATGCAGGCCGTCGATGTTCTGGGTGACGACAGCACGCACGAGCCCGCGCCGCTCGAGCTCGGCGAGCGCGAGATGGCCGGCGTTCGGCTCGGCCTTCGCGAGCGCCTCGAGCCGAAGCGCGTAGAACTCCCACACCTTCCCCGGGTCGCGCCGAAACGCGTCGATCGTCGCGTACTCCATCGGGTCGTACTGAGTCCAGATCCCGGTCGGCGAGCGAAAATCCGGGATGCCGCTCTCGGTCGAGATCCCAGCGCCGGTCAGCACCACGCACGGCTGGCGCGTGCGGATCAACTGTGCGAGCCTTGCGGCGTCGTTCTCGCCTACGAAAGCCATGGCAAATGGGCGCGCTTGCAGCGCTGATCTCTTCCGCGTGCATCAGTGCGGCAGTGTCGTATACCGCACCGCTCGATCCGGGCGCGCCGCACATTCCTTGGCTGAGGGTCGGCCCGGTTTCCGGGTACCTCTTCTATTACGGGGCCGACGGTCCATGGAGAGAAAAGCCCGAACGGGTGATCATCACGACCGGCGGCGGGCCCGCAGGCGGCTTCGCCACGAAGATCCTCTGGCACGTGCGCGGAGGCGCGGCCACCCTGAGGCTGACCGGGCGGCGGCTCGACGGGAGTGGTCGGTTTACGCAGACGTTCCCCGCGATCGGCGGCGGCTTCTTCCCGTCGACCGTGGTCGTTCCCGCTCCCGGGTGCTGGGGCGTCACCGTCAGGAGCGGCCACCGAGTGCGCCGCTTCGCGTTCCTCGCTCTGGCTCCTTAGGACCCCTGCGCTCTCGGCCGTAGAGTGCCGGCTGATGGGAGGCTTCCACTTCAGCACCGACGTGCGGGTGCGTTTCGCGGAGACCGACGCACAGGGCGTTGCGCACAACTCCAACTACCTGGTCTGGTTCGAGATCGCGCGGATCGCCTATCTCGAGGAGTTTGCCGGGGGCTATCCCGCGCTGCGCGAGACCGGCCTGGAGTCGTTCGTGCTCGAGTCGCACGTGAGCTACCGGCTGCCCGCGCACTTCGACGACCGGCTGAAGATCCACGCTCGCGTGGGCGAGCTGCGCGGTGCGCGCTTCCGCTTCGAGTACGAGGTGACGCGCGCGGGCGAGCCGATCGCAGACGGCTGGACGTCGCACGCCTGCGTCGATGCGAAGACCCTGCGGCCGACCCGCATCCCGCAGGCGCTCGCCGACGCGATCGCTAGGGCTGAGTCGTCGTCGGCGGCTTCTTCGGCGAAGTCGTCGTCGGCGTCGTCGTCGTTGTCGTCGTAGTCGTCGTGGTTGTGGTCGTGGTCGGCTTCGGCCGCGGCTTGGTGCCGACCCGGATCACGGTCGGCTCCCCGACGTACGACGAGTAGAAGACGGTGTCATACAGGAGCTTGCCGGCCGCGCTGTACACGCGCCGCTGCACGCTCGTCTTGCGCGGGGGCGCGCCCGTCTCCTCGACGGCCTGCTGCCCGACGTAGAGCGAAGGATCCGGCACCTTCTTGGTCGGGGTCGGCCCGGTCGCCACCAGCGGCGCAACCTCGCTGACGACGCGCCGGTTCACGGGCGTTCCGTAGAGCGCGACGGTCAGCGACGACGAGCCGACCCAGGTGCGCAGGAGCAGCCAATGGCCCGTGTCGTTGGTGAACTTGAGATCGACGTCCGGATAGTTGACCGTCGCGTCTCGCCCTTGCGGATAGTGGCTGATGTAGAGCGCGTGGTTCGTGCGCGAGACGATCGGAAGACCCGCCTCGTATGCCGCGTTGAAGACCGTGGTCGAGACCTGGCAGACGCCGCCGCCGAGCCCCGTCTTCAGCTCCCCGTTGATGATCACCGGAGCTTCCTTGAAGCCTTTGTCCGCCGTGCGTGCGCCGGTCGCCTGGTTGAACGAGAAAGTGGCGCCGGGCGCAATGATGTGGCCGTCGACGAGATGCGAGACGAGCTGCACGTTGTGAATGCGGTTCGGGTCGCCGCCGTAGAACGTCTGATAGCTCGCAACGAGGCCCCGGATCTGCATCGAGCGCGCCTCCTTGGTCGAACGGCCCGCTTCCTTCTTCTCGACGACGAGGTTCGCCGACCGGAGCGTCGGCTCGGTGACGAGAGCCGCATGCAGGAGGGCGGTCGCGCTGTGCGGCACGTCGAGCAGGTAGCCCGGCTTGTCGGGGATGACGCGGATGCCGCTCTGGCCAATCGCCCAGGTTGCGTCCTCGGGCTCGCGGTCGACCCGTTTCGCGAGCGCGGTGAACCATGCGCTCGCCCCTTTGCCGCCGATGCGGACGTCGCTCCTACCGTCGGCGGGGAGCTCGAGCAGCTGCGCGATGCGCCTCGGCCGGAGGTTCCAGCGCGTCTCGCCGAGAGTCAGGTGGACGGGCGCCGAGAGAGCGGTGCGCACCTGCGCCTCAGGGACGGTCAGCTCGCCCGCGTTCACCTTCGGACGATCGACGCGCACCGGCAGTCCCACGGGGTCTCGGTTGAGGCTGGCGAGCGCGCGCACGATCGTCGCCGTCGCGGCATGGCGGTCGAGCACCTGCCCCGTGCGGCTGGGGAGGATCGCCGGCGTCAGGCCGTGGAGGGCGATCGAGGCGTCTCTGTGCGGCGAGTTGACCGCGCGCTCGATCCGGTCGAGCCAGTAGCGCAGCGCAGCGTCGTAGACCTGGGTCGGCGGTGCGACGTCGGCGCCGAAGAAGCGCAGGTCGAGGCGGCGAAAGCCGCGCAGCGGGCCGAAGCCCTGGCCCTGCCTCCGCACCGCGTCCACGGCAGCCGCCCAGTCGACCTCGATTCCGAGCCGCCGCGGCTCGAGCTGCCACACGTGCGGGCCGACGCGAAAGGTCACGGGCACGGATGCAAGCGAGTCCGCCTTCTGCTCGAGGATCCGCTGGGCCTGCTTCGGCGTCTCGCCGCCGACGTCGATGCCCGCGATCCGCACGCCGTCGGCGATCCGGCTCGGGCTGCCGGCGAAGGCAAGGCCGAGCACGATCGCGGCGAGAGCGGCGATAGCGCCGAGAATGGCGGTCCGCTGCCAGATGACGCGGCGCTGTGCGCGCGTGCGGGGGCGGCGTCGAGGCCGCCTGCGATCCAGAAACGTTCTTCGCCGGGCGGGCAAGACGCCCCAGTCTAGCCGCGGCCCTGGAGGGCTCCCGTGTCGTTTTTCAGGTACGTCGAGACGATCTTCCGCTGGATCTCGGATGTGCCTTCGACGATCTGAAAGACCTTCGCGTCGGCTCGAAGGCGATCAAAACGTGAACAGCTCGATGCCGCCGCTGACATTCAGGGCGACACCTGTGATGTACGACGCGAGGTCGGAACAGAGGAAGGTGATCGCGTTCGCGACGTCCTGCGGCTCGCCGAGGCGGCGGAGTGCGGTGCGCTGGACCATCCGCTCCTTCATCCCGGGATCGACGAACGCGAACGCCTCCGTCG
This sequence comes from Actinomycetota bacterium, assembly GCA_005888435.1. Classification (GTDB taxonomy): domain Bacteria; phylum Actinomycetota; class Thermoleophilia; order Gaiellales; family Gaiellaceae; genus 3-1-20CM-4-69-9. The sequence goes on along the minus strand of VAXO01000051.1, from coordinate 48,753 downwards.
CGATGATCCCCGGAACGATCGCGTTGCAGGTGATGCCATGGCGCGCGCCCTCCAGCGCAAGTGTCCGGGTCAGGCCGAGCAGCCCCGCCTTCGTCGTCGAGTAGCTCGCCTGCCCGAAGCCGCCGAGCGTTCCCGCGACCGAGGCCATGTTGACGATGCGGCCCCAGCCGCGCTCGGACATGTGCGGCCAGACCGCCTGCGCGCAGTTGAAGGCGCCGGTCAGGTTGACGCGGAGGTCTCGCTCCCACAGCTCCGGAAGCTGATCGCCGAATTGCGCCAAATGGTCGAGCGTGCCGGCGTTGTTGACGAGGATGTCGACGGAGCCGTGCTCCTCGACCGTGCGCCGGACCGCCTGGTCCACCTGGGCGCGGTCGGTCACGTCGCACGTGATCGTCGTGTTCGCGGGCTCGATGTCGACGGCGACAACCTCCGCGCCGGCGCGCTCGAGCATCAGCGCGTCTGCGCGGCCAAGCCCGCGTGAACCTCCTGTGATGACAGCGACGCGACCCGAGAGGTCGATCTCGACGCTCAATCTCGCGGCACCGAGGCACCGCTTGCGGTGCCGTTATCAGGCTGCCGAGCCTCGCTCGGCAGCCGTCTGAACTGAACAGCCGACCCGCCGGAATTCATTCCCGCGGCATTAACAACTCTCGCGCGATGACCAGCCGCTGAATCTGAGACGTTCCCTCGTAGATCTGGAAGAGCTTCGCATCGCGCATGAGCTTCTCGACGGGGTACTCCTTCATGTACCCGTAGCCGCCGAGAACCTGCACGGCATCCGTCGTCACCTCCATGCAGATGTCGGCCGCGAAGCGCTTTGCATAGGACGACTGGAGCGTCGCGCGCATACCGTTGTCGATCATCCACGCCGCCTGCCAGCAGAGCAGACGCGCGGCCTCGATCTTCGTCGCCATGTCGGCGATCATGAAGTTGACGCCCTGGTTCATGGCGATCGGCATGCCGAACTGGACGCGTTCCTTCGAGTACTCCGCCGCGTACTCGAAAGCGGCGCGCGCGACGCCGACGGCGCCGATCGCCGTGCCCGGACGCGTGAAGTCGAGCGTCTTCATCGCGATCTTGAAGCCCTCACCCTCCTCGCCGAGGCGGTTGTCGGCCGGCACGCGCACGTCGGTGAACGACAGCGCGGAGGTGTCGGTCGAGCGCTGTCCCATCTTGTCGAGGTGGCGGTCGACGACAACGCCGTCGAGATCCGATGGGACGACGAATGCCGTCAGCCCGCGGTGCCCTTTCGACTTGTCGGTTGACGCGAAGACCGTGAACCAGCCCGCGTGGCCCGCATTCGTGATGAACATCTTCGAGCCGTTGAGGACGTAGTCGTCGCCGTCGCGCACCGCGGTGGTCTGGATGCCCGAGACGTCCGAGCCTGCGTTCGGCTCAGTCAGCGCGAACGACGTCAGCAGCACCTCGTCGACCAGCGGCGCCAGCCACCGGCGCTTCTGCTCCTCGGTGCCGGCCACGATCACGGGCCCGTGGCCGAGGCCGTTGGCGACGATCGCGGTGCCGATGCCGGAGCAGCCCCAGCAGAGCTCCTCGCCCACGAGCATCCCCTCGAACGCGCCAAGCTCGAGCCCACCGTATGCCTCGGGAACGTGGAGGTTCATCAGGCCCAGCTCGTGGGCCTTCGCGATCACCTCCGCAGGGTGCGTCGAGTGCTCGTCGTACTCCTTCTCCTTCGGCCGGATCTCTCGCGCAGCGAAGTCGTGCGCGAGCTCGCGCAGCGCCTTCTGCTCGTCGGTCAGGCCGAACGAGACACCCCCGGCTGTGCCTTGCTCTAGGGTCGCCATCTGTCGTCGAAGAGTAGCCTGATTGACTAGTCAGTCAATTCCTCGCCGGTCGTACCGCTGGGTCGCGGTGCCGCTGGTGATGTTCGCCCTCTTTGCGCTCACCGCGGGGCTGCTGGCGGCGCACGATCCGCGTTCCAAGGGCTACTTCCGGCTCTACTTCGAGGACCCCATCCACTTGAAGGCGGGCTTCGCGTCGGCGGCGGCCGCGCTCGCGTGTTTCCAGGTCTTCTCCGCGACGTGGATCTTCGGGAAGCTGCCCTGGCGCAAGCCTGCGTGGATCAACCCGGCGCACCGCTGGTCGGGCCGGCTGGCGTTCGTGTTCACGCTTCCTGTCGCCTACCACTGCATCTTCAAGCTCGGCTTCCAGCACTCGAGCACGCGCGTCCTCGTCCACTCCCTGCTCGGCTGCTGCGTCTACGGCGCCTACGCCGCGAAGGTGACGATCGTCCGGCTGCGCCGCTTTCCCGTCCCCGTGTTGCCGATCGCCGGCGGCCTGCTCTTCGCGGTGCTGATCGGCGTCTGGTACTCGAGCGCCGTCTGGCTGTACACGCGGAACGCGGCAGCCGCGAGCAGCGGTGCCGTGACGGGCGCGGAAGTCTTCGCCACGAGCGGCTGCGGCGGCTGTCACACGCTGAAGGCCGCCCGGTCGAACGGCGCCGTCGGCCCGAACCTCGACGAGCTGCACCCGACGTTCGCGCAAGTAAAGAGCCGGGTCCAGGAGGGCGGCGGCGTCATGCCGTCGTTTCGAGGCAAGCTCAGCGAGCAGCAGATCGACGCGGTCGCGCGGTTCGTCTCGTCGCGCACCGGCTCACCGTAGCGCGGCGCGAAAGCGCAGCAGGCGGGTGATGTGGGCGTCGAGCTCGCCGGCACGCGCGAGCGGCACCAGCGCCCGGATCGCACGGCTTGCAGCGCGCGGGTCGTTGAAGAGGAGCAGGTCAGCGCCGGCGCGTGCGGCGGCGACGGCCCACGCTGCCGCACGCCCGTGGACGACGCTGAGCGAGTCCGTGATCGTGATCCCGCGAAAACCGAGTGTGCTGCGCAGCAATCGGTATGTCGCCGGCTCGAGCACGGCGCGGTGCGGGCCGAGCTCCGGATAGACGCCGTGTCCGACCATGACGCACGGCAAGTCCCCTTCGATCGCGGCGCGGTAGGGTGCGAGATCGGCGTCACGGACGTGCCCGCGCACATAGGGGCGTTTGTCCGTCGAGACGGCGAGCGTGCCGAGGCCGGGAAAGTGCTTGCCGCACGCGCCTGCTCCGCCCGCCGCGAGACCCCGCGCGAACGCGACACCGAAGAAGGGCGAGCGGAATTGCCGCGCGCCGAGCGGCCCGTCGGGCAGATCGAGCACCGGCGCGAGGTCGACGTCGACTCCCGCCCGGCGCAGCGCGAGACCGGTGGCTCTTCCGGCCGCATACGCCTCGGCCTTACTCCCGACGCGTCGCGCAGACGTGGCGGGCGGCAACTCACGGAACGCGCGGACGTCGCCGCCCTCCTGGTCGACGAACACGAGTGCGCCTGCCGGTCGCGGCGTGTCGCGGTCGTAGCTCTGCACGATCACGCCGCCGGTGCCGGCGGGCGCGGGCAGTCCGGACACCACGACCAGCGCGGCTTTCTGCTGCGGCGTCAGCGCCATCACCGCTGCGCTCGTGAGGACGGCTGCAATCAACGCCCCCGTAGACTAGGCCGACATGGACTTCGAGCTCAGCGACGAGCAGAGGCTGCTGCAGGACACGGTCCGGCAGTTCGTCGACGACCGCATCCTCCCGAACGCGATCGAGAACGACATCGAACACAAGCTCGACATGGAGGCGATCGCCGGCATGGCCGAGCTCGGCATCCTTGGCGTCGTCATTCCGGAGGAGCACGGCGGCGCCGGCCTCGACTTCGTCTGCGAAGCCCTCGCTTGCGAAGAGATCGAGCGAGGCGAGGCGGCGTTCCGAACGCTCATCTCTGTCCACGTCGGCCTCAACTCCCTCGCGGTGCTCAAGTACGGGAACGCAGAGCAGCTCGAGCGCTGGCTCGAGCCGCAGGCGCGCGGCGAGAAGCTGGCCTGCTTCGGCCTGACGGAGCCCGCTGCCGGGTCTGATGTCGCCGCGATGAAGACGACGGCGCGGCGCGACGGCGACGGCTACGTCCTCAACGGCTCGAAGAACTGGATCTCGTACGCAAACGTCGCCGACCACGCGCTCGTGTTCGCGAAGACGGATCCGGCGGCGAAGCACAAGGGCATCTCCGCGTTCATGCTCGAGCGCGGAATGCCGGGGTTCACGACGGCGGATACCGAGAACAAGCTCGGCATCTGGGCGGGCTCGACCGGCGAGCTGTTCTTCGAGAACGTCGAGGTTCCGGCGGACAATCTCGTCGGCGAGGAGGGGCAGGGCTTCGAGATCGCGATGTACGGGCTCGACCAGGGACGGTTCACCGTCGCGGCCGGCGCTTGCGGCGTGATCCGCGCGTGTCTGGAGAAGTCCGTCGAGTACGCGCGCGAGCGCGAGACCTTCGGGCAGCCGATCGGCAAGTACCAGTTCGTCCAGGACATGATCGCCGAGATGGTGCTCGCGTACGAGACGTCGAAGCTGCTCGTGATGCAGGCGGCGTGGATGAAGGATCAGAGTTTGCGAAACACGCGCGAGACGTCACTCGCAAAGTGGCACGCGACGGAGTGTGCGTTCCGTGCGGCGCATCTGGCGATCCAGGTGCACGGGGCGTACGGCTACTCCGCGGAGTACGGCATCGAGCGTTACTTCCGCAATGCGCGCGCACCGATCATCTACGAGGGGACGACGCAGGTTCACAAGCTGATGCAGGCCGAGCACGCCTTGGGCTACCGGCGCCTGAACGGCCGCGACGGCGAAGTGTCACCGCTCTGCTCCTGGGCGCCCGCGCTCTCGCCGGTCCACTCGAGGGTCTGACCCCGAAGGGGTCTGACCCCAGCCTTTAGAACCCGTTGCCGACTGGGGCGGGCAGAGGACTCTGCGGGAGCCCGGAACGCGGGCCGCCGGCGTTGTACTCGCTCGGCGCCACGTCGTTCGGGCCGTCGGGATAGAAGAGCGAGGCGAGCGCCTGGATCTGGCGGCGCCCGACATCGAGCTCGAACTGCCCGCCGCCGTACAGGCGAATCGCGCTCTCGTCGCAGTGCTCGATGCACTCGAGCAGCCGTTCGACCGTTCCGAACCGCGAGGGCTTGATGTTCATCCACCCCGGCTCGACCGGCAGCGCGCGCACGTCCGCCACGGAGTGGATCGGCGCGTCGAAGCTCAGCCGCTTCTCCTGACCACGCAGCACCCGGCCGCACTCGCCGTCCAGGGACGCGTCCTCGATCACGACGTCGGGAAACAGCTCGACGACCCGGGCATACAGCCCGGGATCCGGCTCGAGGTCGACGACTGTGCCGCGGTAGTACGCCTTCAGGTCGAGCACGCGCACGCGCCCGGTCGCCGCCAGGCGTTCCATGAACGAGCGGTCCCACTCCGGCTCTGGATCGAGCTTCAGCTCGAGCTCGGGCGCTCCAGCGAGCCACGCGAACGCGTCGCCACGCGTCGACACGACGAAGCGAACCGGTCGGTACTCGCGCTCGACCGCCTGGCCCAGCGACGCTCCCGCCTGCCGGAGCGCCAGATCCAACGCCGCGCTCTCGAACGCCCAGCGCCGGTAGTCGCGCGACGCCGCCATCTTCGGCTCACCCGCGAAGAGCGCGAGGGAATCCAGCGCCGCGGAGAACGCACCCAGACTCACCGCCCCCGGCGGGTCCAGCGACGGGAACCAGTCGTGATCCTCCGCGGTGTACGTGACGTCCTCCCCGCGGCCTTCCTGCCCGCGCCCGGCCAGCACGACCAGCGTCGTCACCCGCGTGAACTCGGACGAGACCTCCACCGAGCGCCGCTCGCTCCGCACCTCCTCGACGACCAGCTCGAGGTCGCGCAGCCGTTCGTAGAGCGCCATCAGCCGACCGTCGGCTCGACCTTGCCGGTCGGCTCGATGCGCATCATCCGGGCGACCAGCGGGATCGCGGCGAGGATCGGGATCCCGCACACGATCCAGAGCACCTGGTATCCCGACGTCCCGCTCAGGAACGGGCGCGCGAGGTCGATCGCGGCGCCTGCGACGGGCGCGCCGAGCAGCAGGCCCAGTCCCTTCGTCGTCGTCGCGAGCCCAGAGATCGCGCCGCGGTGCTCGGCAGGCATGAGCTTGAACAGCAGTCCCCATGCAAGTGTCATCACGGTGCCGCCGGCGATCGAAACGGGGACGATCAGCCCGAAATACCAGGTGTGCCACGTCGTCGCGAGGCCCGCGACGATGAAGCCGCCGCCGTACACGAACGATGCGAAGAAGATCACGCGCGCGATCCCGAAGCGATCGCCGAGCCGTCCCGCGACGAGCGCGGCGATCACGTATCCCGTCGCGACGGCGCCCAGCACTGCCGACGAGATCGCCTTCGTCTCGTGCAGGCCCTCGATGATGTAGAGGACGACGAACGTGCGCGCCGCTGCGAACGTCCCCTCCCACGCCGCGTTCGCGATCAGGAACCGGCGCACCTCCGTCTCCTCGGCGAGGATGGACCAGCTGCGCTTGAAATACGCGCCGACACCTTCGAAGACGCGGCCGTGGCCGCCGTCCTCGCGCACCCAGAGGATCGCAGCGCCGCAGGCCGCAGTCGTCACGAACGCGGCGAGCACGAAGGGCGCCGCATGCCACGCTTTGAGCAGGAACCCGCCTCCGACGAGCGCGGCACCGAGGGCGATGCCGCGCAGCACGTGCTGGATTCCCTGCGCGCGGCCGTACGTGGAGGGCGGGAGCAGATCGGGATACAGGCCGCGGTATGGCGGTTCGTAGACGTAGTACGCGAAGAAAAACGCGAGCACGATCAGCGTCGTCGTCCAGAGGTTCGGCATGAACGGCAACAGCAAGAGGCAGAACGCCATCGGGCCGAGTGCGGCAAGCATGAACGGACGCCGGCGTCCGAGTGGCGTGTGAAACGTGTCGCTCCACGGCCCGATCACCGGCGACAGCGTCAGTGCGAAGACGCCTTCCGCGCCCAGCACGAGGCCGATCAGCGTGCCGGAATCGGTGAAGCGGTCGAGCAGCGGCGGCAGGTACGCGGCCGTCGTCGTGATCGAGAACGCGAGCCCGAATGCCCCCAGGCCGAGCGTCCAGTACAGCGAGGTGCGAACGGGCGGTGTGCGCGCCGTCGCCTGAGCAGTCAGCTGTGCCACGAAGCTAGAGCGGCGCCGCCTCGCGATCGGGGGTCAGACCGCCGCAAACAACATCGATGACGGTGTGCTCGGCGGCCGCGATCTGCTCGTCGCCGTCCTCGAGCTGGCCGAGCACCCACCCCGTCAGGATCTCCTCCAGCGCACCGTAGAAGACATAGCTGACCATGCGGGGGTCGAGGTCGGCGCGGAACTCGCCTTCCTCCTGCCCTCGCGCGATGATGCGCTCGAGCCCGGCGAAGGCCTGATCGATCTCGTCGATCCGCCGCTGCAGATGCGAGCCGCGTGTCACCTCGCGCACGAGCACGCGCACGAGATCGGGATCGCGGCGCCACGCGCGCAGCAGGATCTTGGCGACGCCCGCGAGCCGCTCGCGCGCACTCTCGTCGGTCTCCTCGACCGCGCGCACCGCGTCGAGAACGTCGCGCCACGTCTCGCGGAAGATCGTCTCGAGCAGCTCCTCCTTCGACCGGAAGTAGTGGTACAGCAGCCCGTGCGCTACACCCGCCTCCTCCGCGATGTCGCCCACGCGCGAGGCGTGGTAGCCCTTACGCGCGAACACGCGCACGGCTGCGTCGAGGATGAGGCGCCGCTTGTCCTCCTGACCTGTTGACCGGTCAGTCAATGTACGCAGCATAGTGGAGCCTCTTGCCGGGATCGTCGTCGCGGACTTCACGCGCTACCTTCCCGGCCCATTCGCAAGCCGCGAGCTGCTGGAGCGCGGCGCACGCGTGGTCCGTGTCGAGGCGCCGGGCGGAGATCCCATGCGCGACGTCGCGCCCGGCTGGCACGAGGCGCTGAACGCCGGGAAGGAATCGGTCGTCTGGGATCTCGACCGTGCGCCCGAGCTCGGGCGCACGATCTGCGCGCAGGCCGACGTCGTCCTCGAGGGCTTCAGGCCGGGCGTGGCCGACCGTCTCGGCATCGGCGCCAGCGACGTCCCCGAATCGGTCGTGTACTGCTCGATCACCGGCTTTGGACCGGACGACCGCCGCGCGGGACACGACCTCAACTACCAGGGCTGGGCAGGCCTGCTCGCCGACACCGCGCCCGCGTTGCCGCCGGTGCAGATCGCCGACCTCGCGGGGGGCGCGCTGTACGCCGTGGTCGAGATCCTCGCGGCGCTCCTCGAGCGGGAGCGCACCGGACGCGGACGGCGCATCGACGTCTCGATGACGCACAACGCGCACCGTCTTGCCGAGCACCGCCTGCACGGCGAGCCGGAACGGACACTGACCGGCGCGCTCGCGTGCTACCGCATCTACGCGACCGCGGACGCGCGTTACCTGACGATCACACCGGTCGAGCCGAAGTTCTGGCGGCGCTTGTGCGAGGTCGTCGGTCGCGAGGATCTGGTCGACCGCCAGTACGAGGAGGACCAGGACGCGCTCGCCGCAGAGCTCGTCGCCGTCTTCCGGGCGCGCACCCTCGCCGAATGGCTCGAGCTGTTCGAGGGCGAGGACGTGATGGCAGGGCCGGTCGCCACGCTCGCTGAAGCGCGTGCCTCTTTCGAGGGATAACCGCGGGCAACGCGGACGACGATTTTCACCAGATGACCGTGCGCCCCATCGTGTCGTTGCTGTGCGTTGCAGCGTCCGCGACCGCGCTCGCAGGCTGCGGCGGCGACACGCTCTCGTTCGATCCCGTCGCGAGCGCCGCGACGAAGACGGCGCAGTCCGAGTCGTCGCGCGTCGCTTTCACGGCGACCATGGATGTCGACGGCGTCGGCGGCATGGCCTTCAGCGGCGCCGGGGTGTTCGACGGCCACACGCGCTCCGGAGCGCTCAACATGCGTTTCCAGCTTCCTCAGGCCGCACAGGCGCAGCTTGGCGCCGTCGATCCGACGATGCAGATGATCATGGACGGCCGCCACGGCCTCGTGATGTACATGCGCTCGCCGCTCTTCGCGGCACTCGCGGGCAACCGGTGGATCAGGGTCGACGTCGCCAAGGCCGCGAAGAAGGAAGGCATCGACCTCGAGGCGGTCATGAACTCCACGCAGGCCGATCCGTCGCGCTCGCTCGCGATGCTCACCGCGTCCACCGACGCGCACCCGATCGGCTATGACCGCGTCCGCGGCGTCTTCACGACGCACTACACCTTCAACGTCGACCTCGCGCGGCTCGCGAAGGAGCACAAGGAGCTGCGGCAGACGTTCGACACCGTCCGCGAGCTGACCGGCATCAGCTCGTACCCCGGCGAGGCGTGGATCGACAACGCCGGCCGCGTTCGCCGTCTCAGGATCGACATGTCGTACAACACCCCGGTCGGTGGGGCGTTCACGATGTCGATGACGGAAGACCTCTATGCGTTCGGCATCAAGGTCGACGTCCGGCCGCCCGACCCGAGCCAGGTCGTCGAGCTCAACCGCTAGGCGTCCTTCTGACCGCCCGGCAGGGCTGACGTGAGCTGCCCGAGCGCCTGCGTCACCTCGCTGGGAATGATCCAGACCTTGTTCGACTCCCCCTGCGCAATCTGCGGCAGGACCTGTAGGTACTGGTACGCGAGCAGCTTCGGGTCCGGGTTCCCCTCGTGGATCGCGCGGAACACCGTGTCGATCGCCTTCGCCTGACCTTCCGCTCCGAGGATCGCCGCCTGCCTCTGCCCTTCGGCGCGCAGGATGGCGCTCTGCTTCTCGCCCTCGGCGGTGAGGATCTGCGACTGCTTGACACCCTCGGCGGTGAGGATGGCGGCGCGTTTGTCGCGCTCGGCACGCATCTGCTTCTCCATCGAGTCCTTGATCGTCGCGGGCGGATCGATCGCTTTTATCTCGACGCGGTTGACCCGGATGCCCCACTTGCCGGTCGCCTCGTCGAGCACGCCCCGCAGCTGGGCATTGATGTTGTCGCGCGACGTCAGCGTGTCCTCCAGCTCGAGGCCGCCGATCACGTTGCGTAGCGTCGTGACGGTGAGCTGCTCGATCCCCTGGATGTAGTTGGCGATCTCGTAGGTCGCGTCTTTCGCGTTCGTCACCTGGAAGTAGATGACCGTGTCGATGTTGACGACGAGGTTGTCCTCGGTGATCACCGGCTGGGGATCGAACGAGACGACCTGCTCGCGCAAGTCGATCATGTCGCGAATGCGGTCGATAAACGGGACGACGATCGTCAGCCCCGGGGTCAGCGTCCTCGAATAGCGGCCGAGCCGCTCGACGACGCCTGCGCGGGCCTGCGGAACGATGCGAATGGTGCGCGCGAGCGTCAGGAGCACAAGCGCTGCAACGACGAGGAGGATGATGAGACCGGCCATCTAAGCTCTCCTTACTCGTAGACGAGCGCCGTGGCGCCCTCGATCTTCACGACTTCGACACGTGCGCCCGGCTCGAGCACCTGGTCTTCCATGTAGGCGCGCGCCGACCATTCCTCTCCGCCGATGCGGACGCGGCCGCCGTTCGCGTCGACGCGCTGCACCACCACCGCCTTCGCGCCCTCGAGCGCGGCCGCGCCGGTCCTGATCGCCGCTGGCATGCGTAGATGCCGGCGGGCGATCGGCCTGAGGAACAGCAGGCTCGTGAGCGACCCCGCGATGAACACGAGCAACTGGACGACGACCCCGAGCCCGACCGCCGCCGCGACGCCGGCCGCGACTGCGGCGAGCGCAACCGGGCCGAGAAAGAACATCCCCGGCGTCAGGATCTCCCCGACCGTCAGCAGGACCGCCGCCAGTGCCCAGATCAGCCACGCGGGCATGCCGCGATGCTAGTGGGTCGGACGTGGCAGGCCGAGCGCGGCAGGCAACCCATACAGATCGGTCAGCCGCTCTTCGATCTCGGGGTGGCGATCCTCGCGGTCCAGCAGAATGGCGCGCATGCCGAGCGCGCGGGCGCCTTCGACGTCCTCCTCGAGCGAGTCCCCGACCATCGCCGCCTCCGTGGGCTCGACATCGAGCTGTTGCAGCGCCGCCTGGAAGATCGTCGGGTGGGGCTTCACGTAGCCGTGCGCGCGCGAGCCGACGATCGCGTCGACGTCGAGCCGGTGATGCGCGACGAACTCGCTCAGATCGCGGATCCCGTTCGAGACGAGCCCGAGACGGAGCTGCGCGGCGCGCAGCTCGTCGAGCACGGCGAGCGCGTCCTCGTACAGCTCGAAGTTCTCCGACACTTCCCAACCCTGCTCGATCTCGGTCGCACACTCGGACGCAATCTCCTCAGGCCCGCCCATCCCGACGAAGATCTCGGCCGTGAAGCGGTGCCAGATCGTGTCGTCATGCAGAAGCTCTGGGTGGCGCTTGAGGTTCAGTGCGGCCGCCTCGCGTGCATCGTCGTAGCGGGCCGCGTCGAGCGCGATGCCGTGACGTGACGCAATGCGCGCGTAGCGCTCGGGCGAGAGCTCCGGCCCCGGGCGGCAGAGCGTGAAGTCGACGTCGAAGAGGACGGCGCGGAGCTGGGTCAACCCGGTGCGACCGGAGTCGGCCAGCGGTACGCGTTCGCCTGCCGGTTCGCGAGCGACGGCAGCCTCGCGCGGATGCCCTCGAGGTGCGTGCGGTCGAGCTCCGCGGAGATCACCGTCTCCTCGTCCGGCGCCTGCGCGAGCACCAGGCCCCACGGGTCGGCGATCAGAGACCGTCCGTAGGCCGGCTTGCCCGGCAGCGTCTCGCCGATCTGTGCGGCCGCTGCGACGTACAGCTGGTTCTCGATCGCGCGCGCGCGTAACAGGACCTGCCAGTGATCCTTCCCTGTGGGCGTCGTGAAGTGCGCCGGAACCGTGACGAGTTGCGCGCCCTCCAGCGCGAGGATGCGGTAGAGCTCGGGGAAGCGCACGTCGTAGCAGACCGACAGCCCGACCTTCCAGTCCTCCGCGTCCGCGACCACCGCCGCGTCGCCCGGCTCCTCCGACTCCGATTCGCGGTAGACGACGCCGCCGACCTCGACGTCGAACAGGTGGATCTTCCGGTACGTCGCGACGATCTCGCCGTCGGAGTCGAACACGAGGCTGGTGTTGGAGCGCTTGTCGCGGCCGTCGCGCAGCTCGACGATCGAGCCGCCGACGAGCGTGACGCCGTGCGTGCGTGCCCAGCTCGACATCGCCGTCACCGACTCGCCGCCGCCGATCGGCTCGGCGGTCTCGTGGTAGTACGCAGCGTCCCCGATGCCGTTCCACTTCTCGGGCAGGACGACGATGTCGGCGCCGGTCGCAGCAGCTTGGGCGACGAGCCGTTCCGCCGTTTCAAGGTTCACAGCCTTGTCCGTGCGGCTGGTCATCTGAACGCACGCAACGCGGATCCGATCCGGCATGGGCGCAGGATAGCCTCGCGCCGGTGTCCGACCCGCCTCGCCTACGTGTCCTCGAAGCGCTCCGGCACCGCGATTTCCGCCTGCTCTGGACGGGACAGACGATCTCGCAGATCGGCGACGCGGCATTCGTCGTCGCGCTCGGCTGGCGTGCCTTTTCGCTGACCGGGAAGGCGAGCTCCCTCGGGATCGTGCTCATGGTCGAGGCGATCGGGCTCGTGACGACCCTGCTGATCGGCGGCGTGCTCGCCGACCGCTACTCGCGGAAGCTGCTGCTGATCGGTTCGGACGGCGCCCGGGCGGTGGTGATCGCCGCGCTGGCGCTCGTCGACGCGAGCGGTCACCTCACCTTCGGCGTGCTGATCGCATTCGTCGCGCTCCACGGGCTCGGCAGCGGGCTCTTTCAGCCGGCGTTCGGCGGGATCCTGCCTCTCCTCGTGGATGATCCGAGCCTCGGCTCGGCGAACGCGCTCGTCGGGATCTCCCGTCAGTCGGCGTTCGTCGTCGGGCCGGCGATCGCGGGTCTCATCTACGGCGTCGCGGGCTCGAGTGTGATTTTCGCCGTGGACGCGGCGTCATTCGTCGTCTCGGCCGTGTTCGTCGCCTTTGCGCACCCGCGCCTGCACGAGCGCGCGCCGAGCGAGGGCCTGCGGCGTGAGCTGACGACCGGCCTTCGCTACGTCGTGAAGGTGCCGTGGCTGTGGATCACGATCGGAACGTTCTCGCTCGTCCTGCTCGTCGGCTACGCCGCCTTTCAGGTGCTGCTGCCCAAGCTCGTCGAGGACGCGTGGGGCGGCGGCGTCGGCGCGTACGGCCTCCTCTTCACGCTGCAGGGCGTCGGGATGGTGATCGGCAGCGTCGTGCTCGGGCAGACGTCGCCGAAGCGCCGCCGCGGCGTCCTGATCTACACGCTGTTCGTCGCGAACAGCGCGTTCGGCGCGCTGATCGGGCTGTCGCCGTGGTACGGCGGAGCCGCGCTGCTGCAGATCGGCCGCGGTTTCTGCATCGGCTTCGCGATCACCCTGTGGGACACGATGCTCATGCAGCGCGTGCCGCAGCAGATGCTCTCGCGCGTGATCAGCATGGATTGGTTCGGCTCGCTCGGGCTGTTGCCCGCGGGCCTCGGGATCTGGGCGGCGCTCTCTGGGCTCGCCGCGCCGGGCACGCTGATCGCGGTCAGCTCGGCCGTCTGCGCGGGGCTGTTCGCGCTCGGCCTGAGCGACCGGCGCATCCGTTCCGTGGACTAGCCGCGGTTTGCGGAGGGAACAACGCGGTAGGCACACTTCCTAAAGCTTCAAAAGCGAAAGTAAGGAGGAAGGATGGCTTATGGGCTCTTGCTGCTCCGCGTCGTCGGAGGACTGACGATCTTCGCGCACGGTGCTCAAAAGCTGTTTGGGTGGTTCGGCGGCGGCGGCGTGCGCGGCACGGCCGGGTTCTTCGAGAACGTCGGCTTCCGTCCACCCCTCGCGCTGGCCGTGCTCGCCGGGCTCGGTGAGGCCGGCGGTCTCTTGCTCGCGGCGGGCTTTCTGACGCCGCTCGCGGCACTCGGCATCACCGTGGTCATGCTCAACGCGATCGCCGTCGTCCACTGGTCGAAAGGCTTCTTCAACGGCAACGGGGGATTCGAGTTCCCGCTCACCATCGCCACCATCGCCGTAGCGGTCGCCGCGACCGGCCCCGGCCGCTTCTCCATCGACCGAGCGATCGGCTGGGACGACAACATCACCGGTCTCTGGTGGGCTATAGGCGTAGCCGCCGTAGCAGCCGCAATTTCACTTCTGACGGTCGCCACGACAAGACGACGCGCGAGGGTCCAAGCAACAGCAACTGCATAAACGCACGACCCAAACAGCGACCCAAGCCGGAGGCGAACCAAGCCGGGCGAACGCGAAGCGTCGCTGCTCGGCCTGCCACCCCCAATCGCCCGAATCCAAGTAGGGCGACCGCCAACCCGCGCGCTCAGGCGAACTCGCGGCCCGAACAAAGAGGGCCTCGCGAAGCGAGGCCCTTCTATCGGGGTGCCCAGATTTGAACTGGGGACCTCTCCGACCCGAACGGAGCGCGCTACCAGGCTGCGCCACACCCCGAAAGCGGCACACAGCGTAGCCGGTTTCGGCACAAACCCGTCACACCTTTCCCGCTACGTTGCCATCACCGACAACGGAGGTGGCACTGGCATGAACTGCGTGATCCTGATCGGAAATCTGGCGAGCGACGTCGAGCTGCGCGAGTTCGGCGAGGACAAGCGGCTCGCGACGTTCCGGCTCGCCGTCGACCGACCGTCCAAGACGGACGAGGCCGACTTCTTCCGCATCGCGGCCTGGGACCAGCAGGCGCAGCTGTGCGCCGACTACCTCTCGAAGGGCCGCAAGGTCGGGGTCGAGGGCCGGCTGCGCTACCGCACCTGGGAAGACGGCAACGAGAAGCGGAGCACCGTCGAGGTCGTCGCGCATCGCATCGAGTTCCTCGGGTCGCGCGCGACGGAGTCAGATGCGGAGGTGGTGCCCTTCGAGGCCGCAGTCGCGTAGAAACGTCTCGATGGCTTGCGCACAGGGGTCCGGCCTCTCTCCGATGAGGAGATGGCCGCAGCCCGGGATCACGCGCAGGCGGGCGCGCAGCCGTCGCGTGTACTCGAACGCGTCGTCGAGGGGCAGCTGCACGTCCTCCGCGCCCCACAGCACGAGCACCGGGCTGCGGACGGCTTCGAGCTCCTGACGCGGGTCATCACGACGGAGCGCCTGCCAGGCGCTATCGACGTCCGTGTGCAGCAGCTGTCCGGCGAGGAACCCCTCGACGGCCTCGTCGGTAAGCCCGACCGGATCGGCGACCGAGACGAACCCGAAGACGAGACGGCGCAGCAGGCGCGAGCGCGAGACGTAGGCCCGGTAACGGGCGGCGATCCGACCGGGCCGGACGGCCGTGAAGATCGAGAGGAGCTGCCGCCCCCAGACGTTCCCGATGCTCAGCCCGGCCGCGCCAGCGAGGACCAGGGCCTGGACCGCCTCCGGGCGCCTCAGCGCGAGCCTCAGCACGACCATGCCGCCGAGCGAGTGCCCGACGACAGGCGCCGGCAGCATCCCCTCTCGCTCCGCCACCGCTGCGACGCGGTCGGCGAACGGCTCGAGTCCTGAGACGCCGGGCAAGGCCGTCGAGCCGCCGTGGCCAGGCAGATCCGGGACGAGTACCCGGTGCCGCGCCGCCAGCAGCGGCGCGAGCTCGGTCCAGTTCGACGCCGCCCCGCCGAGCCCGTGCACGAGGACGAGCGGCGCGCCCTCGCCCGCGACGAAGTAGCGCAGCCGGACGCTCCTGACCTCGGCAAAACGTTCCTCGAAACCGGGCAGCTTTGCGTCCGTCACCAAGGCCGATTATCCTGAGAGGCGATGAATGGATTCGGAGGGCCGGAACGTTGAATCCGGCACCCACATCTGGAGGTTCGACCTAGCCCGCTGAGCACCACTGCGCAAGCGGGCTTTTTCGTACACAGAGAGGAGCGTCAATGGCGAACCACCTCACGCCCGAGGAGCTGTCGAAAGAACTGGGGATCGACCGCCAGGAGGTCATCCGCGTCTGTCTCGAGGAGGGTGTCCCGATCTACCAGGGCAAGATCGACAAGACGCTGTTCCAGGCGCAGCTCGAGGCGTTAGGGGTGCTCCAGAAGCACTAGGGACGACTTACGCAGACTTGCGCGCCGGCTGGCGCCGCGCGCCGGAAGAGCCGCTCTTCGGGGCGGCTTTCTTCTTGGTGGAGGCGGCTTTCGCCGTGGTCTTGCGGCCTTTGACCTCCTCGACGCTGCGCTTGAGCGCCTCCATCAGGTCGACGACCGGCGTCTCCGGAACGGGCTCGGGCTTCGCGATCTCCTGGCCGTCGAGCTTCGCCTCGAGCATCTGGCGGAGGTCACTGCGGTACTGGCTGTGGAGCTCCGTCGGATCGAACTCCGCAACGAGGCTCTCCATCACCTGCTGCGCCAGCTTGAGCTCGGTGTCCTTGACCTCCATGCCGGAGACCGCCTCGTCGATCTCCGCCTGCGAGCGCACGTCCTCGGCGAGGAAGAGCGTCTCGAGGAGGAGCGCATCGCCTTTCGGGCGGATGAGGCAGAAGTACTCGGCCCCGCGCAGTACGAAGCGGCCGATGCCGCCCATGCCGGCCTGCTTCATCGCCTCGAGCAGCAGCACGTACGGGCGCCGCTGGGCCGGGTTCGTGGCCGGCGCGAGATAGTACGTGCGGTCGAGGTAGACGGGGTCGACGTCGTCGAGTTCGACGAAGCGCGTGATGTCGATCGAGCGCGAGTCGTCGTGCTGCGCGATCGCCTCGAGGTCGGCGTCCTCGACGATCACGAATTCGCCCTTCGCGACCTCCCAGCCCTTCACGATCTCGTCCGGGCCGACCTCGCGGTCGTGCGTGGGGCACCAGCGCTTCTGGCGGATCGGCGTCCGACACTCGCGATGAAGCGTGCGGAAGCTGACGTCCGACTGCTTCGCCTTCGGCGTCGTCGCGAGAGCCAGGCCAACGGGGATGTTGACCAGGCCGAAAGAGATGGATCCATTCCAGATCGTGCGCATGGGGCCCGCCTTTGAATGTTACCGCGGTGCCAGGCTTCAACCTGGCACCGCCGTAGGTTGTTCTCTAGGGACCGGCCCCATTCGCCGTAGCGGGCGGAGTTTCCTTCTAGGCGACGGCAGGCTCCGCCGAGGCCTCGTACTTCTCCCGGTAGCCGAACGCCTTGCCGATCGGAGCGCCCATCGCCAGCGCCGCACGCTGGAGGAGGTGCGGGATCAGCGGCAGCCGGACGTCGTCGAAGTGGTGGCGGGCGATGACCGCCAGCCGCAGCGGGTTCGGCATGCCCTTCTTCGAGGTCTTGCCGTCGGCGGCGAGGCCGAACATCGTCTCGATCAGCTGCTCGAACGCGCCCGCCGGGCGGATCTCGCAGGTGAAGCGTGCCGGGCCGTCGCCGGCATTCCAGAACTTGTGGGCCGTCCTCGGCAGCACCGTAACGGCGTCGCCGGGGCCGAGCTCGACCTTCTTGCGACCGGCCTTGAAGCCGACGCGGCCCTCGAGCACCTGGAAGCTCTCGGACTGGTACGGGTGGGAGTGGGCCGCAGCGACGAACGCATCCGGCCGCAGGATCGTCTCGACGAGCACGTACTCGCCGCCGGTGTCGCGGGAGGTCTTGTGAAAGATCAGCTCCTCCCCGGTGACCGGATTCTCGACCTTCTGTCCAGTGCGGATCATCTTTTTCTCTCTCCTTGGATTCAGTGTCGGATGCAGCTGTCCCAGCCTGCGGGAGTGGCGCAGCTCGAGGAAGGCGGCTCTCCGGTGTCTTCACGTTCGGGAAACCGCACCCTGACTACGATTCGAGCGTGGCCACGACGACCGCGACGGGCACACGGACGATCGCCCGGCTCTGGCGGGACGCGGTCGCCCGCCAGCCGGACGAGCCTGCGTACCTCGTCGAGGAGAACGGCGTCTGGCACCCGGTGACGTGGGCTGAGGCGGGGCAGATCGTCGACGAGCTCGCGCACGGGCTGCTCGCGCTCGGCGTCCGCAGAGGCGACGCATTCGCGATCCTCGGGTCGACGCGCGTCGAGTGGGTGCTGTTCGACTTCGCGCTCGCACTCGTCGGCGCCGTGACGGCGCCGATCTACATGAACAACTCCGCGCGCGACACGGCGTACGTGATCGAGCACTCGGAGGCGGTCGGCGCGCTCTGCGAGGACGAGGAGCAACGGCGCAAGGTCGACGGCCTCGGACTCGAGCATGTGCTGACGTTCGCCGGCCTCGACGAGCTACGCGCTCGCGGCCGCGACCATGCCCGGGCCGAACCCGATGGCCTCGAGCGCGCCGCCGCGGAGATCGGCGAGGACGACCTCTACACGTACATCTACACCTCGGGCACGACCGGGCCGCCGAAGGCCTGCATGATCAGGCACCGCAACTACTACGCGATGGTCGACAAGGTCGACGACGTCGAGGACTTCACGGTCGAAGGCGACGTGATGCTCCTCTTCCTCCCGCTCGCGCACAACTTCGGGCGCTGCATGGCACTCGGCGGTGCGCGGCGCGGCTACACGATCGCCTTCTGCCCCGACCCGTACGCCGTCGCGGACGCAATGCGGGCGGTGAAGCCGACCGTCTTTCCGAGCGTGCCGCGCGTGTACGAGAAGGTCCACACCGGCGTCACGCAGAAGTTCGCCGAGGAAAGCGGGGTCAAGGGCGCGCTGATCGAGTGGGCGCTGCGCGTAGGACGGCGCGCGAGCGAGCTCCGCCAGGCCGGCCGTGAGCTCCCGCGCGGCCTCGCGCTGCAGCATAGGCTCGCGAACCGGCTCGTCTACTCGAAAGTGAAAGACCGCCTCGGCGGGCGCCTACGCATCGGCATCTCGGGTGGCGCGCCGCTCGCGAAGGAGATCATCGAGTTCTTCCACGCGCTCGACATCCTCATCCTCGAGGGCTACGGGCTGACCGAATGCACCACGGCCGCAACGGTGAACCGTCCCGCCCAGTTCCGTTTCGGCACCGTCGGGCCGGCGCTTCCGGGTGTCGAGCTGCGCATCGCCGACGACGGCGAGGTGCTGATCAAGACGGACACCAACTTCGCCGGCTACTTCAAGGACGAGCGGGCCACGCGGGAAGTCCTCCCGGGCGACGGCTGGCTGCGCTCGGGCGATCTCGGCCACCTCGACGAGGACGGCTTTCTCACGATCACCGACCGGAAGAAGGACATCCTCGTGACGGCCGGTGGGAAGAACGTCGCGCCGCAGAACCTCGAGAACGCGCTGAAGACGCATCCGCTGATCTCACAGGCGCTCGTCGTCGGGGACAAGCGGCCGTACGTCGCCGCGCTGATCACCGTCGCCGACGAGACGACGCCCGACGAGGCGCGCCACGAGATCGAGCGCGCCGTCGAAGAGGTCAACAGCGAGCTCTCCCGGTTCGAGCAGATCAAGCGCTACGCGATCCTGCCGCGGGACTTCAGCCCCGACGAAGGCGAGGTGACGCCCACGTTGAAGCTCAAGCGCCGTGTCTGTCAAGAGCACTTCGCCGCCGAGATCGAGGCGCTCTACTCCTGAAAGACGTCTTCCTCGTCGCGTCCGCGTTCCTGGCGAGCGCGGTCGAGGGTGTCGAGGCGCTCACGATCGTGCTCGCGATGGGTGTCACCCGCGGCTGGCGCTCGGCACTCGCAGGCACATTCGCGGCGTCGCTCGCGCTGGCTGTGATCGTCGCGGCGCTCGGACCGGCGCTGACGGTGATCCCGATCGAGGTGCTCCGCCTCGTCGTGGGCGCGTTGCTGCTCGTCTTCGGCCTGCAGTGGCTGCGCAAAGCGATCCTGCGCGCAAGCGGCTGGCGTGCTCTGCGCGACGAGGACTCGGTGTTCGAGCGCGAGGCCGCGGCCGCACGGGCGGCTCAGCGCGACGAGCGCGCTGGTCTCGACTGGTACGGCTTCACAGTTTCCTTCAAGGGGGTGCTGCTCGAGGGCCTCGAAGTGGCGTTCATCGTGCTCACGTTCGGGAGCACGCAGGGAAGCATCCCGCTCGCGATCGTCGGGGCCGTCGCGGCGATCGTGCTCGTGGTCATCGCCGGCATCGTCGTGCGCGGCCCGCTCAGCCGCGTGCCGGAGAACACGCTCGCCTTCGCCGTGGGAGTGATGCTGACTACCTTCGGGACCTTCTGGGGCGCCGAGGGCGCCGGCGTCGACTGGCCGGGTGACGACGCCGCCCTTCCGTTCGTGCTGGCGTTCGTGATCCTCGTCTCGCTCGGGTACGTCACGGCGCTGCGGCGCCGGAGGCTCGCGCTCGCATGAGGCGCTTTGGGGCCTTCTGGTGGGACTTCGTCGTCGGCGACGACTGGCGCGTGGCCGTGGGCATCGCCCTCGCGCTCGGCCTCACCGCTCTGCTCGCGACGACCTGGGCGTCGGCCTGGATCGTCCTGCCCCTCGCGGTCGCGGCGGTGCTGTGGATCTCGCTACGCCGTGCGGCGGGCTAGATGCGTCGTGCGGTGTAGAACGCCGACGAGTAGTACCCGCTCAGCGACGAGATCTTCACGACGTCGCCCGTGTGAGGCGCGTGGATGAACTGGCCGCCGCCGATGTAGATGCCGACGTGGCTCGCGCCTGTGAAGAACACGAGGTCGCCCGGCTCGAGCTGGCTCATGGACACGGGCGTCCCCATCGCGGCCTGGGCGTACGAGCTGTGCGGCAGCGAGACCCCGATCTGCGAGTAGACGTACATCACGAGGCCCGAGCAGTCGAAGCCGCGGGGCGAGGCCCCGCCCCAGACGTACGGCACACCGAGGTAGTGCATCGCGACCCCGACGACGCCGCCGTGCACGTTCGGCGGAGCGACTGTGGAGCCCTCCGGCGTCGAGGCGCCGACGCCGACCCCGGTGACCGGCGGAGGATCCGCCTGGCCCGCGACGCGCACCTGCGCGGCCGCTGCCAGGCGCCGCTGCTGTGCCGCCTCGGCGGTCTTCAGACGCTGGATCTCGCCGCGGATCGAGGACAGGAGCTGCCGGCGTGTCGCCAACTGGGCCTCGATGTGCTGTCGCTGCGCGGACTTCTGCGCGACGATCCGCTGCTGCTCCTGATGGGCGTTGTGCAGCTCGACCTGGTGATGCTGGATCGCCACCTTCGACGTGCGTACCTGCCGGACGATGTTCGCGTCCTGGGTCGACGTCGAGTTGATCGTCTCGACGCGGTTGAGCAGATCCTCGAAGCTCGTCGACCCGAGCAGCAGGGACAGCGTCGAGTTGTCCTCCGTCGACGTATATGCGCTGACGAGCCTCTTGGCTAGCGACTTCTGCGAGATCTTCATATTCGCGCGCGCGAGCGTGAGCTGTTTCTTGTTCTCGCGCATGTCGCCCTCGATCTTGTGCAGCCGGACGTTGGCGAGGTTGTACTGCTCCACTGCCGCTCCGAGGCTGCGATCGATCTGGTCGATCTGGCCGAGAACCTGCTGGGCCTGCGCTTGCTTCGAGGCAACGCTCCCGGGATCCGCGTTCGCAGCCGTGGCAACGCAAAGCGCGCCTACGACGAGAGCGAATGCCTGCGCCTGTCGTCTCCTGCGGGGGGTCACCAGCTGTCCAGATCGGGGACGACGAGCGCGGTGCCGGAGGGGGCCGGTCCGCACAAGTTCGGCACCCTACCAACGACTTCGGATGTCTGCAACCGCTTTCCGAGCCAAAAAGTACCCCTTTCTGGTAAGTGGCCGGACCGCACAAAGTCACCGATTTCGGCGGTTTCCAGGCCGAAAGATCGGCAAAACGTTCGTATTTGTGCTCAGGGACACATGCCGATTCGTTGGTAATGTCCCGCCCCGTGCGTGGTGGACGGGAGAGCCGCCTCGCGTTCGGGTTCGCGCTCTTTGCAGCAATCCTGCTCAGCGCGTCCCTCGCGGGAGCTCAGGACAAGGCAGCGCTGAAGCAGCACCAGCGCACCCTTGCAACGAGGTCTCACAGCGCTCTCCTCGGCCTCTACGCGCTCGACTCTCGCCTCGCCCAGACGCGCGGCGAGCTCGCACGCGTTCACCAGCGCGTCCTGGCGCTGCGAGCCGAGCGGCACCAGGCGCACGTGCAGCTGAAGGTCATCGGGCACAACTTGCGCGTGTCGCAGGATCTGCTCGGCGCGCACCTGCGGACGCTGTACGAGGAAGGGGAACCGAACGCGATCGCAATCCTGCTCGGCTCCGGCTCCCTCGACGATGCCGTCACTCGGCTCAACGACCTGGAACAGAGCGCGCGCCAGAGCGAGGCTGCCGTCAGCGACACCCGTGAGGGGCACGCGAAGCTCACGGAGCTCGCGAGCACGCTTGCCGTGCAGACCCGTCAGGCGGAAGAGCTCGAGGCGCGTGCGCGGGCAACCGCCGCCTCGCTCGAGAGCGCCCGGGCGGCGCGCGTGGAGTACCTCGCCTCGCTCGCGCGCCAGCGTCGCCTCACGAAGCGCCAGCTCGCCACGCTCGACACGCATGCACGCCGCGTCGTCCAGAAGGCCGCGGCGATCCAGTCGCAGAGGACCGGGGCCGCCGCTCCCGCTCCCGCGCCCGCGAGCGCCACCCCGGGGACGGTCACCGTCACCGCCACGGGCTACTCCCTCCCGGGCCACACGTCGACCGGGCTTCCGGTCGGCTTCGGCGTCGTCGCCGTCGACCCGGCGGTGATTCCGCTGGGGACGCGCATGACCATCCCCGGCTACGGCGAGGGCGTCGCCGCCGACACCGGGAGCGCGGTGAGCGGCTACACGATCGACCTCTGGTTCCCCACCCTTGCCGATGCCCTTGCGTGGGGTCGCCGCACCGTTACCATTTCGCTGCACTAGCCCCATGAGCAGCATGAGCATCGACCAGCAAGCGTTGGAAGACGTCCGCGTCCTGATCGTGGACGACCATGACCTGTTCAGGAGCGGGTTGCGGAACCTGCTCGAGGAGGAGGGCGTGCAGATCGTCGGCGAGGCGGCAGCCGGGCAGGAGGCGCTCAAGATCGTGCGCGAGCTCGCCCCGGACGTCGTCGTGATGGACCTGAACATGCCGGGAATGGGCGGGGTGGAGGCCACTCGCCACATCTCCACGATCGCACCGCTCACGCGCGTCCTCATGCTGACGATCTCGGATCAGGACAACGACGTGATCGACGCGATCCTCGCCGGCGCGTGCGGCTACCTGCTCAAGGACTCCTCGATCCAGGAGCTGATCGCCGGTATCCGCGCGGCCTCGCTCGGCGAGTCGCTGATCTCGCCCACGATCGCGTCGAAGGTGCTGCAGCGCGTGCGAGCCTCGAACCGTCAGCCCGAGATCGAGTCCACGATCCGAGCCGAGCTCTCCGAGCGCGAGATCGAGGTGCTGAAGCTGATCGCGAACGGGAAGGACAACGCGCTGATCGCCGCCGAGCTGCACATCAGCCCGAAAACGGTCAAGAACCACATCTCGAACATCCTGATGAAGCTGCAGATCGACAACCGCATCCAGGCGGCGGTCTACGCCGTCCGCAGCGGGATCGTCTAGACAGAGCTAGGCGGCGGTTCGGGCCTCGTTGGCGCGCGTGCGCAGCGCGACGAGCAGCGTCCGGAGCCTATTCAGGTCGCCGTCGGCCGCGGACAGGCACCGCCCCAGGCGCGCGAGCTCGGATGCGTCCTCGTCGGTGATCTCGTTCCCGAGCCGCGTCGCGACCTCGGCGATCTGCCGCTCGAACCGCCAGCGCTCGGCTTCGAGCGCGAGCGCCCGGGCGTAGCCCTCGGTGAGGGTGTGCTCGATGTAGTCGAGGGTCGGCGCGTCCTCGCCGCTCGGAGGCGCCGCAAGAAGGGTGCGGATGTCGTCCTGAATCATTCTCGGCCTTCAAGAGGGGCTTGTGACCGTTCCGCACAAGTATTCGCCCTCGAACGGCCGTTGCACATGGGCCGCCCGGACTATCTTCCGCCGCAGGTAGGCCTATTCTTGAAACCGCCGTGACGCGCCGCAGATTCGCCGTTTTGCTGGTCCTGGCCGCCCTGGCCAGTCCCGTCGCGGCCGGCGCGCAGCAGACGCCGCTCCAGGCCAGTCTCGCCAAGGCCCTGCGCGTGCCGCACGTCGCCCCGGCCCGCTCCGGAGCCGTCGCGATGGATCTGGCGACCGGGAGCGTCCTCTTCACGCAGAACCAGGCGCTGCCCCTCGCCCCCGCCTCTAACGAGAAGCTGCCCCTCAGCTACGCGGCCCTGTCGAACCTGGGGGCCTCCTATCGCATCGAGACCGACGTTTTCGGCGAAGGATCGCAGGACGCGACGAGCTTCGACGGGACGCTCGTGTTGAAGGGCGGCGGCGACCCGACGCTCTCGACCGCCGGCCTCCGTGCGCTCGCGGGGCAGGTGCGAGCTGCTGGAATCCGGCACGTGACCGGCGGGATCGTCGGCGACGAGTCGTACTTCGACACGCGTCGTACGGTCGCCGGCTGGAAGCCGAGCTTCTACATCCAGGAGTCGCCGCCGCTGTCGGCGCTCGCCGTCGACCGCGCGCGGGTCGGCCGGTACGTGACGCGCACGCCCGCACTCGCCGCGGCGACCGCTTTCCGCACGGCGCTACGCGCCGCAGGCGTCGTCGTCGACGGCGGCGCATCCGTCGGCCGCGTCGACGACTTCTCGATTCCGCTCGCTCAGATCGAGTCGCCGACGCTCGCGTCGATCATCCGGTACATGGACAAGGAGAGCGACAACTTCACGGCCGAGCTGCTGCTCAAGCAGCTGGGCGCCGTCGTGCTCGAGCGCGGTACGAGCGCCGGCGGCGCGTCGGTCGTGATGCAGACGCTCGCGGAGGCCGGCGTGCCGATGACCGGCGTACGCATCGTCGACGGCTCAGGCCTGTCGCGTCTCGACCGGTTGACGGCGAACGCAGTCGCCGCTGTCCTCCGCTTCGCGTGGAACGACCCCGCGGTGCGGCCCGCCTTCGTCGCCGCGCTGCCCGTGGCCGGTGTCAACGGCACGCTCCACGACCGGCTCCGCACGCCGCCCGCGCGCGGGCGCGTGCTCGCGAAGACGGGCACGACGAGCGACGCGTCGGCATTGTCGGGCTACGTGAGCACGCGGTTCGTCTTCACGGTGCTGCAGAACGGGCATCCGCTCCAGTATTGGTGGGCGCGCCGAGCGCAGGACCGCTTCGTGCAGGTGCTAGCCGGCCAGTAGGTCGTTCAGAGCCGCCTCGTCCAGCAGCGGCACCTCGAGCTTGCGGGCCTTCGTCAGCTTCGAGTTCCCGGGCTCCTCGCCGATGATCAGTCCCGTCGTCTTGCCGGACACCGAGTTGATCACCTTGGCGCCCCTCCCCTCGAGCGCCGCGGCAGCCTCATCGCGCGTGAAACCCTCGAGCGTTCCCGTGATCACGTAGGTCTGGCCGGTGAGCGGACCTTCGACCGGCTTCAGCTCGTCGCCGATCTCGAAGCGCAGGCCGAGCGAGCCCAGGTCGGCGACCAGCTCGCGGTTCGCATCCTCGGCGAACCACTCGGCGATCGCCTCGGCGCGCTCGGGACCGATCCCCTCCACCTCCTCGATCTCTTCCTGGCTCGCACTCATCAGCCGCTCGATGTTCTCGAAGTGGCGGGCGAGGTTGACCGCTGTGACCCAGCCGACGTCAGGGATGTTCAGGCCGAAGAGAACGCGGTTGAAAGGCACCTGCTTCGATGCCTGGATCGACTCGATCGCGCTCGTCGCGGAGATCTCGCCGAAGCCGTCGACCTCGAGCAACTGCTCTTTCGTGAGTCGGTAGAGCTCGGGGATCGAGCGGACGAGGCCCAGATCCCAGAACTGGCGCACGGACTGCTCGCCGACGCCCTCGATGTCCGCGGCGGCCTGCACCCAGTTGATCAGCGACTCGAGCCCACGGGAAGGACACGCCTTGTTCGGGCAGCGGTGCATCGCCTCGCCTTCCGGCTTGACGATGTCCGTTCCGCAGAGCGGGCACTCCTTCGGCATCTTGAACGGCTTCGTTCCGGGCTGGTGCTCGCCGGCCGGGCCGACGATCTGCGGGATGACGTCGCCGGCGCGTTGCACGACGACGATGTCGCCCTCGCGGATGTCCTTGCGGTTGATGTCCTCCTCGTTGTGCAGCGTCGCGCGCGAGACGGTGACGCCGCCGACCTCGACCGGCTCCAGCATCGCCCAGGGATTGAGCGCGCCGGTACGGCCCACGCGAATCGCGATCTTGTTCAGCTTCGTCGTCGCGGTCATCGGCGCCCACTTGAAGGCGCGCGCCCAGCGCGGCCGCTCGTGCAGCGACCCGAGCCGGCGCTGCTGCTCGAACGAGTCGACCTTGATGACGATGCCGTCGATCTCGTAGTCGAGCTCGATCCGCTTCTTCTCCCATTCGCTACACGCGCGCGCGACCGACTCGACGGAGTCGTGTAGCTCGGCGAACGGGTTGGTGCGGAACCCGTGCTCGCGCAGCCACTGAAGCGACTCCCAGTGCCCGTCGGCCGGGAGTCCGTGCTTGTGACCGAGACCGTGGATCCAGATCGCGAGCGGCCGCTGCGCGGTGATCGACGAGTCCTTCTGGCGGAGGGAACCGGCGGCCGCGTTGCGCGGGTTCGGGGTCGGCTTTTTCCCCTCTGCGACAAGACGCTCGTTCAGCTCGTTGAAGCCGCTGAGCGGGAGATACACCTCCCCGCGCACCTCGAGCAGCGAGGGCGGCTGCTCGCCCTTCTCCAATTGCATGCGCATCGAGATCGCCTTGATCGTCCGGAGGTTCACCGTGACGTCCTCGCCGCGGTAGCCGTCACCGCGCGTCGCCCCGCGGACGAAGACTCCGTCCTCGTAGATCAGGTTGATCGAGAGCCCGTCGATCTTCGGCTCGGTGACGTACTCGACCTCGGAAGTGCCGAGCCGCTTGCAGACGTCCTGGTGCCACTTCTCCAGAGACTCGCTGGTCGTGACCTTCTCGAGCGAGCCCATCGGGCTCGGATGCTCGACCTTCCGGAACTTGTCCGACGGCGGGGCGCCGACGCGTTGCGTCGGCGAGTCGGGGGTGACCAGCTCGGGGTTCTCTCCCTCGATGCGGACGAGCTCGTCGTAGAGCGCGTCGTATTCCGCGTCGGCGATCTCCGGGTCGTCGAGGACGTGGTAGCGGTAGAGGTGGTAGTCGAGCACCTCGCGCAGCTCGGCCGCGCGCTGCTCGGGAGCAGCGGTCTTAGAGGACGCCGCGGCGCCGCTTTTCGGCGCCGCCTTAGAGGTTGCGCGAGCTTTGCCAGCGCGACCGTCTGACGCACGTTGTGGCTTGCCCGACGCCTGAACGCTGCGCTCAGAGCGCGGCATAGAGCTCCTCGGCGTTGCCGACGATCGCGTCTGGCTCTTCTGCTTCGAGCTTCGGGCGGTCGTGGATGCCGCCCCACGTCACCGCGACGGCGAACATCCCCGCCGCCTTCGCGGCGCGGATGTCGAACGGCGAGTCGCCGACGTATGCGCAGTCCTCCGGCTCGACTCCCAACCGTCCGGCGGCGAGCAGCAGCGGCTCCGGAGCGGGTTTGTGCTCCTTCGTCTCGTCACCGCCGACGACGGTCTCGAAGAGATGTGCGAGCGGCAGGACGTCGAAGGCGAGCGCGACCGTCGCGCGCCGCTTGGCGGTGACGATGCCGAGGCGGCGGCCCTCGTCCTTCAGGCGCAGGAGCAGGTCGTCGATTCCTACGCAGCACACGAGCTGCTCGTGCAGCGGCTCGTTGTGAGCGCGGTAGACGGTGACGAGCTCCTCGACCCGATCGGGCGCGAGGGCGTGCATCTGCGCCTCCAGGCCGGGCCCGCCGACGGCCGCCATCAGCAGCTCGTCCGGCGGCTCCTCGCCGAGCACCTCCTTGGCGGCATGCCGCATCGACGCGAGAATGATCGCGCCGGAGTCAATCACAGTGCCGTCGAGATCGAACAGGACCACGGGAAAACGCATCGGCTTGATGCTAGCCACGGCCGCCGCGATCGCCGGTGGCTGGACGACCGGGACCCACGGACTGCGCGCCGACGTCGACGGCGACGGGCGCCCCGACACCCTGACCCTCGCGAGACACAAGCGCTTCTTCGTTCTTCGCCTCGATACACGCGACCGTCTGATCAGCAAGACCGTTTCGAGGGTTCTCGGGCTACAAACCCTCGGCGCAGGGCGAGCCGCGCATCGTCGCTCTGCGCCAGCTCAATCGGCGGCGTGGCCTCGAGGTCCTCGTGCGCGTCTGGCACGGCGCCTCCAACGACTTCCTCGTTCTCTTCACGCTTTCAGGCGGACGCATCGTCGCGATGACCGGCGGCCCTCACGATCCCGCAGACCCGCCTTTTGTGTGGGATCTGGACGGATCGGCCGGAACGGCGATGTCACAGGCCGACTGTGTCGCGCGGGGCCGAGTCGGCGTTGTCTTGCGGTGGCACCATCGGGGTGTGTGGCATCAGCGGCTGACGCTCTACAACGCGTCGGCGACACGCTTTGCACGGGCCGCCGTATACGAGGTCGCATCGAAGCAGTTACGTTCGCCTCCGCGCGACTGGCCAATGGTCCGGAGGCTGGAGTTCGAAAGCTGCGGCGGCATGAGCCTCCCTCAGTAGTCGACGCGTTCGAAGTACAGCCCCCATGGCGGCGCCGTCGAGCCGGCCTCGCTGCGCGCCGCGCCGGTCAGCAAGCTCGCGATCCGCTCAGGCGGCAGCTCGAGCATCGTCCCGACGAGCGTGCGCACCATGTGGCGGAGGAAGCTGTTCGCAGCGATCTCGAACTCGAGCGCATCGCCGCGTCGATGCCACTGCGCACCCAGCACGTTGCGCTTGAAGACCTCGTGCTGCGTCTCCTTCGGAGTGAACGCGCGGAAGTCGTGTTCGCCGATCAGTAGGTCGGCGGCGTCATGCAACCGTTCTTCATCGAGTGGCCGTGGGTACCACCACGAGCGCCGTTGCTCGAACGGCGAGGGCACGCGTCGGCGCCAGATGCGGTACCGGTAGCTGCGCGAACGCGCGGAGTGGCGCGCGTGGAAGTCCGACGGGACCGGCTCCGCGTCGACCACGACAACGTCCTCGGGCAGCGCCGTGTTCAGCGCCTCGGCCGCACGCTCCGCCGGCGGGCCGCCGTCGACGTCGACGCTGACGACATTGGCGAGCGCGTGCACGCCCGTGTCCGTACGGCCGGCGACTGCGAGGTTGTCGAACGTCCCGAACACCGAGCCGAGCGCGGCGCGGACAGCCGCCTCGACGGTGCGCAGCCCTGGCTGCGCCGCCCAGCCGCGGAACCCGCTGCCGTCGTACTCGACGGTTAGCTTCAGCCGCATGTCAGGCTCCCCTGACGGTGTTTGTCAGGAGTGCCTTATGCTCTATCAACTTGCGTCTGGTTTGATACACTCTAACGAATGACCGAGCAACACGCCTTCCTTCTGCAGCGAGTGCAACCGGCGATGATCGGTCTGATCGACGGGTCGCTGTCGACGCTGGCGCCGATCTTCTCCGTCGCGATCATCACGCACAAGCCGCACTATGCGTTCATCGCCGGCGTCGCGACGGCGATCGGAGCCGGCATCTCGATGGGGTTCTCGGAGGGACTTTCGGATACGGGTGAGCTTACGGGCCGCGGCGCCCCGCTTTCCCGCGGTGCGATCACCGGCGTCGGCACGTTCGTCGGCGGCATCCTGCACACGCTGCCGTTCCTGATCCCGCACTACAGAGCGGCAATTATTTCGGCGATCATCGTCGTCGCGCTCGAGCTGGTCGTCCTCGCCTGGCTCCGCTGGCGGTTCTTCGAGGTCAACTTCGTCCGCGCGCTCGCGTCGGTGACACTCGGCGGGGTCATCATCGCCGCTGTCAGCGCAGCGCTCGGCTCAGTCGGTTAGAAGCAGCGACTCGTTCGCGGCACTGACCGACAGGCCCGGCTGCGGTCCGCCCCCGACGACGTGGATGGTCGCGCCTTCTCCGACGACGGCCAGACCGTGGCGCGGTGTCGGCAGGTCTGGCAACCGCCGCCAGCGATTCGAGCGCGGCGAGTACGCATACACCGCGGCGCTCGTTCCCGCAGCCGACTCGGCCCCGGCGGAGATGACCAGGCCGTAGGCGGACCCGGCGGCCGTCCCGCCGCGCGGCTCCGGCAGCGGCGGCAGCAGCAGCCAGCGGTGGCGCCGAGGTAGCCAGCGCTCCACGGTGGCGAACTGCCGCCCATTCGCACGGCCGCCGACGACGTACAAGCGGCCCTGTAGCGCAGTCACGCCGAGATGCTCGCGCAGCGGGCGCGGCGCCGGCAGCGTCCGCCAACGTTTGCGGCGCACGTCGTAGGCGAGCATCGAGCGTGCGAGGCCGGAACGTCCGATGCCGCCGACGACGTAGACGATGTTGTCGATGAACGCCGCGCCGCCCGCTGCCCGGGGGAACGGCATCGGAGGCAACCGGTGCCAGCGCGGCCCGTCGTAGACGAACACGTCACGCCGCGCGCCGGTCCGGCCGTAGCCACCGAGAACGTACAGCCGAGCCCCACCTGCCGCGGCCATCGCATGATTAACGGCGATCGGGAGATCGGGCAACCGCTCCCACTGCTCGACCCGCGAGTTGTACAGGTCGACGCGCCCACTCGACTCGCCGTCGGCGAGGAAGCCGCCGGCGACGGCCACGTAGCCGCGCCACTGTGCGCCGGCGACCTCCGACCGCGGCACCGGCAGCGGCGGATCGCTCTGCCACATCGCAGCCGCGGCGAGGAGAGCTGCGATCAATCGACCACGAACCTCAGACCCTCGCCGACACGGCTCGAGCGATGTCCCGCTCCCACGACCGCGATCACAGAAAGGTTGTACACGAGGAAACCGCCCCGTTGTTCCTTCCGTATGGACCTCTTTCGGCACTCGACACCGAGGGGGATGAGGTCATGCGCAGATGGATCCTGCGAAGCACGCTCGTAGCCACGGTTTCCAGTCTGGCGCTCGCAGCCGCGGCGCCTTTGCCCGCCGCTCCACCGGGCGGCACGTACACCGTTACACCGCTCGTCTCCGACGTTGCGGGAGCGGCGGCGGTGACCGATCCGCACCTCGTCAACGCCTGGGGGCTCACCCGCAGCGCCACCAGCCCCTGGTGGGTCGCTGACAATGGGACGGATCTCTCGACGCTGTACAACGCCGCCGGTGTGCCCCAACCCCAGCCCCAACCGCTCGTCGTCGGAGTCGACGGCGGCCCGACGGGCGTGGTCTTCGCTGGAATTCCGGGGCAGTTCCAGGTCGGAACAACCGTCACCCCGACGGCGCTGGGGACGGCCAATTTCATCTTCGCCAGCGAGGACGGGATGATCCGGGCGTGGCGGGGAGGTTCGACGGCCGCACTCGTCACCGCGCACGGCGGGCCGGGCGCGATCTACAAGGGACTCGCGATCGCCCAGCCGACACCCGGGAATCCGCTGCTGTACGCGGCTGACTTCCACAACGCGCGGGTCGACGTGTTCAACGGGGCCTGGCAGAACGTCACGCCGGCGGATTCGTTCGTCGACCCGATGCTGCCCGGCGGATACGCACCGTTCGGGATCCAGACGATCGGTTCGCGTCTCTTCGTCTCGTACGCGAAGCAAGACGCCGAGGCGGCGGACGAGGTCGCCGGCGAGGGTCGAGGCTTCGTCGACGCCTACGACCTCGGCGGCCACCTGCTTGCGCGCGTCGCGCAGCACGGTCAGCTCAACGCTCCGTGGGGGCTCGCAATGGCCCCCGCTTCGTTCGATCGCTTTGCCGGCGACCTGCTCGTCGGCAACTTCGGCGACGGACAGATCAACGCCTACGAGGAGACTGCCTCCGGCTTCGAGCATCGCGGCACGCTGCGGGACTCCACCACAGGCGGAAAGCTCGTGATCGACGGCCTGTGGGCGCTCGAGTTCGGGAACGCCGGCTCGAACGGCAACCCGGACACGTTGTTCTTCACCGCAGGCCCGGACGACGAGTCGCACGGGCTCTTCGGGACGATCACGACCGGCTGACATTCTCGGGACCTGCGCCCACGTGGCGCAGGTCCCTCACTCTCAGGGTGAGGCCGTCGACGGCCGTCACCTCGACGCCGCTGCCGACGCGCAACGGGTCGTCCGAGCGAGCCTCCCAGAGCTCACCGGCAACGCGAACCTGCGTCGGCGTCACGACGACCGCCGTCTGCCCGACGAGCGCCTCCGCCCCGACTGGCGACTTGCGGCGCCGCGACCATTTGAGAAAGGCAACGGACTCGCCGATGTCCAGCAGCCCGCCGGCGAGGACAGCGAAGATCCCCCACGGCCAGGGCACGACGAAGACGGCGAGCAGGATCCCGCCGAGCAGCAGCATGTCAGCAGGCTACGCCGGCGCAGCGGATGCCATGCCGGCGGGCTCGTAGTCGACGAGCTCCAGGTACACCATCTCGGCGGCGTCGCCGTAGCGCGGGCCGAGCTTCACGATCCGCGTGTAGCCGCCCGGACGGTCGGCGAAGCGCGGAGCCACGTCGGCGAACAGCTGGTGCACGACGTCCTGGGAGCGCAGCTCGGCGAGCGCGAGCCTCCGGGCGTGGAGGTCACCGCGCTTGCCGAGCGTGATCATCTGCTCCGCGAACGGCTTGACCGCCTTGGCCTTGGCCTCGGTGGTCTTGATCCGGCCGTGCTCGATCAGCGCGCCGGCGAGATTCGAGTAGAGCGCCTTGCGGTGCGCCGAGTCGCGCCCGAGCTTCTTGCCTGCGCGACGGTGGCGCATCAGTGGCCCTGCCGGTCGCGCTCGTGGATGTCGCGGTCGCGAGCACCAGGCGAGACAAGGACGCAGGGAGCACTCGGGCTGTGTTGCCCGAGTGCGACTGAGGACGCAGGATCGCGCAGCGTGATCGCGGGCGCGGCGCCACGAAGTGCGGCCGGTAGGGCCACCTAGAGCGAGCTCCCGTTGCCGCTCTCGTCGCCGCGCAGCGTCAGGCCGTGCGCGGACAGGGTCTCCTTGACCTCCTCGACCGACTTCTTCCCGAAGTTCGGGATCGCGGCCAGCTCGGCCTCGGTCTTCACGACGAGGTCGCCGATCGTCTCGATGCCGACGCGCTTGAGGCAGTTGTACGAGCGCACGCCCAGCTCGAGCTCCTCGATCGGGAAGTTCTCCATCCCGTGTGCGAGCGGCATCTCCGCCGGGGCGCCGTCGGCTTGGGCAGCCTCACCGAAGCCCTCGATGCGATCGAGGTCCGTGAAGATGGCGAGCTGCTTGATCAGGATCTCCGACGCCTGCG
The DNA here is from genome assembly GCA_005888435.1 of Actinomycetota bacterium. Taxonomy (GTDB): domain Bacteria; phylum Actinomycetota; class Thermoleophilia; order Gaiellales; family Gaiellaceae; genus 3-1-20CM-4-69-9. The sequence goes on along the minus strand of VAXO01000051.1, from coordinate 15,876 downwards.
CGATCGCATCCTTCGGCGACAGCGAGCCGTCAGTCGTCACGTCAAGGCGCAGCTTGTCGTAGTCGGTGCGCTGACCGACACGAGCGGCCTCGACGTCGTACGCCACGCGGCGCACCGGCGAGAAGATCGAGTCGATCGGGATGACGCCGATCGTGTGCTCCGGACCGCGGTTCAGCTCGGCCGGCACGTACCCGCGGCCGCGGCCGATCGTGACCGTCATCTCCAGCTTGCCCTTATCGGAGAGGTGTGCGATCTCGAGGTCCGGGTTCAGGATCTCGAGCTCGGCGGGAGCTTCGATGTCGGACGCCTTGACCGTTCCGGCGCCGCGCTTCGCGACGTGCACCTCGATCTCAGGCGAGTCGCCGTGGAGCAAGCAGACGAGGCTCTTGAGGTTGAGGATGATGTCCGTGACGTCCTCGCGGACGCCCTGGAGGGTCGTGAACTCGTGCGAGATGCCCTCGATCTTGACCGAGGTGACCGCAGCGCCCTCGAGCGACGAGAGCAGCACGCGGCGCAGCGAGTTCCCGAACGTGTAACCGAAGCCGCGGTCGAGCGGCTCGATCTCGAAGACCCCGCGCTGCTCGTCCACTTCCTCGTGGACGATCTTCGGGATCTGGAATTCCATCAAGGATGTACGTGTTGCCAAAGCGTTCCTTTCTACTTCGAGTAGAGCTCGACGATGAGTGATTCCTGGACCGGCGTGTCGATCTCCGACCGCTCCGGCCATTTGAGGATCTTTCCGGTCAGCCCGTCGTGGTCGGCCTGCAGCCACGGCGCGACAGATGCGGTCAGGTCGGTTGCGTCACGAATCACCTGCTGCGCCGAGGAGTTCGGCGCCATCGTGATCACGTCGTCCGGCTTGACCTGGTAACTCGGGATGTTCACGCGACGCCCGTTGACCTGGAAGTGGCCGTGGCGGACGAGCTGGCGTGCCTGCGCGCGCGAGGCCGCGAACCCGAGCCGGTAGACGACGTTGTCGAGACGCGTCTCGAGCATGCGCAACAGCGCCTCACCGGTCACGCCGGTCGCCTTCGTCGCCTTCGCGTAGTACGTGCGGAACTGCTTCTCGAGCAGGCCGTAGTAGCGGCGCGCCTTCTGCTTCTCGCGCAGCTGCAGCAGGTACTCGGACTGCTTGATGCGCCCACGGCCATGCTCGCCCGGCGGATACGAGCGGCGCTCGATCGCGCACTTCTCCGTCAGGCAGCGCTCGCCCTTGAGGAAGAGCTTCATGCCCTCGCGGCGGCACTGCCTGCACTTCGGGGAACGATCTCGGGCCATTAGACGCGCCTCCGCTTGCGCGGGCGAACCCCGTTGTGGGCCTGCGGCGTCACGTCCTTGACGCCGAGGATCTCGAGACCGGCCGCCTGCAGCGAGCGGATCGCCGTCTCACGGCCGGAGCCCGGCCCCTTGACGAACACCTCCACCTTCTGCAGCCCGTGCTCCATGCCCTTGCGCGCGCAGGAGTCGGCGGTGACCTGCGCCGCGAACGGCGTCGACTTGCGCGAGCCCTTGAAGCCGGCCGAGCCGGCGGACTCCCACGCGATCACGTTCCCGTCCTTGTCCGTCAGCGCGACGATCGTGTTGTTGAACGACGTCTTGATGTGCGCCTGGCCGATCGCGATGTTCTTCCGCACGCGGCGACGAGTGCGGCCGCGTGCCGCTGTCTTCCGAGGAGGCGCCATTTAGGTCTTCGCCGTTGCTCTCTTGCCCCGGCTGACCGTCTTCGCCGGGCCTTTGCGGGTACGCGCGTTGGTGCGCGTGCGCTGACCGTTCACCGGGAGGCCGCGGCGGTGGCGGACGCCGCGGTACGCGCCGATCTCCTGCAGGCGCTTGATCGCCTGCGACCGCTCGCGCCGCAGGTCACCCTCGACCTGCAGGTTCTCGTCGATGTACTGGCGCAGCTTCGTGACCTCGTCTTCGGTGAGGTCGCGGATCTTCGTGTCGGGATTCAGGGCGAGCGCGATCGCGACCTTGCGCGCCGTCGGCTGGCCGATCCCGTAGATGTAGGTCAGCCCGATCTCGAGCCGCTTCTGATTCGGAAGGTTCACTCCTGCGATGCGTGCCACTTAGCCCTGCCTTTGCTTGTGTCGCGGGTTGGTGCAGATGACCATGGTCTTGCCGTGCCGCTTGATCACGCGGCAGCGCTCGCACATGGGCTTCACTGATGCTCTGACTTTCATCTCATCTTCCTATCGATGCCTGTAGGTGATCCGGCCGCGCGTGAGGTCGTAAGGGGAAAGCTCCACCTTGACCTTGTCGCCGGGGAGGATGCGGATGTAGTGCTTGCGCATCTTCCCGGAGATGGTCGCGAGAACCGAATGCCCGCCGTCGATCTGCACCCGGAACATCGTGCTCGGGAGGGCCTCGGTGATCTCGCCTTCGACCTCGATCTTCTCTTCCTTGTTCGACAATTCGCCTTTCTTCTGTGCGCACGAAAACACGGCGGGACGACCCGCCGCGAGCCGATTATGGTAGCAAACCGGCCTTTGCAGGCGTCTTCGCCCGGGTCAGGATCCGCGCGGGGCCGTCCTCGACAGCGACCGTGTGCTCGAAATGGGCGGCCATCGACCCGTCAGTGGTCGAGATCGACCACTCGTCGTCGTGGAGGTAGACGTCCGGCCCGCCGGCCGTGATCATCGGCTCGATCGCCAGAGTCATGCCCGTCTGAAGCAGCGGGCCCCGGCCGGGCTCGCCGAAGTTGGGGATCTGGGGCTCCTCGTGGTAGGAGCGGCCGACCCCGTGGCCCACGAGCGAGCGGACGACCGAGAAGCCGGCGCCCTCGACAAGCTCCTGGACGGCGTGGGAGATGTCCCCCACGCGGTTGCCGGCCCGCGCCTGGGCGATGCCCGCCTCGAGGGCCTGTTTGCCCACCTCGAGAAGCCTGGACGACTCGTCGTCGGCCTCGCCCACGGCGTAGGTGTAGGCACTGTCGGCGACGAGACCGTCGAGCGTGATCCCGACGTCGACCGAGATCAGGTCGCCCTCCTCGACACGGTGGTCGCCGGGGATCCCGTGGACGACCATCGCGTTCGGCGAGATGCACGTCGCCGCGGGAAAGCCGCGGTAGCCCTTGGAGGTCGGCACGGCGCCCTGGTCACGGATGAACTCCTCCGCGATGCGGTCGAGCTCACCGGTCGTGATCCCGGGCTGGACGTGCTCGCCGAGCAGCGCGATCGTCTCCGCGACGAGCTCTCCGGCGCGCGCCATGCCCTCGATCTCCTGGTTGGACTTGCGAATGATCAAGCGGGTACCTGCTCCAAAGCGGATTGGACCTCCGCGAACACCTCGTTCTCGGTGCGCTCGCCGTGGATGGGGACCAAGTTACCTCGCGCGCGGTAGTACTCGATGAGCGGCTCCGTCTCGCGGTGGTAGTTCTCGAGCCGGCGCCTGATCGCCTCGTCGGTGTCGTCGGCGCGGCCCTCGATCTCCGCCCGCTTGCGCAGGCGCTCGAAGGCCACTTCGTCGGGGATCTGCAGGGCGAAGACGACGTTGAAAGAACGGCCGATGTCCCCGAACATCTCGTCGAGCGCCTCCGCCTGGCGCGTTGTGCGCGGGAAGCCGTCGAGGATGAATCCGCCGTCCGTGTCGCCCTGGCCGAGCCGCGTTCGGATCAGCTCGATCATCAGGTCGTCGGACACGAGGTCGCCCCGGTCGTACACGTCCTTGACGCGCCTGCCGAGCTCCGTGCCGGCCTGCATCTCCGAACGGAGGATCTCGCCGCTCGCGACGTGCGGGATGCTGTATTCCGTCGAGATACGCGCGGCTTGCGTGCCCTTGCCCGCGCCCTGCGGGCCGAGCAGCAGAACGTTCAGTGGCATGGCGCTACTTCAGGAAGCCTTCGTAGGAGCGCGCCATCATCTGCGACTCCATCTGGCGCATCGTGTCGAGTGCGACGCCGACGACGATCAGCACGGACGTGCCGCCGAGCGCGCGCGACGTCGCCTGTGAGAAGCCGCCGTACTTGATGAAGATGCTCGGCAGCACCGCGACGGCCGCCAGGTAGAGCGAGCCGGGCAGCGTCAGCCGCGTGAGCACGCGGTCGAGGTACTGCGCCGTCGGGGCACCGGGTCTGATGCCCGGGATGTAGCCGCCATAGCGGCGCAGGTTGTCGGCCTGGTCGACCGGGTTGAACTGCACGGCTGTGTAGAAGTAGGTGAAGACGATGATCAGCACCCCCTCCAGGCCGATGTACAGCAGCGAGCCGTAGGAGAAGTGCGCGTTGATCCACGACTGCGTCGACGGGAAGAACTGCGCGATCGTCGGCGGGAACGCCATCACGGCCGCGGCGAAGATGACCGGGATGACGCCGGCCATGTTCACGCGCAGCGGCAGGTAGGTCGAGCCGCCCGCGGTCTGGCGGCGGCCCACCATCCGCTTCGCGTACTGGATCGGGATGCGGCGCTGCCCCTCCTGGATGAAGACGACGGCGGCGATGATCCCGAGCGCGATGAGCGGGAAGAACAGCCGCTCCATCGTGCCGCCGTTGTACCAGGCAGCGATCCCGGTCGGCGCCGACGAGAGGATCGACGCGAAGATCAGCAGCGAGATGCCGTTGCCGACACCGCGCTTGGTGATCAGCTCGCCCATCCACATGAGCAGGGTGCAGCCGGCAGTCAGCGTGACGACGATCAGGACGATGCGTCCGGTATCGGCCTGCAGGTTCCCGGCGCGCTTGAACAGGTACGCGTAGCCGGTCGACTGCGCGGCCGCGAGCGCCACCGTCAGGTAGCGCGTGTACTGGTTGATCTTGGCGTAGCCGGCCTCGCCCTCCTTCTGCAACTGCTCGAGCTTCGGCACGACGACCGTCATGAGCTGCAGGATGATCGAGGCGGTGACGTAGGGCATGATCCCGAGTGCGAACACGGCGAAGCGTGAAAGCGCGCCGCCCGAGAAGACGCTCAGCAGGCCGAGGATCGTGCCGCCGCGGCCGTTGAAATAGTCGTTGATCGTGTTCGAGTCGACGCCCGGCGCGGGGATCCACGATCCGAGGCGATAGAGCGCGAGGATGGAGAACGTGAAGAGGATCCGCTTCCGGAGCTCCGGCACGCGCCACGCGTTGGCGAGCCAGGAGAGCACCTATTCCTCCTGGGCCGGCGCTTCCGGCTCGGAGGCCGGTGCGGTCTTCGGGGCCTTCGGGGCCTTCGCGGCTTTCTGCTTCTTCGGCTTCGACTCGCGAAGCAAGGACACGGTTCCGCCTGCGCCTTCGACCTTCTTGCGGGCGGTGGCCGAGATGGCGTGGACGCGCACCGTCAGCTTTTTCTTGAGCTCGCCGTCGCCGAGCAGCTTCACGTCCGTCTTCGTGTTCTTGATCACGCCCCGCTCGACGAGCGCCTCCGGCGTCACCTCTGCGCCGTCGTCGAACGCGTCGAGGGCGCCGACGTTGACCGGGACGGTGAACGTGCGGAACGGGCCGATCGGCATCGCGTCCTTCGACGTCGCGCCGCGCAGCTTGCCGAGCCGCATGTAGATGGGCATCTGGCCGCCCGCGAAGCCGACACGCATCTTGTGCGAGCCCGCCCGCGACTTCTGACCCTTGATCCCACGCCCCGAGTAACGGCCTTTGCCGGAGCCCAGGCCACGGCCGATGCGCTTGCGATCCTTGCGCGCCTGGGCGGGCTTCAGCGACGACAGGTTGAGCCGCTCAGCCATTCTCGACCCTCACGAGGTGACGCACCTTCCTCAGCATGCCAGCGAGGACCGGGGTCTCGTCGTGCTCGACGGTCTGCCCGATCTTTCGCAGGCCGAGCGCGCGGAGCGTCCCGCGGTGCCTTGGCGTCTCACCGATGACGCTCCGGGTCTGGGTGATGCGCACCTTGCTCATGGGGTCTGACCCCGACCGGGGTCTGACCCCAGCTCTTCGCCTTGTGCCTCTTCCGGGGCCTTGTACGGCAACACCTGCGAGATCGAAAGGCCGCGCATCTTCGCCACCTCGTCGGGGCGGCGGAGGTTCTTCAGCCCGTTGACCGTCGCCTTCGCCATGTTGATCGGGTTCGTCGTGCCGAGGCTCTTGGCCAGGATGTCGCGGATCCCGGCCAGCTCGAGGACCGCCCGCACGCCGCCGCCGGCGATGACGCCGGTTCCTTCGCTCGCCGGCCGCAGCAGCACGCGCGCGGCGTCGGAGCGGCCGAGGATCTCGTGCGTGATCGTCGTGCCGTGCTTCGGCACGGTGAAGAGGTTCTTCTTCGCGTCCTCGACGGCCTTGGTGATCGCCAGCGGCACCTCGCGGGCCTTCCCGTAGCCGACGCCGACGCGGTCGACCTCGTCGCCGATCACGACGAGCGCGGTGAACGAGAAGCGCCGACCGCCCTTGACGACCTTGGCGACGCGGTTGATCTCGACCACGCGCTCCTTGAGCTCGCGGCTCTCCTCGCGCTCGATCACTCGGCGCTCGACCGGAGTGAATTCAGGACGTGTGCTCAAAACTTGAGGCCTCCTTTGCGCGCCGCATCGGCGAGTGCCTTGACGCGCCCGTGGTAGAGGTAGCCACCGCGGTCGAAGACAACGTTCTTGATGTTTTTCAGGTTGGCGTCCTCTGCGAGCCGCTTGCCGACCTCCGCCGCCTGCTGGGTCTTGTCGCCTTTGAAGGACTTCGCTTGCAGCCAGCTGGCGGACGAGAGCGTCTTGCCGTTCGCGTCGTCGACGAGCTGCGCGACGATGCCGCGGTTCGAGCGCGTGACGACGAGCCTGGGCCGCTCGGCCGTGCCTCCCACCTTGCCGCGTACGCGCCGATGCCGGCGGTGTCGTGCTTCTCTGACGGTCAGCGTTGCCACTACGCTCGCTTCCCGACCTTCCGGCGCACGTACTCGCCCTGGTAGCGGATGCCTTTGCCCTTGTACGGCTCGGGCGGGCGCACCTTGCGGATCTCTGCCGCGATCTGGCCGACCTGCTGCTTCGCGACGCCCTTGACGACGACCTCCGTCGCCGTCGGCACCTCGAAGGTGATCCCTTGCGGCGCCTTGATCACGACCGGATGCGAGTAGCCGACGTCGAGGCGGAGGTCGGCGCCCTGGATCGCGGCGCGGTAGCCGACGCCTTGCAGCTCGAGCCGCTTCTCGAAGCCCCTCGTGACGCCCTCGACCATGTTCGCGATCAGCGACCGCGTCAGGCCGTGCAGCGCGCGATCGTCGCCGCGCTCGGTCGGACGCGTCACGGTGATGACCCCGTCGGACTGCTCGATCTTCATCCGCGCAGGGACGTCCTGGGTCAGCTCGCCGAGCGGGCCGTTGACCATGACGCGCCCCGGGGAGAGCGACACGTTGACGCTCGCGGGGAGTTCGATGGGCTGTTTTCCGATTCTCGACATCTCGTTACCAGACGAAGCACACGACTTCGCCGCCGATTCCCTTCTCTTCGGCGGTGCGCGAGGTGACGAGCCCGTTCGACGTCGACATGATCGCGACGCCCATCCCGCCGAGCACGCGCGGCAGGCGATCCTTGCCCGCGTAGACACGGCGGCCGGGCTTCGACACCCGCTTGAGGTCGGTGATGATCCTCTCGCGGCTTCGGCCGTACTTCAGCTGGATCACGAGGGTATCGAAGCTCTCGCCCTTCTTGACGTGGAAGTCCGAGATGTAGCCCTCTTCCTTGAGGATGCGCGCGATCTCCTGCTTCAGGCGGGAGGTCGGCATATCAGTGCTCTCGTGCAGCGCCTTGTTGGCGTTGCGGATGCGGGCGAGCATGTCGGCGACGGGATCCGTAAGCACCTAGATCACCAGCTGGATTTGGTCATGCCCGGGATGACGCCCTGGTGCGCGAGCTCCCGCAGGCAGATCCGGCACAGGCCGAACTTGCGGAAGACGGCACGCGGGCGTCCACAGCGGTTGCAGCGCGTGTAGTTACGCACCTTGTAGCGCTGTGGGCGCGATTGCTTGATGCGAAGCGAGGTCTTTGCCATGCGGTGCTATTGCTCCCTTCCGTCCGCCGCGAAGGGCATGCCGAGGCCGCGCAGCAGCGCGAGCGCATGCTCGTCGTTCTTGGCGGAGGTCGTAATCGCGACGTCCAGCCCGCGGACCTGCTGGATGTCGTCGTAGTTGATCTCGGGGAAGATGATCTGCTCGCGGATGCCGAGCGAATAGTTGCCGCGGCCGTCGAAGGAGCGCGGATTGAGGCCGCGGAAGTCGCGGATGCGCGGCAGCGCGATCGCGATCAGGCGGTCGAGGAACTCGTACATGCGCGCGCCGCGAAGCGTGACCTTCGCGCCGATCGGCATGCCCTCGCGGATCTTGAACTGCGCGATCGACTTCCGGGCGCGGCGCACCTGCGCACGCTGGCCGGCGATCGTCGTCAGCTCGTCGAGCGCCGAATCGAGCTGCTTGGCGTCTGTCTTGGCCTCACCGACGCCCATGTTCAGCGTGATCTTCTCGAGGTGCGGAACGTCCATCGTCGAGGAGAGGTCAAGGTCGTCCTTCAAGCGCGGGCGCAACTCCTGCTCGTACTCGACCTTGAGACGAGGCGCGTAGGACGCACGCGCGGCTTCTTTCCGGACTTCGCGGACAGTGGTGCTCATCGGTCTATCTCCTCCCCGCAGTCCTCGCGCTTGCAGACACGGACCTTCACGAGCTCGCCGTGATCCTGCTTCTCCTTCATGCCGACCCGGGTCGGGCGGTTGCAGACGGGGCAGACGACCATGACATTGCCGACGTGCACCGGCGCCGGCTTGTCGATCACGCCGCCCGGTGTCATGCCGGCGGCCCCCATCCGGCTCGAGTTCTGGATCGGGCGCGGCTTCGTGTGCCGCTTGACGATGTTGAGGTTCTCGACGACGACCTTCTGGTCCTTGGGCCGCGCGTCGATGACACGGCCCTGCTTGCCGCGATCCTTGCCGCTCAGGATGTGGACGAGGTCGCCCTTCTTGACTCTCATGGTGTGCGCCATCTAGAGCACCTCCGGCGCCAGGGAGACGATTTTCATGAAGTTCTTCTCGCGCAGCTCGCGCGCGACCGGACCGAAGATGCGGGTCCCGCGGGGGTTGCGCTGGTTGTCGATGATCACCGCGGCGTTCTCGTCGAACGCGATCGACGTGCCGTCCTCGCGGCCGTACGCCTTCTTGGTGCGCACGACAACGGCCTGAACGACCTCGCCCTTCTTCACCGCGCCCTGCGGAGTGGCGAGCTTGACCGTGCCGACGATGATGTCGCCGACGCGCGCGTAACGCCGATGCGACCCGCCCTTCACACGGATGCAGAGGAGCTCACGGGCACCGGTGTTGTCGGCGACGCGCAATCGGGATTCCTGCTGGATCATCGGGCTGCCTCCACCACCTCTACGAGCTTCCAGTGCTTCGTCTTGGACAGCGGTCGTGTCTCGACGATCCGCACGACGTCGCCGACGTTCGCGCTGTTCTGCTCGTCGTGCGCGTGGAACTTGGCACTGCGGCGGACGACCTTCTTGTAGCGCTGGTGCGCCTTGATCGTGTCGACCTTGACGACGATCGTCTTGTCCATCGCGTTCGAGACGACGACGCCGCGGCGCTCCTGCCGGCGGCCGCGTTCGGCTTCCGGCTTCGGGGTGCGTACGATCGGCTTGCGCTCGGCCGGCTTTACTCGGGCCGGCTTCGAGTGCTTGTGGCGCTCGGAGCGCGGCACGATCTTTCGCTTCTTCTTCGGACCCGAGACGGCGGCAGGCTGCGGCGCGGCCTCAGCTGCAGGAGCCTCGGCATCCTCGGTCTCGGTCGCCGGTGCCTCTTCGGTTGCCTCTGCAGGCACCTCGGCCACGGGCTCCTCGACGGCCTGGGCCTCGGGCGCGGCCTGCTCGGCCGCGGCCTCGTCGACCGGCTGTTCTGGAGTCTCTTCGGTTGTCTCGTCGTTCTTTTCTTCTTCAGCCACTAGCTCTGTGCCGCCTCTCGTTCGGTGCGCACCGTCAGGATGCGCGCGATCTCGCGCTTCGCCAGCTTCAGCCGAGCGCTGTTCTCGAGCGCGCCGGTCGCCGACTGGAAGCGCAGGTTGAACAGCTCCTTCCGCCGGTCGGCCAACGCGTCCGCGAGCTCGTGGTCGGTCATGTCCCTGATGTCCCTAGCTTTCAAAGAGATCCGCCTCCCGCTTCACGAACTTCGTCTTCAGCGACAACTTCGTCCCGGCCAGGCGCAGCGCTTCCTTCGCGAGCTGCTCCGGCACGCCGGCGAGCTCGAACATGACTCGGCCGGGCTTGATCACGGCGACCCAGTGCTCGGGGGAGCCCTTGCCCGAGCCCATGCGCGTCTCCGCCGGCTTCTGCGTCGTCGGCTTGTCGGGGAAGACGTTGATCCAGACCTTGCCGCCGCGCTTGATCTTGCGCGTCATCGCGATTCGCGCTGCCTCGATCTGCCGGTTGGTGACCCAGCCGGTCTCGAGCGCCTTCAGGCCGAAGTCGCCGAACTGCACGGTCGTCTGGCCCTTCGAGTAGCCGCGTCGGCGGCCGCGCTGGTACTTGCGGTATTTCGTCTTCTTCGGGAGGAGCATTACTCGTCAGCCTTCTCTTGCTTCGTGGGGTCCTCGGTCTGCTGCTTCGGCGTGGTGCTGTCCGGAGCGTCCGCGACGGGCGGCGGGGTCGTGGAGACCTCCGGCTCGACCTGCGGCTGCTCGCGGCCCTCCGCCGACTTTGCCTTCTCGTCCGTGCGCGGGCGCTCGACGTTGTCCTGGCCGCGCGCGCGGTCACGCGGTGCACCACCGCGGCCGCCGCGGCCACCGCCACCGGCGCCGCGGCCGCCTTGGCCGCCCCGGCCTCGCCGTGACGGGCGCACCGGGCCGAGGCCCTCGCGGTCGCGCTGGCGGTCGCGTCCGCTCTCGCGCGACGCGCCGAGCCCTTCGACGTTCGCGCGGCGGCGGCGCGCCTGATCCTGCTCGCCGAGCCGCACATCCTTCTCGGTGTCGAGGCCGCCGTACCCCTCCGGCATGATCTCGCCCTTGTTGATCCAGACCTTCACGCCGATGCGGCCGAAAGTCGTCTTTGCCTCGACGAAGCCGTAGTCGATGTCCGCGCGGATCGTGTGCAGCGGGACGCGGCCCTCGGAGTAGGCCTCCGAGCGGCTCATCTCGGTGCCGCCCAGGCGGCCGCCGCACTGGATGCGCACGCCCTTCGCGCCGGAGCGGATGCCCGAAGCGAGCGCGCGCTTCATCGCGCGGCGGAAGCTGACGCGGTTCTGCAGCTGCTCCGCGATCGACTGGGCGACGAGCTTCGCGTCGAGCTCCGGACGCTTGATCTCGTTGATGTTGATGTGGACGTTCTTCTTCGTGATCGCGTGCAGCTCTTTGCGCAGCGCGTCGACCTCGACGCCGGACTTGCCGATCACGATCCCCGGACGCGCCGTGTAGATGTCGACTGTGATCCGCTGCTTGTCCTTGCGGATCAGGATGTCGGACAGACCGGCGTGCGAGAGCTTGTTGGTGATGTGCTCCCGGATCTTGATGTCCTCGATCAGGTACTGCGGGAACTCCTTCTTACCCGTGTACCAGTTCGACTTCCAGTCGTGGATGACGCCGACGCGCATCCCGCCGGGATGAACTTTTTGGCCCATTACTTCGCGCTCGCTTTCTTTTTCGCGGTCGTCGTCGACTTCTTGGCAGCAGGCTTCCGCTTCGGCTTCGGCGCTTCTGCCGCCGCGGGCTCGGTCTGCAGCGGAGCCGGCGGCGCCTGCACGGGACGCTCGGCCAGCCGCACGGTGATGTGGCAGGTGCGCTTGCGGATCCGGGCGACGCGGCCGCGCGCGCGTGCGCGCCACCGCTTCATCACGGGGCCGCCGTCCACGTACGCATGCGCGATGTAGAGACGGTCCTCGGGGATGCCATGGTTCGCCTCCGCGTTGGACACGGCGGACTGCAGCACCTTCCCGATTTCCTCCGCGGCCTCACGTGCGGTGAACGCGAGCACCGCGCGGGCTTCGGGCACGCTGCGCCCGCGGATGTGCTGCGCGACAAGGCGCGCCTTCCGGGGCGACATGCGCACGTACTTCGCCTGCGCTCGGACCTCGCGTGGTGTCTCGACGGTGCTCATCAGGTCTTCCTCTTCACCTCGGTCTTGCGGTCGCCCGAGTGGGCGCGGAATGTCCGCGTCGGTGCGAACTCGCCGAGCTTGTGGCCGACCATCTGCTCCGAGACGAACACCGGGACGTGCTTGCGGCCGTCATGAACGGCGATCGTGTGGCCGACCATCTCCGGGAACACCGTGGAGGTGCGCGACCAGGTGCGGATCATCCGCTTCTCGTTCTTGTCGTTCATGGCCTCGATGCGGCTCATCAGCCGCTCCTCGACGAAAGGCCCCTTCTTGCTGCTGCGGCTCACTAACGCTTCTCCTTACCTCGTCGTCGTGCGCGCACGATCAACTTGTCGGATTCCTTGTGCTTGCGGCGCGTGCGCTTGCCGAGCGTGGGCACGCCCCACGGGGTGACGGGATGGCGCCCGCCCTTCGACTTGCCCTCGCCGCCGCCGTGCGGGTGGTCGACGGGGTTCATCGCGGAGCCGCGCACCGTCGGGCGCTTGCCCTGCCAGCGCGCGCGGCCTGCCTTGCCGCCGGTGACGTTCTCGTGGTCGACGTTGCCGACCTGTCCGACCGTCGCGCGGCAGGTTAGCGCCACGCGGCGCATCTCGCCGGACGGGAGCCGGAGCACCCCGTAGCCGTCGTCCTTGGCGACGAGCTGGACGCCGGAGCCGGCGCTCCGCGCCATCTGGCCGCCCCTGCCGGGCTTCAGCTCGACATTGTGGACGAGCGTGCCGGTCGGGATGTTCTCGAGCGGCAGCGCGTTGCCCGGGCGGATGTCCGCCCCGGGGCCCGACTCCACCGTCGCGCCGACGCGGAGCCGCGCCGGGGCGAGGATGTAGCTCTTCGCGCCGTCGGCGTAGTGCAGCAGCGCGATGCGCGCCGACCGGTTCGGGTCGTACTCGATCGCGGCGACCTTCGCGGGCACGCCGTCCTTCTGGCGCTTGAAGTCGATTACGCGGTACCGGCGCTTGTGGCCGCCGCCCTGATGGCGCGTCGTGATGCGACCGCTGTTGTTGCGGCCGCCCTTCTTGCTCAGCTTCGTCGTCAGCGCCTTGTCCGGCTTCGACTTCGTGACCTCCTCGAACGTCGAGACGGTCATGAAACGGCGGCCGGGAGAGGTCGGCTTGTAGCGGCGGATTGGCATCAGACCTGAGCTCCGGTGAAGATCTCGATCGAGTCGCCGGGCTTCAACTGGACGATCGCCTTCTTCCAGCCGGGCTTCGTCCCCTTGTGCATGCCGCGGCGCTTCGGCTTCGCCTGCACCTTGGAGATGTTCACACGGAGCACCGTGACCTCGAACAGCTCCTCGACCGCGTGCCGGACCTGCGTCTTGTGCGCGTCCGGATGGATGCGGAACGAGTACGTGTTGTTGCCCTCGATCTGCGCATAGCTCTTCTCCGAGACGACTGGAGCCAGCAGGACCTCGTTCGGGTGAAGGCTCATGACGTCGCCCTCCCCTGCACTGCGTCGAGTGCGTCCTGCGTCACGAGGACGGAGCCTGCCCAGACGAGCGCCGCGACCTCGAGCTCGGCCGGCGTCACGACGACCGCGCGGTCGAGGTTGCGGAACGACTTGCTGACGTTCTGCTCCTCGTCGCCGGCGACGACGACGAGCGGATACTCCTTGCCCCACGAGCCGAGCAGATCGACCGCCTTACGCGTCGACGGCTCCGAGAACCCGGAGCCGTCGAGGACGCCGAACGTGCCGTCGGCCGCGTGCTGCGAGAGAACCGCACGCAGCGCCGAGCGGCGAGCCTTGCGGTTCACCTTGACGCTGAAGTCGCGGGGCGTCGGCGCAAACGCGACGCCGCCGCCGGTCCAGTGGGGCGCGCGCGTCGTGCCCGCCCGGGCGCGACCGGTGCCCTTTTGGCGCCACGGCTTCGAGCGGCCGCCGGCGACGAGCCCGCGGCTTTTCGCGGCGCGGGTTCCGCGCCGGTCGGCGTTCAACTCGGCGCGCACGGTCTCGTGCACGACGTGCGGCTTCACCTCGGCGGCGAAGACCGACTCCTCGAGCGCGACGTCCTTCTTGGCGGAAGCACCCAGCAGCGGTGCCTTCGGAGCAGCCACTAGCGACCCTCCCGCACTTCGACGAACGCGTTCTTCGGGCCCGGGACGGCGCCCTTCACGAGCAGCAGGTTGCGCTCCGCGTCGATCTCGTGCACGACGAGGCCGACCTGCGTCACGCGCTTGCCGCCCAGCCGTCCGGCCATCTTGATGCCCTTGAAGACGCGCGACGGCGTCGCCGACGCGCCGATCGAGCCCGGCTTGCGGATGTTGTGCGAGCCGTGCGTCTTCGGGCCACGATGGAAGTTGTGGCGCTTGATCGTCCCGGCGAAGCCCTTGCCGTGCGAGACGCCGGAGACCTTGATCTTCTCGCCGGGCTCGAACACCTCGACGGTGACGTTCTCGCCCACGACGAGCGCGCTCTGGCCGCGCAGCTCCAGCAGCCGCCGGTACGCGCCGTCGACGTCGTTCTTCTTCAGGTGTCCGAGCTCGGCCTTCGTGATCTTGCGCTCGGCGACCTTGTCGTAGGCGATCTGCACGGCGTCGTAGCCGTCCGCGTCGGCGGTCTTGACCTGCACGACGGGGCACGGCTCGGCCTCGATCACCGTCACCGGGGTGACGACGCCGGTCTCCGGATCGAAGACCCGCGTCATCCCCAGCTTCTTGCCGACAATACCCTTCACCGACAGGCCTCTCGGATTGTGAGTTCGCTGCGTGTAGCTTGGGCGCGTAGCGCTTTCATCTCAGAGCTTGATCTCGATGTCGACGCCGGCCGGAAGGTCGAGACGCATGAGCGAGTCGACGGTCTTCGGGGTGGGCGAGTGGATGTCGATCAGACGCTTGTGCGTCCGCACTTCGAAGTGCTCGCGCGAGTCCTTGTCCTTGAACGGCGACCGGATCACGCAGTACACGTTCTTCTCCGTGGGCAGCGGCACGGGACCGGTGATGGTGGCGCCGGTTCGCTGAGCCGTCTCGACGATCGACTGAGCCGATTTGTCGAGTTGCTGATGGTCATAGCCCTTCAGCCGGATGCGGATTTTCTGAGCCAACGAACCGACGCCCCCGTTACGTGACGATCTCGGTGACCACGCCCGCACCGACGGTGCGGCCGCCCTCGCGGACGGCGAAGCGCAGACCCTGATCCATGGCGATCGGCTGGATCAGCTCGACCTCCATGTTCGTGTTGTCGCCCGGCATGACCATCTCCTGGCCCTCCGGGAGCTTGATCGCACCCGTCACGTCCGTCGTGCGGAAGTAGAACTGCGGGCGGTAGTTGTTGAAGAACGGCGTGTGGCGGCCGCCCTCGTCCTTCGAGAGGACGTACACCTCGGCCTTGAAGTGCGTGTGCGGCGTGATCGAGGCGGGCTTGGCCAGGACCTGGCCGCGCTCGATCTCCTCGCGCTTGATGCCGCGGAGCAGCGCACCCGCATTGTCGCCGGCCTGGGCGAAGTCGAGCGTCTTCTGGAACATCTCGAGCCCGGTCACGACGGTCTTCTCGGTCTGCGGATGGATCCCGACGATCTCGACCTCGTCGCCAGACTTGATCTGGCCCTGCTCGATGCGGCCGGTGACGACCGTGCCGCGGCCGGTGATCGTGAACACGTCCTCGATCGGCATCAGGAACGGCTTGTCGACGTCGCGCTCCGGCTCCGGGATGTACTCGTCGACGGCGTTCATGAGCTCGAGGATCTTCGGCGTCCACTCCGCGTCGCCCTCGAGCGCCTTCAGCGCCGAGACCTGCACGACCGGGATGTCGTCGCCGGGGAACTCGTACTTCGAGAGCAGCTCACGGACCTCCATCTCGACGAGCTCGAGCAACTCGGGGTCGTCGACCATGTCGGCCTTGTTCAACGCGACGACGATCGACGGCACCTCGACCTGGCGGGCGAGCAGGATGTGCTCGCGCGTCTGCGGCATCGGG
>VAXO01000050.1 GCA_005888435.1 Actinomycetota bacterium | reverse complement strand
CGACCGCATCTTCGTCACCTACGCGTGGCGGGCGCCGGTGAACGGCAACGATGCGCCGACGGGCGGCTACGTCGACGAGTTCGACCTCGACGGACGGCTCGTCGCGCACGTCGGCCAGAGCAAGCAGCTCGACGAGCCCTGGGGCGTCGCGCTTGCGCCCAGGGGCTTCGGGCGCTTCGGCGGGAACCTCCTCGTTGCCAACTTCGGCACCGGCGCGATCAACGCGTATGCGCGAGCGGCCGGCGGCTGGACGTTCCGCGGGCGTCTGCCGGTGAAGGCCCCGGGAGTCTGGGGGATCGCGTTCGGCAACGGCGCCGGCGCCGGACCGCGCACGACGCTCTTCTACGCCGCCGGGCCGCACGGCTGGCACGGCGCGACCGAAGTGGACATCCACGGTGTTCTCGGGGCGATCTCCCCCGATTAGCGCTCAGGTCGTCTGGCTGGATGTCAAGTTCGTACGGTTCGGTGCTTCCACAGAAGACGGCCGCGCGCGCGGAGCGCGCGCGGCCTGAATGGTCGGCGTCGCAAGCGACGCCTCCTCGGGGCGATTTCCCCCGATTAGCGCTCGGGTCGTCTGGCTGGATGTCAAGTTCGTGCGGTTCGGTGCTTCCACAGAAGACGGCCGCGCGCGCGGAGCGCGCGCGGCCTGAATGGTCGGCGTCGCAAGCCACGCCTTTGGATCCATCGCGCCTACGGGTTAGCCGCCGAATCTGTTAGACACTCGGAGGCGGATGCGCCTGCGCCGTCACCGCCGGTCGACCGACGAGGATCCTCTTGTTTTCGCAGGAAGCGGAAGCCCGCGCCTGACCGCGGCGATCTGCCGTGAGCTCGGGATCGCGGTCGCCGCGGGCGAGGTGATTCGCTTCTCCGAGGGGACGCTCTTCGTGCGCGTCCTGGAGAACGTCCGGGGGCGAAGCGTCTACCTCGTGCAGTCGACAGTCTTTCCGACGAATGCGAACTTCATGGAGCTTCTGTTCTGGATCGATGCGTTCTCGCGGGCGAGCGCGGAATCGGTCACGGTCGTCGTGCCGTACTTCAGCTACGCGAAGGGCGACAAGAAGGACGAGCCGCGTGTCTCGATCAGGGCGCGCGTCTGCGCGGACGCGATCGAAGCCGCCGGCGCCGATCGCGTCGTGACGCTCGACCTCCACGCTCCGCAGATCCAGGGGTTCTTTCGAATCCCGGTCGACGATCTCTATGCGATGCCCTACCTCTGCGCCGCCATCGAGCGCGTGAATCTGCCGGATCCAGTGGTCGTCTCGCCTGACGCGGGTTTTGCCAAGCGCGCACGACGGTTTGCCCAGCGACTCAGCGCGCCGTTGGCGATCGCGGACAAGGTACGGGAGGGACACGGCCAAACGGCTGAGGTCGTGGAGATCATCGGCGACGTCGCAGGTCGGGACGCCGTTGTCGTGGACGACTTCACGATCAGCGCCGGCACCCTGGTTGAAGCTGCCGAGCAGCTCGTCGCGCGTGGGGCGCGGAGCGTGACCGCAGTCGTGACCCACGGGGTCTTCGTGGAGGGCTCGATGGAACGTCTCGACCGCAGTCCGATCGAGCGCTTGATCGCCACCGACTCGATCGAGACGCAGCCGGTCGAGCTGTCGAAGAAGGTATCGGTCGTCTCGGTAGCGCCGCTCTTCGCCGAAGCAATTCAGCGCATCCATCGGCGCGAGAGCATCAGCGTTCTCTTCCAGGATTAGCGTTACCGAAGCGCGTCGACCTCGACGTACCAGTGCGTGCCCGCATACGGGCTCACCGAGATCCGGAAGCTGCCCGCGCCGTCGCCCACTCCGTAGGTGCGGAGCGCGTCCGCTGTCCCGCTCGCGACGAAGCTGCCGGTGCCGGAAAAGTCCCCGTCGCGCGTCCAGCTGAGGCGCGCGAGCGCGATCCCGAGCTCGCCCGCGACGAGCCGATAGCGGATCCGCCAGCGGTCCGGCACGGTGAAGACGTCGCTGTCGAAGGGATCCGCGCCCGACGCGGCGAACACCTTCACCCAGCGCAAGGTCCGTGCCACCGTCAGACGCACTTGCGTTCCCTGGTAGACGCTGATGCCCGCAGCCGGGATCTGTCCGATGACCTGGCCGGGCGCAGCGGCGTCCGTCAGCCGGTAGACCAGCCGGTAGCGGAGGCGGGTCGACTCGAGCCGGGACTCTGCCGTCGCGAGGTCGGCGCTGCGAACATCCGGCACGACCGAGCGGGGGTAGCCGCTCGCGACGAGGATCGTCACCGTCGCCGGCCGCCGCAGGAAGGTCCCGGCTCTCGGCTGCAGCCCGACCACCGCTCCTTTGCGGATCGTCCAGGACGGCGTCAGCACGTAGCGGCTGTTGAATCCCTGCCGCGCGAGCGCGGTCCTGGCCGGCGCCGCACGTGAGCCTGCGAGCACGGGAACGTACGCGTAGGGGGTGCCCCTGCTGACGACCAGCCTGACCTGTGTGCTCCCCGCGAGCTGTGTGCGGGGCAGCGGCCGCTGGCGGATGACGCGCCCGGCCGCGACGCGGCTGCTGTAGACGCGCTGCACCGACACGGTGGCGGTCGGGAGGGAGCGCCGGATCTGCGCCCTCGCCGCGTCCTCGCGCAGCGTGATCACGTTCGGGACGCTTGCCAGCGGCTCGCGCAGCTCACCCGCGAAGACAAGGGCAGCCACGACCACAGCGGTCGCAGCCAGCAGCGCGGCGAGCACGCGGCGACCGCTCTTCGGCGGCGGCGCCAGGAACGTCGTCGGCTTCTCGGAGGGAAGCACGAGCGTCGGGGATTCCGCGGGTCGCGTCGTGGGCTGCGACTCGCCGAGCACCGCGGCGGCGCCGGACGCGTCGGGTCGCCGCTCGGGGTCGTGCTCGAGCAAGGAATCCACTAGCCGGACGAGCGACGGCGGGCCGTCGGGCAGGCGCGTTCGGAGCGACGGCGCAGCTTCGTGTGCACGCCGCAAGCCGAGGGCGAGCCGGTCGTCACCCTCGAAGGGCAGGTGGCCGCTGAGGAGGAGGTAGAGGATGCATCCGAGCGCGTACATGTCGGCGGCCGTGCCCGACTCGCGCCCGAGGGCCTGTTCCGGCGACCAGAACTCCGGCGTTCCGAGCAAGACGCCGGTCGCGGTCAACGACCCTGTGCTCCGCGCGGCGCGCGCGAGTCCGAAGTCGGTCGTGACGACGCGCCCGCTTGCCAGCTCGACGAGAATGTTCGACGGCGTCAGGTCGCGGTGCACGACTCCCTGCGCGTGGGCATACGCAAGCGCCTCCGCGACCGGCCGCGCGTACGCTGCGGCCTCCGCAGGCGAGAGCGGCAGCCGTTCCCGCGTCGCCCGGGCGAGGTTGGTCCCGGCCACGTACTCCATCACGAGGAACGACTGCTCGCCGGACGTCGCGAAGTCGTAGACCCGGACGATGTGCTCGTGCGCGAGCCCTGCGAGCGTGCGCGCCTCGCGCTGGAAGCGCCGCAAGTGGTCGCCGTCCTTCGCCACGAACGAGTGCAGCAGCTTGATCGCCACGTCGCGTTCGAGCTTCAGGTCGCGGGCGCGCCAGACGACGCTCATCCCGCCTTCACCGACCTGCTCGAGCAACTCGTAGCGACCGGCCAGGACCGTCATCGGCCGCCGCCCACTCCGCCGCAGCTCTCAACACGGTCAGGCACGCCACCCTCGCTCTCGGTGGCCGTCACTCTACTCCTGTCTCGGAGCGGCTAGGGCGCCGAGGAGGCGCGCACGACGAGCTCGACGGGAAGGATCGTGTCGCTTGGCCTCAGGTCGGCGTGCTCGATCAGCTCGAGCGCACGCTCTGCCGCGATCGTCCCGAGCTTCTCACGATCCTGGCGAATCGTCGTCAGCGGGGGATGCGCGAGGGCGGCGGCCTCGATGTCGTCGAAGCCCACGACCGCAACGTCCCTGCCTGGTTGCAGGCCGGCGTCCCGGATGGCCTGGAGGGCGGCGAGCGCCATCAGATCCGACGCGGCGAGGATTGCCGTCGGGCGCTCGTCGAGCGCGAGCAGCGCGCACGCAGCGTCGTAGCCGCCGGCCGAGGAGAAGTCCGCCTCGTGCACGTACTCCTGCGGGAGCTCGAGGCCGAGCAGGCGCGTCTCGCGCCTGAAGGCAGCGATTCGATCTGCGCCCGCGACGGTGTTGCGCGCACCGGCGACGTGCGCGATGCGCCGGTGGCCGAGCTCGTGCAAGTGGGCGAGCGCCAGGCGCACGCCTGCTGCATGGTCGGAACCGACGAACGCGTTCCGCCGGCCGCCGACGCGGACGTCGACGCCCACGTAGGGAACCGATCGCATCCAGAGATCGCTGACGAGCGGGTCGCTCCCGTCGATGCCGATCAGGATCGCCGCGTCGAAGCGATGGTGCAGCCCCAGCTCGAGCGGTTGCAAGAGCAGCGCCTCGTGGTCCGCATGGGCAAGACGGCGGGAGATCGCCGCCAGCACATGCCCGAAGAAGAGGAGCGACAGGTCGCGGTGGCCGGCGTTGTCGCCCACCACGACGGCGACCAGCTGCGTTCGCTGCGTGACGAGAGCCCGCGCGGCTGGATCGGCCGCATAACCGACCGCTCGGGCGACCTCTCGAACCCGCTCGCGGGTCTCCATGCTGACGTCCGCGCGGTCGTTCAGCGCGCGCGAGACTGTTGCGATCGAGACGCCGGCCTGCTCGGCGACGTCGCGGATCGTCGGGCGTCGGGTCATGAACTCCTAACAAATAGCGTTTCCGGTAGTCACACCTTGGCGGCTGCTGCTGCGCGACCCCCATACAATCGAGGAGGCCTATGGAACCCAGTGAGGTGGCTCGTCTAGAGGGGTCGGACCGGTTTCAAGCTGCCGCGGAGCTTTCCGACCGCTTCCTCGAGAACATCGAGACGGTCATCCACGGCAAGCTGGACGAGATCAAGCTCGTGCTGGCCGCGCTCCTGTGCGGCGGCCACGTCCTCTTCGAGGACGTCCCCGGCACCGCGAAGACCGTCCTCGCGCGCGCCATCGCTGCGTCGATCGAGGGCGCCACACCCTCGCGCATCCAGTGCACGCCCGACCTGCAGCCCACCGACGTAACGGGCCTCTCGATCTACAACCAGCGCGAGCGGGACTTCGAGTTCCGTCCGGGCCCGATCTTCGCGAACGTCCTGCTCGTCGACGAGATCAACCGCGCGATGCCGAAGACGCAGTCCGCCTTGCTCGAGGCGATGGCGGAGAATCAGGTCACAGTCGACGGGCAAACACGGGTGCTACCCGCCCCGTTCCTGCTGATCGCGACGGAGAACCCGATCGAGTACGAGGGCACGTTCCCGCTGCCCGAGGCGCAGCTCGACCGCTTCTTCCTCAAGACCGCACTGGGCTACCCGTCGACGGACGAAGAGCTGCAGATCGTCGACGAGCAGCGCCACGGACATCCCCTCCGCTGGCTGCAGCCCGTGATCGGCCTCGAGGAAGTGCACGCGATGCGCGAGGCCGTCACCGCCGTCTACGTCGACCCGATCCTGCAGCGTTGGATCGTGGAGCTCGTGCGCACGACGCGTGAGCTCGACGAGGTCGCGGTCGGCGCCTCGGTGCGCGGGAGTCTCGCGCTCGAACGTGCCACGCGTGCTTGGGCGCTGCTCGACCATCGCCCGTATGTCGTGCCGGAGGACGTCGAGCGGCTCTTCGCCGCCGTCCTGCTGCACCGCATCGTCTTCCGCCCGACGTTCCTCGCAGAGGCGCGTCGCGTCGGCTGGTCGGCGGCGGTCGCAGCGGTGACGGAGAAGTGCTTCGCTGCGGCGCCGCGGCCGGCCGCGGAGCCGCCGGCAGCGCAGCGTCCTCCCGAGCGACTCCCGGTAGCCCAGCAGACCGACTAGGTGCCCCGGTCCTGATGTCCTCGACCGAGGTCACCTTTCCGCTGGCGCCCCGTCGACGGTTCGCGGGACTTCCCTTCGGCGGCATGACGAGCGTTCGGCGCGGGGTGGGCTCCGACGTCGCCGGCTCGCGTCCGTACCGGCCGGGCGACGACGCACACTCGATCGACTGGGCCTCGTCGGCACGGCTCTCCTCCGCGCACGGCTCGGACGAGTTCATCGTGCGCGAGTACCTCGCCGAGGAGGCGCCGCGCGTCGTCGTGCTCAGCGACCGCCGCCCCGCGATGTCGCTGTTCCCACGGCCGCTGCCCTGGCTCGACAAGCCCGAGGCGATGCGGCAGGCGGCCGGGCTGATCGCCGAGGCCACCCTCGCGGCACGCGGCTTCTTCGGCTATCTCGATCTGGGCAGTGACGAGGAGCAGTGGATCCCGCCGCGCACGCACCACGAGCTTCCGACGGAAGCGCTCGGTGGCTCATTCGACGCGACCGAGGACAACCTCGAGCGCGCCTTCATCTTTCTCGCCGAGACGCAGCCACCGGTTCCGGGCGGCACCTTCGTCTTCGTGTTGTCGGACTTTCTGATGCCTTTCTCCGAGTCGACGTGGATCTCGGCGGTCGAGCGGCGCTGGGACATCGTCCCTGTGGTCATCCAGGATCCGGTGTGGGAGCGGAGTTTCCCGGAGGTCGGGGGCGTTGCGCTCCCGTTCCTCGATCACACGTCGGGGAAGTTCGTCTCCGTTCGCCTGACCGACCGCGAGGCGGCGTGGATGCGCGACGAGAACGAGCGGACAGCGGCCGAGTTGCTCACGCGCTTCCGCATGCTCGACCTCGGCCCCGTGCTCGTGACGACGTCGGATCGCGGCGACATCTTTCAGGCCTTCCTCGAATGGGCGGACGAGCGCATCGTCTCGCGGGGGCAGTGGTGATGACTCGGCGGCGCCTGTTGATCGCCGCCGGCGTCGCCGCCGCGGCGCTCGCCGCGACCCTGCTGTTGACGCTGCTGACCGGCAGTGGGCAGCAAGCGGTTCCCGCGCAGGCGGTCGGGGGCGGAACGCAGCTGTCGCGCTCCGGCGTGCTGTTCGGCGACCGCGTGCGCGCGTCCGTGCAGGTCATCGTCGACCGCGAGCGGGTCGACCCCTCGCGCGTCGGCTTCACGGCGCACTTCGAGCCGTTCGTGCGGCTCGGTGTGCCGGTCGTCACCCGCAAGGACACCGGCCGGCTCACGCGGCTCGTCTACACGTCCGACCTGATCTGCCTGACGAACATCTGCCTCTCGCCGGACAAGCCGGAGCCGGTGCACGTGCAGTTCCCGCCGGTGCAGGTCTTTTACACGGCGAAGAGCGGCGGCCGGCACACGCTGACACTCCCCTGGCAGGGAACGACGATCGGCCCGCGGACGACCGCCCAGGACCTCAACGGCGCCGATCCGTTCGAGCAGCCGAGCTGGCGCGCCACGACCGATCCGCTGCCGGTCTCCTACGCGATCTCGCCGCACACGCTGCGACTCGTGCTCTTCGTCACGGCCGGATTGCTGTTCGCGCTCGCGCTGTTCGCGCTCGTCCGCTTCGTGGTGACCGGGAAGCTGCGGCTCCGCGCGCTCAGCCCGCTCGAGCGCGCGGTGGTGCTCGTCGAGCGCGCGTCTGCCGAGTCACCGGAGAAGCGGAAGGCGCTCGAGCTCCTCTCGCACGAGCTTTCGCGGAGCGGCGAGCCGCAGCTGGCGCTCGTCGCGAAGCAGTTGGCGTGGGCCGAGCCGACGCCGCTGCCGACGTTGACGCAACCGCTCACACTGGACGTCCGCGAGGTCATCTCCCAGAGGTCGAATGGGCACGCTGCGTAGCCTGCTTCGGGCCGCGCGCGGTCCGACGGTCCCGATCGCCACGACGGCGACGATGGGTCCGGCCGTGCGGCGCACGCTGCTCCTGCGCATCGCGCTCGGCGCGCTGCTGATCGCGCTCGTGGTCGCGGCGGTCGAGACCGGGAGGAGCAAGGCGGCCGCCGACCGCGGCCTCGTCCCGGGCGGGGTCGGCGGAATGCTCGTGCTCGACGTCTCGCGCAGCATCAAGCCGGACGCGAACCGCACGATCACGAACGTCCTCCAGGAGTTGATCGGCGCGCACACGCGCATCGGGCTCGTTGCCTTCTCGGACATCGCCTACGAGCTGCTGCCGCCGGGGTCGCCGTCGGGCCAGCTGCAGCCCCTGATCCGCTATTTCGCCGCCGTTCGGCCGAAGCCGGGCCCCGATCCATACCCCCCGAACCCGTGGACGACGAGCTTCTCGGGTGGAACGCAGATCTCGTCGGGGCTCGCGGTCGCGCATGCAGCGCTGACCCGGGCGGGCCAGCCCAAGGGCCCGATTCTGCTCGTCAGCGATCTCGACACGGCGCCCGACGACGTGCCGCGCGTTGCGCTCGCGTTCAACCAGTTCAAGGCGCAGGGTGTGCCGTTCCGCATCGTCGCGGTCTCGCCACGGGCCGACAACCTGTCGCTGTTCAAGAACCTGGCCGGGGCAGGCGCGTTCACGCATCCCGTGCAGCGAACGAGCGGCGCGCTCGGACCGACCGAGGGCGCGCAAGGCGGGCACACGCCGTGGGCGCTGATCGCGCTTGCGCTCTGCGTGCTCGCGGCGCTCGCGGCCAACGAGCACTGGAACGGCAGGCTCCCCGTCCCGAGGACGAGCCCGTGAGCTGGCGCTGGCTGATCGCGGCGATCGTGTCGCTCACGGCCGGAGTGATCCTCGTGCTACTCGCCGTCGACGTAGGGCGGTGGAACACAGCCTTCGCCCGCGACGACGTGCGCTTCAAGTTCCAACCGACCCGGTCAGACCTCTGGAAGCCGAACGAGCTCGTTCCCTTCCACACGGCAAAGCGGCTGCTCGCAGTCGACGACGATCTGTTCTACCGCGACACGCTGCGGCACTTCTACCTCGCCCAGCCGCGCGCGAACAAATGGGAGCACACGAACATCGATGCGATCCGCAGCGAGGCGACGGTCGCGCTTGCGGCGTACATCCGCGAAGGCAAGAGCCAGGCGCGCAGGTCGCAGGCGGCGAACCTGCTCGGGATCCTCGGGCTCGCGCTCGCTGCGACGGACGATCCGGGCCAGCGCCTGCGCTTCCTGCTGTTCGCCTCGCGTGAGTTCCGCGGCGCGCTGACCTTCGACCAGGCGAACGAAGATGCGAAGTTCAACCTCGAGCTTGCCCTCCGCCTGCTCAAGCAGCAGCCTACGAGCACCGGCGGCGGTGCCGCGCACGGGCCTGGCCGCGGCGGCGGCGCCGCGCTCGCCAAGCCGGGCAGCGGGTACTGATGACCTTCTTGTCCCCTTTGGGCGCGCTCGTCGCGCTCGCCGTCGTCCTTCCGCTCGGCGCGTACGCGCTCCTCGAGCTTCGGTCGCGGCGCGTCTCCGACCGCCTCGACCTGACGCTGCCGCCGCTCCGCTCGCGGTTCGGCGTTCCCGTCGCGCTTGCGGTCGTAGCAGCATTCCTCGGGATCGCCGCCGCTCAACCCGTCATCTCGGACAGTCGCAGTCAGACGGGCCGCTCGGATGCGCAGGTGTACGTGCTCTTCGACGTCTCGCGCTCGATGCTCGCCCGCAGCGGCGCCGGCGCGCCGAACCGGCTCCAACGCGCCAAGCAGCTCGCGGTGAAGCTGCGCCACGGCGTCGCGGACGTCCCGTTCGGCGTCGCGTCGCTCACAGATCGCGTGCTGCCGCACCTGTTCCCGACACTCGATCCGGCCGTCTTCGAGTCGGTGCTGCGCGATGCGATCGGGATCGAGCGGCCACCCCCCTCGGGGACGGAGGATCTGGCAACCGACTACAGCTCGCTCGGCGACATCGGGACGAACAACTTCTACGGCGCCGACGTCGGCAAGCGCGTCCTGGTCGTCTTCAGCGATGGGGAGAGCAAGTACTTCGACGACGCGCTGCTGAAGAAGGACTTCGACAAGGGCAACGTGCACGTCCTGTTCGTGCACCTCTGGGGAGCCGGCGAGAAGATCTACCTCGGTCGCAGCAACCACGTGGACCCGGGATACCGGCCTGATCCGCAGTCGAATCAGGCCGTGCAGCGCATTGCGGCGGCGGGCGGGGGCGAGGTGCTCGGCGAGGATCCCGGGGAGCTCGTCTCCCAGACGAAAGGGTTCCTCGGCAACGGGCCGCACACATCGCTCCGGGAGCAGCGCACGCGCGTCTCGCTCGGCCCGTACGTCGCGCTGATGGCCCTCCTGCCGCTTGGCTTCGTGCTGCTGCGGCGAAACGTCTAGCCAGCCTCCGGCTGCCTAGCCGGGGTACGCCGCTGCGCGGAGAACGCGCACGGGCTGACGGGGTCTGACCCCGAAGGGGCTGACCCCAGCCTTTGCTTTACGCCGCGCCGAGCGTGATCGACCCGGTGGCGGTGCCCTGCGGGTCGATCACGATCGTGTAGGTCCCGTCGACGGTCGGCGTTGCGGTGATCGTCTTCGGGAACGCGCCGACGAGCTGGTTCGTCACGAGCTGCGTGCCGTCGGGCCTGAGGATCGACACGAACGAGATCGAGATGGTGATGTTCGTGAGCGAGATCGTGACGGGCCGGCCCGCCTGCCCTGCAAACGTGACGCGGCCGTTCTGTCCCGGCGTCGTGATCGAGATAGGCTGCGCCGGGCCGCCGACGGCCAGCGAGGCCGAGGCGTCCGCCGGCACGTTGTACAGCGTCACCATTGCGAAGCCGGTCGCGTCGTTGTAGGGATCGACGGAGACCGTGTAGGTCCCTGTGGCGGGCAAGGCACGGGCGTCGACGAAGGTCTCGAAGCTGGAGAACAGCGTCCTGCTGACGACCTGGACGCCGCCCGGCCCCGTGATCGAGATGTAGCCCATCGACATCGTCGAGGGCCCGACCTTGAGGCTGATGCGCTGGCCGACGGTGCCGTCGAAGGTGTAGCTCGCATTCTGGCCCGGCGTCGAGATGCTGGCGACGAAGCCGCTATCCGGCGTAATCGTGCCTGTGACGTCGGGCGGGACGTTGTAGACCGTGAAGATCGCCTGTCCGGTCGTCATGTTCGGCGGGTCGACGGTGAGCGAGTACGTGCCCGTGCTCGGCAGCGTGCGCGTATCGACGAAGCCGCCGCCCGTCCCGAAGAGCACGCTGCCACCCACGGCGTTCCCGCTCGGGTCGAGCAGCTGCGCCGTCGCCGCCGAGTAGGTGACGTTGGAGATCTTGAGGCTCACGCGCTGCCCGGCCGTTCCCGCGAATGTCAGCCGGCCGTTCTGCCCCGGCACTGTCGTCGCCATGGTCACCGGGGCGCCGCCGGGCGTGATCGGCCCGCCGGCGTCGGGCGGAACGTCGTAGACCTGCAGCGTCGCCGTGCCGGTCGAGGCCCCGTTCGGGTCGACGGCGATGGTGTAGGTGCCCGCGGTCGGCAGCGAGGTCGTGTCGAGGAACGTGGTTCCGGGGCCGATGAACCGGTTGTTGCCGAGTGCGCTTCCGTCGGGCTTCAGGATCGACAGGAGCGCGAACGGGAAGGTCGCGTTCGTGACGTTCACGCTGATTCGCTGGCCGGCCGTGCCGCCGAGCGTCACGCGCGCGTTCTGTCCCGGCGCGCTCGTCGAGATCGATACCGGGGAGCCGCCCGGCGTCGCACTCGCAGACGCGTCCGGCGGAACGTCGTAGAGCTGCAGCGTCATCGAGCCGGTCGACCCTGCAAGCGGCGCGACATTGATCGTGTAGGCGCCTGTCGTGGACAAGGTCGTCGTGTCGACGAAGCCGCCGCCGGAGCCCGCGTAGCTGCTCGACACCGACGCGCCGCTCGGTGACTGGATCGAGACCTGCGCGATCAGCATCGTGACGTTCGTCAGCGCCACGCTGACGCGCTCGCCGGCCGTGCCGTTGAACTTGAGCGGGATCGACTCCCCGGCCACGGACATGACCGTGACCGGTGCGCCGCCGGGTGAGATGGACAGCGACGTGCGGACGCCCCCGGTGACGCTCCGCGTCGCGGACGTCGTGCCGTTGCTCGCCGTGACGGAGAACGTCACGGCGCCGCCGGCCGTCGGCGTGAACGTCCCCGTGTAAAGGCCGTCTCCGCGCGCAGTCAGCGAGACGGGCGTGCCGTTCGCCGTCGCGGAGACCGTCACGCCGGCCGGGTTGGCGCAGTTCGCGGCAATGGCGGAGAACGACACCGGTGTCCCGACGTCGACCTGGAAGCCGGGACCCGGGGCGTCGATCCATACCTGCGGTGTGGCGTTGCAAGCCACCGCGTTGCCGATGTTGAGCCGTCCGCCGCTGCTCGTCGTGTTCGCCAGGGCCGGTTTCGGATCGACTGTCGCGAGCAGGAGCGCCTTCAGACCGACTGCGCTCGCCGACGGGAACGCCGCCTTCGCGAGGGCTGCCGCACCTGTGACGTGCGGCGTGGCCATCGACGTCCCGCTCAGGTACTGGTAGCCCCCGCCCGGCCAGGTGGAGTAGACGTCCACGCCGGGCGCGCCGAGGTCGACGGAGCGCCGGCCGACGTTCGAGAAGAACGCGCGATTGTCGGTGTTGTCGGTCGCCGCCACGGCGACCACGTTCGGTATGTCGTACGACGCGGGATACGTCGGCGACGAGTCGTTGTCGGTCCCGTTGTTCCCTGCGGCGGCGACGAAGAGCGAGTTGTGCTGGTCGGCGACGTTGATCGCATCGGCGAGCGCTTGCGAGTAGACGTTGTCCGCCCACGAGTTGTTCATGACGTCGGCGCCGTTCTGCGCCGCGTAGAGGACGGCGCTGACCGCGTTCGCATCGGTCCCGGAGCCCTGCGCGTTCAGGAACTTGACCGGCATGATCCTCACGTTCCAGTTGACGCCGGCGACGCCGATGCCGTTGTTGCCGGCCGCGCCGATCGTGCCCGCGACATGCGTTCCGTGCCCGTGGTCGTCCGTCGGGTTGTTGTCGTTGTTCGCAAAGTCCCACCCGTGCCAGTCGTCGAGGAGGCCGTTGTGGTCGTTGTCGATACCGTCGTTGCGACAACCGCTGCAGTTCTCGCCGGGGTTGATCCAGATTTGCGAGCTCAGATCGGGATGAGACCAGTCGACGCCGGTGTCGATCACCGCGACCGTCACGTTCGAGCTGCCCGTGGTGACGTTCCACGCCTCGGGCGCATCGATGTCGGCGTCGGGAGTGCCGCGGGAGCCGTTGATCGTCTGGCCCGTGTTGTTCAGGCCCCACGTATTGCCGAACGACGGATCGTTCGGCAGCGAGTCGATCGTGATCACGGAGTTCGGCTCGGCGTAGCGCACGCGCGGGTCCTTGCTCAGCGTCGCGATCGCGGTGTCGACGTCGCCCGACGCGAGGTGCGCGAGCGAGCCGTGGATCTTCTTCCAGCTCTTCTTCTCGTCGGCCCCGACGCTCTTCAGGATCTTCTGCTGCTCGGCGGCGGGGACGTCGCTCTGAAATCCGACGAGCACGTCGCCCGGCACCGTCTCTGACGTCGGTTTCTTGGCCGGGGCGGCCTGCGAGGCAGGCCCGCCCAGGGCGAGCACGCCGGCGACGACGGCGAAAAGGAGTGGTATGCGACGGGCGCGGTCCATTGCTGACAAGGGGGATCGGGCCGCAGGCCGACTGCTGCACCCAGCGTAGGCCCGTGCACGTGCCGAATCGACGCCAGATCGAGGGATTCGCGCGGCTACGATGCGCAGTCCTGATGAGGGGTCGTACGTTTGTGCTGACGCTGGTCGCTCTCGCGTTTCTCGGCGTCGGCTCGTCAGCGGGCGGGGCCGTGCGCGACGACACCGACGCGCTGCAGGCGAAGCTCGATGCCGGCGGCGCCGTTTTCCTCCCGAAGCTGCCGGGTGGACAGTGCTACGCGACGCGCGGGCTCTGGCTCTCGCGCGACGACACGACGATCACCTCCGACGGCGGCTGCATCGTTGCGCTCGGTTTCGGCCCGGCGCGGCTTGACCCGACGGCGCCGAAGCCGCACTTCGCCAACGCTGTCTTCTACATCACCCACTCGACCATTCGTGCGCCCGTCCCGGCGCGGATCAGCATCAGCGGCCTGCGAATCAGCGTGCCGAGAGCGAAGAGGATGTACGGCGTCTCCGTGGGCGGCCACGAGGTTTCGCTCAGCGGCCTGACGATCGACGGCGCGCCGCTGAACGACGTGCTGATCGGGTCGGGCGCCGTGGGCGCGGGCAGCCCAATCATCCGTGTCTCCCTGACGGACAGCACGCTGCGCGGCGCGCAGCGCGACGCGGTACTGGCCTACGGACCGGTCGGCCTGCGTGTCGAGGGGAACACCGTCACACGCGCGGGCGGGACCGGCATCCACATCAAGGCAGCCGACCGGGGGCAGCCGGTGCTCGACACGCACGTCGTGCGCAACACGATCGCGGACGCTCGAGGGTCGGGAGTGTTCGTCGACCTCGCACCGCCGAACGGCGTGGTGCTGCTGGCAAAGGGGATCGAGGTCGCGGGCAACCGGATCCTGCGCAACGCCGGCGGCGGCATCGTGATCGCAGGGAAGGGCGAAGTCGCGCTGAGCGGAAACGTCCTCGCCGGAAACCGCGGCCGAGCCGTGCTCCGACGGGCCGGCCGCGCGCAGCGTCGGCCGGCGATGCAGCGCTCGGTCGCGCCGGCGAGCACCGGCGACGACACGGCCTGGCTGCAGGCGCGGCTCGACCGCGGCGGCGGCACGATCTTCCTGCCGAAGCTCCCCGGCGGGGCGTGCTACGCGACGCGCGGCCTCTGGGTGTCGCACGACCACACGACGATCACGTCGGACGGCGCCTGCATCGTTGCGCTCGGGCTCGGCCCGATCCGGCTCCGCTCGACCGACGGCGACCCCATCGCGTCGGACGCGGTCTTCTTCGTCAACCGCTCCGGCCCGAAGCAACCCGCGCCGGTGGATGTGACGATCAGCAACCTGCGCATCGTCGTGCCGGCCGGGCTCCCGGCGATGTACGGCGTCGCCGTCTTCGGCCACGACGTCACGCTGAGCCACCTCGACATCGCGGGCGTGCCGAAGGACGACGTCACGATCAGCGGACGAGCGAACGGCAACTCCTATTCCGGGGACATCTCAGTGCTCGACTCGACGCTCGGCGGGGCCGCGCGCAACGCGATCTCGGTCACTGGCGCGATCGGCCTGCGCATCGAACGGAACACGATCGAGGGAGTCCGCGATGCCCCGCCCGGCCAGCCGGCGGCCGGCATCGACGTCGAGCCGGACACGCGCGACCGGCCGGCCTCCGACCTGCACATCGTCGGCAACACGATCCAGGACAACGCAGGCCCGGGAATCCTCCTGGAGCTCGAGCCGAACGAAGGGCCCGACGTGCTCGCGACAGACCTGGAGATCGCCGGCAACACGATCGTCCGCAATGCGCTCCAGCGCAGTCCGCCGAAGCGGGCCGGGATCGTGCTGGCCGGAGGCCAGGACGGCGGCGCCGGCACGCTCCTGCTGAAGGACAACATCATCCGCGAGAACGGCGGCCCCGGCATCCTCGAGACGCACTTCCAGCTGCGCGTCGATGCGAGCGGAAACGACGTAAGCAACAACGACGCCTGAGCGCTAGGGGCCGGAGCCCGAACGAACGCGGACCACTCCTCCGCCAAGCGCCAACCCAGTAAGAGTGCGCGGGCTCAGCCCGCGCACGTTCCCCGCGAAGCGGCGACCCAAAAGCGAGCTTTGCGAGGAAGGAGGTAGGACGCCGCCGGCCGCGTAGGGAGAGGAGCTCGGCTGCGGC
The DNA here is from genome assembly GCA_005888435.1 of Actinomycetota bacterium. Taxonomy (GTDB): domain Bacteria; phylum Actinomycetota; class Thermoleophilia; order Gaiellales; family Gaiellaceae; genus 3-1-20CM-4-69-9. Next base: position 14,147 of record VAXO01000050.1, on the reverse strand, counting down.
TCGAGCGGCCGCGACCGGCGACGTCTTTCTCGGGTATCTGGAAAGGGGCCGCAGGGCGCGAAAACTTGCGGCGCCGAAACTAAGGAAGCTGGACCGTCGGGACGGTCGGTGCCTGGGGTAGCGGCACCGTCACTGTGGGCGCCTGCACCTGCGGTACCGCGACTTCCGGCAGACCGAGCGACCCGCCGACTTCTGACGCCGTCTCGGCCACGCTTCCGACTTGCGGCGGAGGCGCGGGCGGCGAAGTGTCGCTCGGCGGCGGCGTTGGCGCAGAGGGGCTGGCGGGCTCGGGGGCCTTCGGAACGGGGAGGTCCGAAGCCTCGGCAGCGGCAACCTTCGCGTGCCGCGCGGGGGGAGCGCCGTGTTGTGCCTTGGGAGGTGAGCCGGCGTCGTTACGTGCCGGCGGGGCAACGAGGAGCCGGCGATGGATCGGTGCGGGCAACGACCGCGCCTGCCGAGGCCCTACAACCTCGACAGTCCGGGGCTCCCGTGGCGGCGCGCCGACCGCCGTCTGTTCGCGCGAGGCAGGGAGGGCCGCGACCGTAAGCGCCGCGCAGGCACCGGCGGCGACCGTCTTTGCGGCCGCCGACCGCAGGAGGCCGCGGAGGACGGAGAGGAATGGAAGGCCGTGCAGCGCCGCTCGCAGACCGGTGCGCTCGCCGAGTCGCTGCGCGACGTTCCGCCGCGCACGGAAGAGCAAGGTCTCGGTGGCGGCCTGCGAGAGCCCCAGTTCGGAGCCGATCTCCTCATAGGACAGGCCGCGCCACTCACGGAGCAGCAAAGCGCGGCGCTGGTTCTCGGGGATGGCGCGCAGCACCTCGGCGAAGTCCTCGGTCGTCGCCGCGTCGAAAGGCTCGGGCGAGGCGAGCCGGTCCTGAACGTCGTCGAGATCCTGAGCCGACTCGTGCGCGCCGCGCCGCATGCCCGCACGCCGCCGCGTTGAGCAGACGTTGCGCGCAATCGTGAACAGCCACGGCAGCTCCAGCTCGGGGACGACGCCGCGGCGGAGGCTGAGCAGCGCGTAGACGAACGTCGTCTGCACGGCGTCGTCGGCGTCCTCGCGCCGGCGCAGCTGCTTGTAACAAAGCAGGAATACCGCGCGGCGGTGTTGCTCGTACAGCCGAGCCGCGTACGCCTCGGCGCCGACGTCGGTCTGTGGTGATGCCGCAGCGAGCGCGCTCACGGGAGTCCGGGCGGGCTGATCGTCGTTCCGAGGTCAGGGACCGAGACGGCCGGCACCGACGGAATCGAGACGGCCGGAAGGGTCACCTGTGGGAGATCGCCCACGGGCGCCGACGCCGTCGGCATGACTGCGGCTGGCTCGGTCGCCGGCGGGGGTGCCGTGGATGGCGCGGCTGCGGGAGACTGAACAGCCGGCGCGGTCGCGGGGGGCGGCGCGCTCGCTGCCATCGGCTCCGGTGTCCTGGTGCGCCGCGGCGGCAGTGACGTGCGTGCGGCCGGGTTGTGCTCGGCCTTCACGGCCCGTGGGTGGCTCGCGCGCGCGCGTATCGCTCTCGGCAGAGGGTGATGCGCCGGCGCGGCCTCACTCGTGGCGCCGTCGACCCACACCGGTGCGGGCGCGCCGACGTCCCGTGTCGTGCCCATATGCCCCGGCGCGAGCACGAACCAGCTGCACGCCAACAGCATCAGGCCGCACGCCCCCAGCGTCCCGACGACGGGACGGGCGCCGGTGAGGTATGCGGACTTGATCATTGGGGAGGCCGGGTGAACGCGTCGCCTCCCTGGACATGCGGGTTTCGCAATCGTTTGTCAACCATCCGGACAACATGGCCGCTGAAGATCCCTCGTTCGAGTGAGTCAGGAAGGGCGCGCACAAGATTTCACGGCGGCGCGCCCCTTTCTCGTCGACGGACACCACGCCAGAAGGAGCAATCAACATCGGCCCTCTCCTCCGTGTTCTGATCGTTGACGACGACGTCCCGCTGCGATCCTTGCTCCGCGCCACGCTTCCGCGCGACGACTTCGACGTGCGCGAGGCCGGCTCCGCAGAGGAGGCGCTCGACGTGATCCGCGTGTGGCGGCCGGAGCTGATGCTGCTCGACGTCAACCTGCCGGGGCTCGACGGTCTCTCGTTCTGCGCCGACCTCATGCGCAAGGGATGTGAGGCAGCGGTGATCCTTGTGACCGGCGAGCAGGTCAGCGAGACCACGGCCCGCCTCGCCGGCGCGAGGGCGGTGGCGCGAAAGCCTTTCAGCCCGCTCGACCTGCTGGCGCTGATCGACCGCGTGGTGGAGAAGCGCGAGTTCGTCGCCGGCCCGTCGGCCGTGGAGGAAGGCCAGCTGCTCACGTACGCGCGGGACCTCGCGACCATCGCGCGGGCGGAGCGCCACCAGCGCCGGCTGCTCCAGGACGCCTACCGTCAGACCACCACTGCCCTCGCCGAGGCCGTCGACGTGCGCGATCGCGGCACGGGCCTGCACGCACAGCGCGTGCGGCGCTATGCGCTGGGGCTCGCGGCGGCGGTCGACGCGACGCTGCTCGACGATCCGAGCCTCGAGTACGGGTTCCTGCTACACGACGTCGGCAAGATCGGCGTCGCCGACCACATCCTCCTCAAGCCGGGCCCGCTCACCCACGAAGAGGAGTTGCTCGTGCGCGAGCACCCCGCCGCCGGCGCGCAGATCCTGCGCGACGTCGCGCTGATGCAGGGCGGCGGCCTCAGCGTCGTGCGCCACCATCATGAGCGCTGGGACGGCGCAGGCTATCCCGAAGGTCTCAGCGGCCAGCAGATCCCACTGGCCGCACGCATTTTCGCGGTCGCGGACGCGCTGGACGCGATGACGAGCGACCGGCCCTACCGCTCGGCGTTGAGCTGGTCCGATGCGGTCGACGAGATCGTCGCGCAGAGCGGTCGTCAGTTCGACCCCAGGGTCGTAGACGCCTTCGTCTCGGACGAGCCCGCCTTACGGGCCGTCTACGAGGATCTCAGTCTCGTCGCCTAGTAGCCCGAGGTGAACTTCTTGTCGGCTGCGGCCTTCTTCTCCGCGCGCCGTTCCTTCAGCGACTTCTGCGGCGCCTTCTTCGCGCCCTTCTTCGGCTTCGACGCACCTTTCATGGTGCGGAGCCTAGCGCGCTCGGCCGATTGACGAAAACGTTGTCGAGTGCGGATTGCAGCCCCGTCGCGACCGCACCCATCAGGACGGCGCTCTCGCCAAGGCTCGAGATCTCGACACGCGGGGGATAGGGCAGCCACTCGCGCAGTAGCTCGCGCACGGGCTCGAGCAGGAGGTCGCCGTTCATTCCGAGCCCGCCGCCGAGCACGACAAGCTCCGGATCGGCGACGGCGGCGATAGGAGCGATGTGCGCGGCGATCCGCCGTGCGATCACGTCGACGACCGAACGTGCAAGCTGATCGCCGCGGCGCGCGGCGGTGAAGATGTTCCGTGCGTCGTAGGGCGGCGTCGAGCCGTCGACGCCGCCGGGCCACGACACCTCCGTCGCAAGCGCAGACACCCCTTCCGCCGACGGGTCGAGCTCCTCGCCGGAGCCTGCGAGCGCCCAGTCGATCTCGCCGGCTGCGCCGTGCGTTCCGCGGTGCAGCTCGCCGCCGAGCACGAGCCCCAGTCCTGTGCCGGTTCCGACCGACAGAAAGGCGAAGTCCTCGATCCCGCGTGCGACGCCCGCCCACCGTTCGCCGACCGCGGCCAGGTTGACGTCGTTGTCGAGCGTCACCGGTACGCCGACGCGTTCCTGCACCTCGGCGCCGAACGCTCGCCCTTCGAGCCCTGCGATATGCGGTTGCGTGAGGCGCAGCGTCTCGCTTGACGGCTCGACCACACCCGGGATCCCCAGCACGGCCCCGTCGATGCGCTCGACCGGCAGCGCAGCGGCATCGATCAGCGACGCGTGCAGCGTCGCAATGGCGTCGAGTGCGCCGTCGGCGTCGGCGCCGCGCAGCTCGACGTCCTGCCGCGCGCGGATCCGGCCTGCGAGGTCCGCGACGGCGCCGCGGAGGAAGCGCGAGCCGAGATCGAGCCCGAGCACGAACGCGGCGCCGGGGACCGGCTCGAAGAAGACGGCGCCGTAGCTCGGCCCGTCGGGCCCGTCCGTCGCCTCGCGCACGAGGCCGGCCTGCTCGAGCGAGCGCAGTGCAAGGGACACCGTCGGCTTCGAGATGCCGACGCGGCGCGAGATCTCCGCACGCGAGATGGGCGCGTCGGCCCGGATCGCCTCGAGAACAGTGCGCTCGTTGAGGTGCTTGAGCAGCGGCGGGGTTGCGCGCGTGAGGTCCATCTCGTGAGGAAGATTAACGCCAAAGTCGAGAAATCAAGGCAACTTGACTCGATTTTCAGACAGTCGTAGAGTCCTCGTTCGGAACCTTTACGAGATCCGGCACTGCTGGAGAAGCGATCCGGAGTCGACGAGACTCACGGACCAAAGGAGGGCACGGATGAGACGGGGAGTGATCGCTGCGGTTGCGCTGGTCGCAATCCTGGCAGCCGTCGCCGGTGGGACCGCCAGAAGCGCGGCTCACGCCGGGACGAAGGCCGACACCATCACGATCTGGGTCGGTTGGAGCGCCCGCGAGCTCAAGGCGTTCAAGAGCATCATCGCGGAGTACGACAAGAATCACCCGGACGTGAACGTCAAGGTCGTCGGCGGGATCAACGACGACAAGATCACCGCCGCCATCCGGAGCGGCAACGTCCCCGACGTCGTCAGCTCGTTCACGTCGGCGAACGTCGGGAGCTACTGCAAGTCAGGAGCGTGGGTCGACCTGAAGCCGTTCCTGTCGAAGGACCACCTCGACGTGAACGTCTTCCCGAAGACGTCGCAGTACTACACCCAGTACAACGGGAAGCGGTGCGCGCTGCCGCTCCTCGCGGACGTCTACGGCCTCTACTACAACAAGAAGATGTTTGCGGCGGCGGGCATCAAGTCCCCGCCGAAGACGATGTCCCAGCTGACGGCAGACGCGAAGAAGCTGACGAAGCGGGGAAAGGGCGGCTCGTTGAAGGTTGTCGGCTACAACCCGTTCCTCGGGTTCTACGCCGGCAACGCACCTGACCTCAGTGCGTACGCGCCGTTGTACGGAGCGAAGTACACCGACGCGGGCGGCCACTCCTCGCTCTCGAAGGACCCGGCCTGGTCGCGGCTGCTCAGGTGGCAGAAGAGTCTCGTCGACTGGTACGGCTACAAGAACCTGCAGAAGTTCGATGCGGGTGCGGCCGACGAGTTCTCTGCGTCACATGCCTTCGAGATCGGCAAGCTCGGCATGATGATCGACGGCGAGTGGCGTGTCGCGTTCATCCAGGCCGAGCATCCGGAGCTCAGCTACGCCACCGCTCCGGCTCCGGTGGACGACGCGAAACCGAGCCTCTACGGGGCCGGGTACGTCAACGGGACGATCATCGGGATCCCGAAGGGCGTGAAGCACAAGGACCAGGCATGGGCGCTGCTCAAGTACCTGACGTTCAACGCCCATCCGCTCGCACTCTTCTCGAACGCGATCCGGAACGTGCCGACGACGAAGCAGTCGCTGACTTCGAAGGAGATCAAGCCGGACGCGCACTTCAAGACGTTCCTGACGATCTTCAAGAACCCCAACTCGAAGACGACGCCGATCACGGCTGCGGGCAACGCCTACGGGACGCTGATTCAGGCGTTCGCCGTCAAGTGGCAGGCCGGCCACGCCGGCGACCTGCACGCCGGGTTGCAGAAGCTCGACAAGCAGATCGACGCGCAGTTGAAGCAGGCCCAGGCCGGCGGGGTGCCGTGACAGAGGCTGCAATAACTGCCGGCGCTTTCACGCAAGAGCGCCGGCGGGCGAGGCGGCGGGCGGCCTGGCGCCGCCGCCGCCTCGTCCTGCTGCTGATGTCCCCCTGGCTGGTCGGGTTCTGCCTGTTCTTCGGCTACCCGCTCGTGATGAGCGTCTATCTGTCGTTCACGCACTACGACCTGTTGTCGTCGCCGAAGTGGATCGGCTGGGCGAACTACCACTATCTGTTCACGCAGGACCCCCAGGTCGGGCCGGCGGTAAGGAACACGCTCTGGTTGATCCTGATCATGGTCCCGCTGCAGGTGCTGTTCGCGTTCGGCGTCGCGATGATGGTGGCGCGCGCCCGGCGCGGCGTCGGCTTCTTCCGAACGATCTTCTATCTCCCGGCGCTCGCACCGCCGGTCGCGGCGACGATGGCGTTCGTCTACCTCCTGAACCCGGCAACCGGGCCGGTGAACGTCATCCTCGGCCATCTCGGCATCAACGGACCGCTCTGGTTCCAGTCGCCCCAGTGGTCGAAGCCCTCGCTGACGCTGCTCAGCATCTGGGGCGTCGGGAACCTGATGATCATCTTCCTCGCGGCGATCCTCGACGCGCCACAGCAGCTGTACGAGTCCGCCGAGCTCGACGGCGCAGGGCCTTTCCAGCGCATGCGCTGGGTGACGCTCCCGACGATCAGCCCGGTGATCCTCTTCTCGGTGGTGATCAGCGTGATCGCCGCCATGCAGTACTTCACGCAGGCCTACGTCGCCGCGAACATCGCCTCTGGGCAGGCGTCACAGGCAGGAGACCAGACCGTCAACAACCTCGGCTACCCGGAGGGCTCGACGCTCTTCTATCCCGTGTTGCTGTACCAGCACGGGTTCAGGTTCTTCAACATGGGCTACGCGTCGGCGTTGTCGGTGCTCCTGCTCATCGTCGCCTTCACCGTCACGGTCCTGATCATCCGGAACTCGCGCCGCTGGGTCCATTACGCGGGGGCCGTCAAGTGAGCACCGCCAGCGTTCCGGTCGCCGCGGGAACGCTCGTCCGGCGCAAGCCGCCGTGGGCTGTGCGCCGCAAGCGCATCCTCGTCGCGGTTGCCGACCACTCCCTGCTGATCGTCGTGGCGATCATGTTCCTGGCGCCGTTCATCTTCATCGTCCTGACGTCGCTGATGACGAACGAGCAAGCGCTCTCGTCGCACCTCTGGCCGAGCCCGTTCCGCTGGGGGAACTACATCGACGTCTTCCGCGAGGCGCCGATCTGGCGCTGGGCGATCAACACGTTCATCTACTCGGTGCTCGCGACGCTCGGCGTGCTCTGTTCGAGCATCCCCGTCGCGTACGCGCTCTCGCGCATCCGCTGGCGGGGGCGGGATCTCGCTTTTGCGACCGTCCTGATCGCGCTGATGCTGCCGCCGGTCGTCTCCGTGGTGCCGCTCTACGTGATGTGGGCGAAGCTGCATCTCGTGGGCAACCTCGGGCCGTTGATCATCCCGAACTGGTTCGGCGACGCGTTTTCGATCTTCCTGCTGCGCCAGTTCTTCCTGACGATCCCGGAGGAGTACCTCGACGCCGCGCGCGTCGACGGCTGCGGCGAGCTGCGCATCCTCGGCACGGTCGTGCTCCGCCTGGCGAAGCCGGCGATCGCGGCGGTCGCCCTCTTCTCCTTCCTCTACACCTTCAACGACTTCTTCCTGCCGCTGCTCTACCTGCGTGAGAACCCGAGCCACTGGGTGCTGCAGATCGGCCTCTCGGAGTTCCGCTCGCTGCACCAGGTGCAGTGGAACCTGACGATGGCGGCCACGCTGCTGGTGATGATGCCCGTGATCATCCTCTTCTTCCTCGCGCAGAAGGCGTTCGTCGAGGGCGTGACGCTGACGGGGGTCAAAGGATGAAAATCGCCGTCGTCGGAGGCGGCTCGACGTACACGCCCGAGCTCGTCTCCGGTCTCTCGCGCGAGCGCGACCGCATCGACGTGCGCGAGCTCGTGCTGCACGACATCGACATGGAGCGGCGCGAGGTCGTCGGCGGCCTTGCCGCGCGCATGCTCGCGCGCCAGGGCTACGACGGCTTGCTCGAGATCACCGACGACCTCGACCGCGCGCTCGACGGCGCCGACTTCGTGCTCATCCAGATCCGCGTCGGCGGGCAGGAGGCGCGGCTTTCCGACGAGACCGTGCCCCTCGCCTGCGGCTGCATCGGGCAGGAGACGACCGGCGCGGGCGGCCTTGGCAAGGCGCTGCGCACGGTGCCCGTGGTGCTCGAGATCGCGGAGAGCGTGCGCGAGCGCGCCGCGGACGGCGCCTGGATCGTCGATTTCACGAACCCGGTCGGGATCGTCACTCGCTCGCTGCTCGACGAGGGCCATCGTGCCGTGGGGCTGTGCAACGTCGCGATCACGACGCAGCGGACGATCGCTCGACTCCTGGACGTCGAGCCAGAGCGCGTGCAGGTCGACCAGGTTGGGCTCAACCATCTCTCGTGGGTGCGCTTCGTGCGGGTCGACGGGCAGGACGTGCTGCCGGAGCTCCTCGCGTCGCACGGCGACGAGCTCGCGCAGGAGGTCGGCCTGCGCCGCGGTCTGCTCGACCAGCTCGGCGTGCTGCCGTCGTACTACCTGCACTATTTCTACGAGCACGACAAGGTGCTCGCCGAGCAACTCGACGGCGTGCCGCGCGCCGCGACCGTGGCGGAGATCGAGCGCGGCCTCCTCGAGCTCTATCGCGATCCCAACCTGACCGAGAAGCCGGCTCTGCTCGAGCAGCGCGGCGGCGCGTTCTACAGCGAGGCTGCGATCGGCCTCGTCGGCTCGCTCGCGACCGGGGACGGCGCCGTGCACGTGGTCGACATCCGCAACGACGGCACGGTGAAGGGCATGGCGGCGGACGACGTCGTCGAGGTGCCGGCTCGCGTCGACCGCGACGGTGCGCGCGCACTCCCGCAACCGGCTGTCGCTCCGGAGCTGCTGGGCCTGATGCAGCACGTCGCCGCGTACGAGCGGCTCGCAGCGCAGGCGGCCGTGTCCGGCGACCGCGCGCTCGTGCACAAGGCGCTCCTGGCACATCCGCTGATCGCGCAGGATGCCGTCTCCGCCGAGCTCGTCGAGCGCCTGCTCGAGGCGGACGCGCAGCACCTGCCGCAGTTCGACACCGGGACGCGCGTATGAGCCGTGCCGCGGTACTCGCCGTCGACGGCGGCAACTCGAAGACCGACCTCGCTCTCGTCGGTGCCGACGGGTCGCTGCTCGCGCTCGCCCGCGGGCCGCTCAGCTCGCCGCAGCACCTCGGCGTCGACGGCTGCCTCGACGTGCTCGACCGTCTGCTCACCGACGCGATCGGTGGGCACGACGGGAAGGTGGCGGAGATTGCGACGCTGCTGCTCGCCGGTGTCGACTTCCCCCCGGAGGAGCAGGCGGTGCGCGAGGCGGTCGAGGCACGCGGCTGGGCGCGGCGCGTCAACGTCGACAACGACACGTTCGCGGTTCTGCGCGCCGGCACGGAGCGTGGGTGGGGCGTCGCGGTTACGTGCGGCGCCGGCATCAACTGCGTCGGCGTCTCGCCCGACGGCCGCCACGCGCGCTTTCCGGCGCTCGGTGAGATCACCGGGGACTGGGGCGGCGGCTACGACCTCGGCCTCGCTGCCGTGTTCGCCGCTGCGCGCAGCGAGGACGGACGCGGGCCGCGGACGAGCCTCGAGCACGCCGTTCCCGCACACTTCGGGCTCGAGGCGCCGAGCCAGCTGGCCCAGGCGATCCACTTCGGGCAGATCGCGCAACGCCGCGTGATCGAGCTCGCACCAGTGGTGCTGGCAGAGTCGGCTGACGATGCCGTCGCGGCGGAGATCGTGCAGCGCCTCGCAGCGGAGGTCGTCGCGCTTGCTCGGGTCGCGCTCAAGCGCCTCGGTTTGGCGAACGACTCGGTGGAGGTGCTCCTCGGCGGCGGGGTGCTCCAGGACGCCGACGGCGATCTCCTCGCCGCAATCGAGCGGGGCCTGCGAGAGGCGGCGCCGAACGTGACGGTGCGGCCGACGGCGTCTGCCGCCATCGTCGGTGCCGCGCTGCTCGGGCTGGACGGGCTCGACGCCGGCCCCGAAGCACAGCGGCGGCTGCGAGCAGAGTTCGAGGAGGTGCGGGTTGGCTGAGGTTCGTTACGTCGGAGCAACACGTGTCTATCCGGGCAACGACGCTCCCGCCGTCGAGGCGCTCGACCTCGACATCGCGGACGGCGAGTTCATGGTCCTCGTCGGGCCGTCGGGCTCGGGCAAGACCACCGCGCTGCGCATGCTCGCGGGGCTGGAGGAGGTCGACGCCGGCGCCGTCTTCATCGGTGACCGTGATGTCAGCGACGACCCGCCGAAGGCCAGGGACGTCGCGATGGTGTTCCAGAACTACGCGCTCTATCCGTACCTGACGGTTGCAGCGAACATCGGCTTTCCGCTGCGGATCGCGAAGGTGCCGAAGCGCGATCGCGAGGCGCGCGTGAAGGAAGTGGCGAAGCTGCTCGGCCTGACGGAGTACCTCGACCGCAAGCCTGCACAGCTCTCCGGCGGGCAGCGGCAACGCGTCGCGATGGGACGGGCGATCGTGCGCGTCCCGAGCGTGTTCCTGATGGACGAGCCGCTCTCGAACCTCGACGCGAAGCTCCGTGTGCAGATGCGGGCGGACATCGCCGCGCTTCAGGCCGACTTCGGGGTGACCACCGTCTACGTCACCCACGACCAGGCCGAGGCGATGACCCTCGGGCACCGCGTCGCCGTGCTCCACGAGGCGAAGCTGCAGCAGGTCGGTCCGCCGCGCGAGCTCTACGAGCGCCCGGCGAACCTGTTCGTCGCGGGCTTCATCGGGTCACCGGCGATGAACCTGCTGCCTGCCGAGGCGCTGGGCCTCGGGACGAACGGCAAGGTCGTGGGCTTCCGCCCCGAGCACGTCGACATCGGCGACGAAGGTGACGGCATCCGTGGACGCGTCGAGGTCGTCGAGGACATCGGCGCCGACGCGTACGTGTTTTGCAGCGCGGACATCAGAGGCGAGCAGACGCGTCTCGTCGCGCGCACCGAGGTACGGGACGCGCCCCAGCAGGGCGAGCACGTCTCGCTGCGGCCACGGCCCGAGGAGGCTCACCTCTTCGACTCCGAGAGCGGCGAGCGCCTCACGGATTCCTGACACTCGTCCGGTAGCGTCCGCTGCAGCGGATGGCCGTGCCGCTCCAAAGCGACGTTCCCACGTTCCTCGCGCCGGCGCACGGCCGGCTGGAATACGTCCCGGGCAGCATCGTCGTCCGCGTGCATGAGGACGTGCGCGAGCCGTTCGACTACCTCGAGCGGGAAGCGGGTGCACACGCGGTCGAAACGGTCGACGGCGACCTGACGATCGTGTGGCTCGACGACCGCGAGGTGTCGCCGCAGCTGCTGCGCACGGTCGAGTCATCGCCCGCGGTCGCGTTTGCCGAGCGCGTCCCGGCGCGCTGGCTTTCGGCCGTCGAGACGGCCGACCCGCGCCACAACCGGCAGTGGGGCCTCCGCGCAATTCGCTGGTTCGACGCCGACGTGCCCGATGCCGGCGAGGTGACGGTCGCGATCTGCGACACCGGCGTCGACGAGGCACATCCGGATCTCCAGGGCGTCGTCTCCTCCTACGACCACGAGGGCGCGACGGCGACGGACATCGTCGGCCACGGGACACACGTCAGCGGCATCGTCGGGGCGCGCAGCGACGACCTTGCGGGCGTCGTCGGCGTCGCCCGCTGCCGCGTGGCGATGTGGAAGGTGTTTCCGGACGAGTCGACGGCCGGAAACTTCTACGTCGACGGCTCGCGTTTTCTCCGCGCGCTCAATGCCGTCGCCACCTCGGGTGCGAAGGTGCTCAACCTCTCACTCGGCGGGACGCAGTCGTCGCAGGCCGAGCAGCTCCTGTTCGACCGGCTCGAGCGCGCCGGCGTCACCGTCGTGGCCGCAATGGGAAACGAGCACGACCACGGCAACCCGGTGGAGTATCCGGCGGCCTACGATCACGTCCTCGCAATCGGTGCCGTTGCGGAGACGAACCGGCGCTCGCCGTTCTCGAACACGGGCGCCCACATCGGCCTGGCCGCACCGGGCTCGAACGTGCTCTCGACGTTGCCGACGACGGCGTCGTCGGTCCGGCCGGACACGCGGTACGCGTCCTGGAGCGGAACGTCTATGGCGACGCCGCATGTCGCTGCGGCGGCGGCGATCGTCGCGGGGCGCCATCCGGACTGGACGCCTGCCGACACGAAGGAGCACCTCCGCGCGCGCGCCGCGAAGGTCACCGACATGGGCGGCAAGAGCTTTACGGACGAGTTCGGCGCCGGCCTGCTCGACATCGCCTCGTTGCTCGCGTCAGACTGAGCGCAGGCGTGAAGATCCAGTTCAAGCTGCGCGAAGGCGCGACCCTCGATCTCGCCGGCGCCGTGCGACTCTTCCCCGACGAGAACGACCCGGAGCTCGCCTCCCTCTACGTCGTCGAGCTGCCGGACGACGAGGCGGAGGACACGCTCAGGACGCTGAAGCGCTCGAGCGCGGTCGAGTTTGCCGAGCCGCAGGCCAAGCGGGGCCTGCACCGATGAAAACGGTGCTGATCGTCGACGACTACCAGCCGTTCCGCGACAGCGCCCGCGGGCTGCTCGAGAGCGGCGACTTCGACGTCGTCGGCGAGGCCGAGGACGGGCACGGCGCAGTCCGCCTCGCGGAGGAGCTCCGCCCGGAAGTCGTCCTGCTGGACGTGCACATGCCGGACCTCGACGGTTTCGAGGTCGCCAGGCGGCTGGCCCGCCTCGAACAGCCGCCCGTCGTCGTGCTCACCTCGAGTCGCGACGACTATGCGGCCCTCGTCCCGGGCAGCGCGGCGCACGCATTCGTCCGCAAAGATGCGCTGTCGGCCGAAGCTCTCGAAGCTGCAGTCCGCGACCTCTCCTAGCTCCTTCCTTAGGACGGTCGCGCGGGCGAGCCCGCCCTCCCTCGAGAGGCTGAAAGTCGGCGTCAGCTCTGGGCTGACCCGACCTCCGCGAACGTCGGGACCTCTTCGCGCGCCTTCTCGCGATGCGCTTCGGCGTCGGGCGCGACGTCGAACCGCGACAGGTACTCGAGGATGTCGTCCTCGCCGCACACCGGTTCGCCGTCCTCGGGCACGAGCACAGGTATCTCGTTCGTCCCGACGTGCTGCCGCATCTGAGCCCGGTCGTCGGGGTCGGCAGCGACCTGCCGGGCCCAGAAATCGAGGCCCAGCTCCGTCAACTTCTGCCGCACCTTGTGCGAATGCGGGCACCATTCGGCCTGGTACAGCTCCACGATCCCGGCTTTCCGCCTGCGGGAATCACTCAAACGCGTTAGCCCGTTCGGGGGTAGACGAGTGACTCCCTGCTGACGACTCTTTGGCCTGGAGACACTGCGGCAATGAGCCTGTTCGAGACGACTACGGCGGCGGCGCCCGCGGCGCCGGCGATTCCCCCGTACAGCACCGCCGAGATGCGGAGTTATCCCCTCGGCACCCTTGTCGTGCGCGCGGGGCTGATGCCCCTCGAGACCGTCAACCGGGCGCTCGCCGAGGCAGCGGACAGCGGTCGCCGGCTCGGCGAGGTACTGCTCGACTACGGGCTGCCCGAGCGAGAGCTGACCCGGCTGCTCGCCGCGCAGCAAGGCCAGGAGTTCGTCGATCTCGACGCTTGCCCGATCGACCACGAGGTTGCGTTCCTGCTGCCGCGCGCGACGGCCGAGATGTACTGCGCGCTCCCGCTCAAGCGCGACGGCGACTGCACGGTCGTCGCCGTGCCCGACGCCGACAACGCGTCGCATCTGACGCGGCTCCGCGAGGCGCTACACGGCCCGATCCGCCTCGTGACGGCCGCGCGCTCCGACATCAAGGGCGCGATCGAGCGTGTGCACGAGCCGAAGGGCACGATCACGCAGATGGCGCTCGCCGAGGCGCGCGCGCAGACCACGCCGCAGCCGACGGCCGGACCAGTCTACCGCGTCGAGGTGACGCTGGAGAGCGGCGCGACGTTGCTCGTCGCGGAAGCATCCGACTTTGAAGAGGCGAAGGCGATCGGCATGCGCGTCATCGACGAAGCCGAGGCCGGTGGCACCGTCGCGGTGGGCGATGCGACCATCGACGGCCGCCAGGTCGTCTCGGTCGATGTTCTAGGCCGCAACGCGGCCTAGAACAGAGGAACGGCGCTTCGCGCGAGCGGGTCTGACCCCGCAGGGGTCTGACCCCAGCCTTTACAGCCGTGGCCGCTGGCGAGCGTGGGCCGCGAGCTCCTTCCACCGCTTCTTGCGGGCTGCACGCAGCCGCAGATCTGTGCGCGCGGCGATCGACTCGAGCTCGCGCTGGAACTTCCGCCAGCTGCGCAGCCGGTCGAGCGTGAGCGTGCCGTTGTCGACGGCGGCCAGCACCGCGCAGCCGGGCT
>VAXO01000007.1 GCA_005888435.1 Actinomycetota bacterium | reverse complement strand
CGGTGTCGATCTCGCCGCCGGCCAACTCGCTCACCACCGACACGGTGAAGCTGACGGTCTCGAACGGCGGCAACAGCGTCACCACTACGCAAGCCGGCACGAACGGCGCCGGCACGATCACGATCAGCGGCGTGAACGTCGCGGGGATCGGCGACGGGACGGTCACGATCAGCGCGAGCTCGACTGACGCCGCGGGCAACGTCGGCAACGCGACGAGCATCGCCGTGACGAAGGACACGGTCGCCCCCGGCGCACCGTCGGCGAGCTACACGGACAACAACAATGCGACGGCGGACGTCGTGTCCGGGTCGGCGGAGGCCAACACCTCGATCACCGTGACGAGGTCGTCGCCAACGGCCACGTATTCGACCACCGCCAACGGCTCCGGCGCCTATTCGGTCAACGTCGCAGCGACGGCCGGCAAGCCGAACGGGCCGATCGCGGTGACGTACACGGTCACGGCGACCGACGCCGCAGGCAACACGAGCGCGGCGACGCCGCTCAACGTCAGCGACACGAAGTAGGCAGCCGCGCGCTAGCGCGGAGGGTCGTAGCGGTACCCGAAACCGCGCACGGTCTCGATCGGGACGGCGTCGGGCTTATCCGGATCCAGCTTCCGGCGCAGGTATCCCACGTAGAGCTTCACCTGGTCGCCCGAGACGCCGTACGCGTCACCCCAGACGAGGGCGAGCAGCTGATCGCGCGAGAGGACCTGGCGCGGATGGCGCACGAACACCGAGAGCAGCTTGAACTCGAGGGGGGTCAGGGACACGTCGCGCTCCTCGTACGCGACGGCGCGCTGCGCGAAGTCGATCGTCACCTGATCGTCGGCATAGGTCTCCTGACGGTCCTCGCTGTTCGCGCGAGCGCGTCGAAGCAGCGCCTGGACGCGCGCGATCAGCTCCTGCCGCCCGAACGGCTTGACCATGTAGTCGTCGGCGCCGGCCTGCAGGCCGCGCACCCGCTCGAGCTCGGCGCCGCGCGCCGTGAGCATCAGCACCGGCACGTCGGAGAGGTCGCGAATGCGGTCGAGAGTCTCCCAGCCGTCCATCTCCGGCATCGAGACGTCGAGGACGACGAGGTCGGCGGGGGCCCGGTGGAAGGCGCGCAGGCCGGCTCGCCCGTCGGGCGCCTGGTCGACCTCGAGCCCCGCGCGCTGGAGAAGCTCGACCACGAGGCCGCGAATGTCGCCGTCGTCGTCGATCACGAGGACTCGCGTTGCGTTCATACCGCTTTCATACCCGCCCGCCGCCGCGTTTGCTACCCATGGCGCCGAAGCTAGGCGCATGGCACGGATCCTGATTCACGAGCCTCATCCGGACGTCAGGATCCTGCTCGCGGCGGTCGTCAGGAGGGCCGGGCACGACCCGGTCGGTCATGGCGAGCTGACCAGCGACGACGCGCCCGAGCTGATGATCCTCGAGCCGGCCTCTGCGGACGGCCTGGCTGCGGCCACCAGGCTTCGAAGCCGGCTCGAGGGCCTTCCCATCATCTGCACGAGCATCGAGCCGCCGAGCCGGGCCACGAAGGCGCTCGAGCCGGTGGCGTACCTCGTGAAGCCGTTTCGGCTCGGCGACCTCGAGGCGGCAATCGCCTCGGCGCTCGCCGCCTAGCTGCTCTCGGCTTCCTTCGCAGGGAAGAGGACGGCGGGGACTTCTTCCTCCGCGGGATCCTTGTCGCGCACCACGACGTCGACCACGGTCACGAGCACGGCCACCAGCGGCACCGCGAGGATCACCGCGAACCCGCCGAACAGGATCCCGACCGCAGTGACGGAGACGAGCACGAGCAACGGCGACGTCCCGGTGGCGTCGCCGAGGACGCGCGGCACGATCAGGTAGTCCTCTAGCAGCCGCACGACGAGCACGCAGATACCTGCGGCGAGCCCGGTGTGCCACGAAACGGTCAGGCCGACGCCGACGGCCAGCGCGCCCGCCACGAGAGGGCCGATCACCGGCACGATCTCCACGAGCCCCGCGAACGCGCCGATGAGGATGAAGTACGGCAGGCCGATCGCCCAGAACGCGAACGTCAGCAGTGTCCCGACCAGCACGACAAGCACCGCCTCGCCGCGGACGAACGCACCCAGCTTCAGGTCGATCAGGTTCCAGGTGTCGCGCAGCTTCTTGCGCTTTGGCCGCGGCAGAAGCGCGGCCACGAAGTCCATGGCGCGCTCGCGCTCGAAGATCCAGTACGCCGCCGTCGCGAGCACGAAGAAGATGCCGATCACCACCTCGAAAGCCTTCAGCGTCACCTCGAGCGCGGGATGGACGAGCGCGCTCGCCTTCGGCACCTCGCGCAGACGCTTGTCGATCGCCGTGAGCACCTCGTGCTTGAAGCCCGTCGAGTGCTTCGCCTCGTGGTGGATCTGCGCCTTCGTCGTCCCGCCGAGCGCGTTCTGCACCTGGTCGACGGCGCGCGGGACGGCAATCCAGAGCAGTAGCCCGACGAGGACGGCCAAGACCACGTAATGGATCGCGAGTCCGAACCCGCGCGGGATTCTGCGCCGCGCCAGCGCGTCGATCCCCGGCCGCATCGCGGCCGCCAGGATGACGCCGAAGAAGAGAAGCGCGATGACGAGCTTGAGCTTCCACAGTGCGAGCGTCGCGGCGACCAGTCCGATCACGATCAGCGTCGCCAGGGTGACTCGCTTCGCGGTTTCAGCCATAACCAGGGATTTTTCGCCGCTTGCCGAAAGCGGCAAACGCATGGATACCTCCGGCTGGGAACGCGTCTGCCTCGACGAGCGCCGGCACGCCGTCGTGCTGGTGCTGCCGTTCACGCGCGCGCTCGGCCTCGCAGCGGTCGGAATAGGGCTGATGGCCATTGGCTGGCCGGCGTCGATCGCGGGCGTCGCCCTGCAGGTGATCGGCGCCGCCGTCGCCGTGCGCGCGGTCTGGGACTGGGAGCAGACGCGCGTCGTGCTCACGACTGAGAAGCTGTTCGTCGTGCACGGCACGCTGCGCAAGCGCGCGGCGGCAGTCCGCCTCGCTCGTCTCGGCGCGGTCGAGATCGAGCAGGGCCTGCTCGGCCGCCTGCTGGGCTACGGGACGATCGTCGCCGGCGATCTGGAGATCGAGTACGTGCCGGAGCCGCGCCGCATCTACGGCCTCGTCGAGCGCCTCAGCGCGTGACCAGCGCGTGACGATGGCCATGTCCTAATTCGCGCTGTGGAAGCGGGTTCCGGAGGCCTGACCGAACACTTGTTCGATCCGACCACCCCCGATACACTGGGTCGCTTATGGCCTCTGAAGAGCTCGTCGTTCACGGCGCCCGGGAGCACAACCTCAAAGACGTCACCGTCCGGCTGCCCCGGAACAAGCTGATCTGCATCACCGGCCTCTCGGGCTCCGGAAAGTCGTCGCTCGCGTTCGACACGATCTACGCCGAGGGCCAGCGGCGCTACGTGGAGAGCCTCTCCGCGTACGCGCGCCAGTTCCTCCAGATGATGGAGAAGCCGGACGTCGACTCGATCGACGGGCTCTCGCCGGCGATCTCGATCGACCAGAAGACGACGTCGCGCAACCCGCGCTCCACGGTCGGGACGGTCACGGAGATCTACGACTACCTGCGCCTGCTCTACGCCCGCGTGGGGCGCCCGCACTGCCCGGTCTGCGGAAAGCCGATCACCGGCCAGAGCCAGGAGTCGATCGTCGACCAGATCCTGCAGCTGCCGGAGCGCACCCGCTTCACGGTCAACGCGCCGGTCGTGCGCGACCGCAAGGGCGAGTACAAGGACGTCTTCGAGGAGCTTCGCAACGAGGGCTTCACCCGGGTAAAGGTCGACGGCGAGCAGCGCCTGCTCGAGGAGGAGATCCCACTCGACAAGAAGTTCAAGCACACGATCGAGGTGGTTGTCGACCGCCTGACGATGAAGCCGGACCTCCGCACGCGGCTGGCGCAGTCGGTGGAGACAGCGGCGCAGCTCGCGGAAGGCCTCGTCGCGATCGACGTCATGGACGAGGACAAACCGCGGTCGCTGCTGTTCAGCGAGCGGTTTGCGTGTCCCGACCACGGCGTCTCGCTCCCGGAGCTGCAGCCGCGCATCTTCTCGTTCAACTCGCCGCACGGTGCGTGCCCGCGCTGCACGGGCCTCGGCGCGCAGCAGGAAATCGATCCCGACCTGCTCGTGCCAGACCCGACGCTCTCGATCGAGGAGGGCGCGCTCGTGCCGTGGGCCGTGGGCAACTCGGGCTTTTACGAGTCGGTGATCCAGGCGATCGCCGATCGGTACGAGATCCCGCTCGACGAACCGTGGGAGAGCCTCACCGACGAGGAGCAGGACCTGTTCCTGTACGGCACCGAGGGCGAGCGCGTCTACGTCAGCTACCGCAACCGGATGGGACGGCGGCGCTCGTACATGCTCGCCTTCGAGGGCATCGTCCCGAGCCTCGAGCGGCGCTACCGCGAGACCGACTCCGCGACGCAGCGAGAGCGGATCGAGGAGTACATGTCTTTCCGTCCCTGCCCGGTCTGCAAGGGCGCGCGCCTGAAGCCCGAGGTGCTTGCGGTCACCGTGGGGGACAAGAACATCCACGAATTCACGCAGATGTCCGTGACGCGGGCGCTGCAGTTCCTCGACGAGCTCGAGCTGACCCAGACCGAGACGCTCATCGGGGCGCGAATCGTCAAGGAGATCCGCGAGCGGCTGACGTTCCTCGACAACGTCGGCGTCGGCTATCTGCAGCTCGATCGTGCGTCTGCGACGCTCTCTGGCGGTGAGGCGCAAAGGCTGCGGCTCGCGACGCAGATCGGCTCGCAGCTCGTGGGCGTGCTCTACATTCTCGACGAGCCGTCGATCGGCCTACACCAGCGAGACAACGACAAGCTGATCGGGACGCTCGAGCGGCTCCGAGAGCTCGGGAACACCGTGCTGGTCGTCGAGCACGACGAGCAGATGATGCGCTCGGCGGACTGGGTCGTCGACATGGGCCCGGGCGCCGGCGAGCACGGCGGGCACGTCGTTGCGGAAGGGCCGGCGTCGAAGGTCGAGCGGAACAAGGCGTCCATCACGGGCCAATTCCTGTCGCGCGCGCGCGAGATCGCCGTGCCCGAGCGCCGCACCGAGGACAACGGCTCCTTCTGGGTGCGTGGCGCGACGATGCACAACCTGAAGGACATCGACGTCGAGTTCCCGATCGGGAAGTTCGTCTGCGTCACCGGCGTATCGGGTTCCGGCAAGTCCACGCTCGTGAACGAGATCGTCTACAAGGCGCTCGCCAACAAGCTGCACCGCATGCGCATGAAGCCCGGCGACCACGCGAGCTGCGAGGGCATCGAGTGCTACGACAAGGTGATCGACATCGACCAGTCGCCGATCGGCCGCACGCCACGCTCGAACCCGGCGACGTACACGAAGCTCTTCGACCACATCCGCGAGCTGTACTCGATGACCCCGGAGGCGAAGGTGCGCGGCTACAAGCCGGGACGCTTCTCGTTCAACGTGCGCGGCGGGCGCTGCGAGACGTGCAAGGGCGACGGGCAGATCAAGATCGAGATGCACTTCCTGCCCGACGTCTACGTCCCGTGCGAGACGTGCAAGGGCGCGCGCTACAACCGGGAGACGCTCGAGGTGCGGTTCAAGGGAAAGTCGATCGCCGACGTGCTCGAGATGTCCGTCGAGGAGGCGCTGCAGTTCTTCGCGAAGATTCCGAAGCTCCGCCGCCGCCTGCAAACGCTGCACGACGTCGGGCTCGACTACATCAAGCTCGGCCAGCCGGCCACGACACTGTCGGGCGGCGAGGCGCAGCGCGTGAAGCTCTCCGCGGAGCTCTCGAAGATCGCGACCGGCAAGACGCTCTACATCCTCGACGAGCCGACGACCGGTCTGCACTTCGCCGACATCGAGAAGCTGCTCGAGGTGCTGCAGCGGCTGGTCGACGCGGGCAACACCGTGCTCGTGATCGAGCACAACCTCGACGTGATCAAGCAGGCCGACTGGATCGTCGACCTCGGGCCCGAGGGCGGGGAGGCCGGTGGGGAGATCGTCGCGACCGGCGCGCCGGAAGACGTGGCGGAAGTGGAGGGATCATTCACCGGCGCCTTCCTGCGTCACGTGCTGCCGAAGGCGCAAGTGGCGGCCGCTTGAGGACGGCGTCGCACGCGACGCCATCGCGCAGCAGCGCAAACAGCGACAAGGCGTGGTTCCTGCGCGCACTGCTCGTGCTGCTGGCTCCGCGCTCGGTCTTCGCCGCGCTGCGAGACGACTCGGACGAGGCGGCCGAGGCGCGGCAGGACGTCGCCGGCGCCCTCGTCTGGCTCGCGGGCATCTCGGGGATCCTCGCCACCAGCGTCGCCAGCCACCTTCTCGACGACTTCGAGCTCGACGGCACCCTCGCGGCCGTCTGGGCGTTCCTCGCCGGCGGCCTGTACGGCTTCTTCCTCTACTACGTCCTGGGAAAGGTCTCGCACGTTGCGCTCCGGAAGCTCGGCAGCCGCGGGGGCTTTCGGCGCTCGCGGCACGTGCTCGCGTTCGCGGCCGCGCCGATCGCGCTCGCCCTGCTCGTCTACTGGCCGGTCCGCATCGCCGCCTACGGCGGGGATCTCTTCCGTACCGGCGGCGCGGACGGGCACGGGACAGGGGCTGCGACGGCGTGGATCTTTTACGGCTTCGTCGTCTGGGCGCTGGCGCTCTTCGCGATCGGCGTCCGGACGGTGCACGGCTGGACCTGGGCGCGCTCGCTCGCCGGCGTAGCGTTCACGGCGGGAATCGCGGCGGCGCTAGCTGTCGCGGTGAGCGTGCTCTACGCCGTCGGCTGAGCGCGAGAACACCTCGAGCTCGTCCTCGGGCATCGAGTACGTGTGTTCCTCCGCGGGGTAAACCCCGGCGCGCACCTCGTCCGCGTATGTCTCGAGCGCAGCCCGGATCTCCGCGGCGAGGTTCGCGTAACGCTTGACGAATCGCGGCGCGCGACCCTCGGTGAGCCCGAGCAGGTCGTGGTAGACGAGCACCTGGCCGTCGCACGCGGCGCCGGCGCCGATGCCGATCGTCGGCACGGTGAGCGCTTCGGTGATCCGGGCCGCAACGGGAACCGGCACCGCCTCGAGCACGACCGCGAAGCAGCCGGCTGCCTCGAGCGCGAGCGCGTCCCCGAGCAGCTGCCGCGCCTTCGATGCAGTTCTCCCCTGCGTCTTGAAGCCTCCGAGGATCGTCTCCGACTGTGGCGTCAGCCCGACGTGGCCCATCACGCCGATGCCGGCGGCGACGATCGCCTTCACGCGCGACAGCGACGGGCCGGCGCCCTCCAGCTTGACGACGTCCGCCTCCGCTTCCTTGACGAAGCGGATCGCGTTCCGCACGGCGTCCTCGTCCGACACGTGGTAG
>VAXO01000049.1 GCA_005888435.1 Actinomycetota bacterium | reverse complement strand
AGCGCGCAGGTCCGTGCGGCCCTCGCTACCGAAGTAGCCCAGGTGAGGCGTGCGCCCGAGCAGAACGTACTCGCGTACCGTGATGTCCCCGGGGATGAGTGGTACCTGCGGAACGAGCGCGACCTGGCGGGCGAGCTGCTTGCGGGCGATCGCACCCGCATCGTGGTCGAACACCCGCAGGCGCCCGCCGTAGGGAACGAGACCGGCCACAGCCCGGAGCGCTGTCGTCTTCCCGGCCCCGTTCGGGCCGATCAGGGCTACCCACTCGCCGGGCTCGACCTCGTACGAGAGTGCATCGAGAATGCGCGCGCCACCGAGCGTGACCGACACGCGGTCGAGCGCCAGCGCCGTCACGCGGTCCGCCGCGTCGTGCGCAACACGACTGCGAAGAAGGGCGCGCCGAAGAACGCGGTCACGACGCCGATCGGAAGCTCCTGAGGCGCCATCACGGTCCGGGCGATCACGTCCGCGAAGACGAGGAAGCCCGCGCCCACGATCACCGAGAGCGGCAGCAGGAGTCGGTAGCTCCCACCGACGAGCAGGCGGATCGTGTGGGGAACGATGATCCCGACGAAGCCGATCAGCCCTGCGACAGCGACGGCCGCTGCGGTCGCGATCGTCGCCGCGACCACCACGAACAGCCTGACCCGCGCGACGTTGACGCCGAGCGCCGCAGCCTCCTCGTCGCCAACGGCGAGCACGTCGAGCAGACGGCGGTGCATGAGGATGATCACCCACGCGGCGACGGCGTACGGCAGGACGATGCCGACCTCGCGCCAGCCGGTCGTCGCGAGCCGTCCGAGCAGCCACGAGTAGACCTCCTGCACTGTGTCGACGTGCTGTTGCTGGACGAACGTCTGCAGCGCTGTGAGGAACGACGCGATCGTCACGCCCGCGAGGACGAGCGCCCCCGGCCCCGCAGCGCCGCCGGCCGAGCGGCCGAGCACGTACGCGAGCACGACCGCGACGGCAGCGCCCACGAACGCTGCCACCGGCAGGAGATCCCCGGTCAGCCCGCTGCCCGGCGCGTATGCGACGACGGCGGTTGCGCCGAGCCCGGCCCCCGCCGCGGCGCCGAGGAGATACGGGTCCGCGAGCGGGTTGCGGAAGACGCCCTGGTAGGACGCGCCGGCAGCCGCGAGCGTGCCGCCGACGAGCGCTGCGAGGATCACCCGGGGCAGGCGCAGCTCCCAGAGGATCGCGTCGTCGGCGCCGGAGAGCGGCGAGTGCAGTCCGAAGACGTGCGCGAACGTGGCGCGGACCACACTGACCGCTCCCAGGTGCACAGGCCCGACGAGGACGCCGGTCAGCAGCGCCGCCGCCAGGAACACGAAGGCGAGGGGCAGCCAGATGCGGCCGTCGCCCCTCCGCATCAGCCCCTGCGCTTCAACGCTTTCGCTACGGCCTGGACGAGGTTGACGACACGCGGCCCCCATCTCGACGCGACGGAGTCGTCGATCCCGACGACTCGGTGGTTCCGGACGGCCGCGATGCCGCCCCACCCGGGGCGGTTTGCAACCGTTGCGGCGGACTGTCCGCAGCAGCGCGTGTCCGCCAGGACGATCAGGCCCGGATTCTGCGAGAGGATGTACTCACCTGAGAGCTGCGGGTACCCGCTCGCCGTCGAGTCCGCGGCGTCGGCGATGTTCCGCAGGCCGAACAGCTTGTAGATCCTGCCGATGAACGTCTGCGAGGTCGCGCTGTAGTAGGTCGGATCGAGCTCGTGGTAGACCGACAGGCGAAGCTTTGGCACGGACTTCAAGCTCTTCGCGATTGCAGTCTTCATCCGCCTGACGAGTGCGTTCGCGCTTTTCGTGTGCCCGGTCACGACGCCGAGCCGGCTGATCTCCGCATACGCCTCGCTCAGGTTCCTGGCCGCCGGTTGGAGCAGCACGCGAATCCCGAGCTTGCGAAGGCCGGAGACGACGTCGTTCGGGTTCCCTGAGAGGACGACGAGATCAGGGTGGTAGCCCGCGATCGCCTCGACGTTCGGGGTGTAGCCGGAGAGGCTCGTGCGTGGGGCCCTTTTCGGATAGTCCGACTGGTCATCGACGGCGACGACCTGCTTGCCGGCCCCGATCGCGAAGAGCGACTCGGTCGCTGTCGGCGACAACGAGATGATCCGGTGCGGCGCCGCAGCCGACGCGGGCTCGACGACCAGGAAAACAAGGGCGGCCGCGAAGGCCACGACAAGGGTGAGTCTGTGGAACACGAATCCTCCTTCCGCGAGGGGTTCGGCTTCTCCCGGCGGCGGAGGTCTTCTGACTCGGGGCTCCCTCCCTCGCCGCCTTCCCAGCCCGTGGGCCAGTGGCATGTGGCGCGGGAGCGTCTCCCCTCACAGCGGCGGGACCGTTCCGGACTTGCACCGGATTCCCTTGCCGCTCGCCGGTTTGTCGGCCGGAGACTAGCATCGCCGCCGGTGACGACTAGATCGCGTGTCGTGACGGTGTGGCTGCCCGTGTTCGCGTGGGCGGCGGTGATCTTCGCGTTCTCGTCCATCCCACATCTCTCGAGCGGGCTCGGCGTGTGGGACACCGTGCTGCGCAAGGGCGCGCACATCACCGAGTACGCGATCCTCGGCGCGCTGCTCTACCGTGCGCTCGGCCGCGAGGAGCTCGCGCTGGCCGCGGGGATCGCTTACGCCGCAACCGACGAGCTCCATCAGCACTTCGTGCGTGGGCGCCATGCCTCGCCGGTCGACGTCGCGATCGACGCGGTTGGCGTCGCGCTCGGGATGCTCGTGTGGCTCCGCGTTCGCGAGCGATGAAGGCCGTTGCCGTCGACCTGGCGGCGCTGGGCGACGTCGAACCGCTCTGGCGCGACTGGCTCGACGACGCCGCGCGGCGCTTCCGCGTGGACGTATCGGCGCTGGACGAGCAGCTGCCGAACTGGCGCCAGCTGCTGGAGCGGTTCGCGGAGGAGCGCGCGCCGGTGTACTTCAGGCGCGACGCGGAGGTAACGCGTGCGCTGCGGGCATTGCACTCCGCCGACGTGCGCGTCGGCGTCTACACAGCCGCGCCCGCCGAGCTGGCGCGCATCGCGCTGTCGCATCTCGGCGCGGACGGACGCGTCGACGCGGTCGAGACCGGCGACGGCGCGCGCGAGCGGCTGCTCGCGGCTTTCGGCGACGGCACAACCGAGGTAGAGACGCGCGCGCAGCTGGTGGCACTACCATGAACGGCGTGGAGCACAAGGACGTCGGCGACCGGCAACTTGACGCGCTGCTCGAGCGCCTCGACCGGCTCTGCGCCGAGATGCACTCCCTCAATCGCCACCTCGACACGAACGACCAGCTGCTGCGCATCGCGCGCGAGCTGTCGACGCTCAACGAGTCGCTGCAGGCGCTCGCCTATGCGGCACTCGGTCAGCAGGCGCCGATCGTGCGCCGCCGGCGCACGGGCTAGGCGCCGAGCTTGTAGATGCGGCCGTCGCCGGTCGCTATGTACAGCTCGCCGGCCGCGTCCTCGCCGAACGACGTCAGCGACGCGACTCGGAACGGCTCGCGCCTCACGTCCGCGGCGCTGCCGTTCTGGACGCGGAGGCTCGAGATCGTCCCCGAGCAGTAGTCCCCGAAGAAGTAGCGGCCGACGGCCGCGGCGACCGCGTGCCCGCGGTAGACGTAGCCGCCGGTCACCGAGCAGTTGTTGTCTGCGTGGCTGTAGACGTACACGGGCGCGACTCCCTGGCCGGGCCCGAGCGGCGTGTTCGAGTAACGCGCGCGACCTTCGTACGCTCTCCAGCCGTAGTTGGAGAGCCTGCCGGTCGCCCCGGCCGGCCGGTAGTCGATCTCCTCCCACTCGCCCTGGCCGACGTCGCCGATGTACAGGTCGCCGTTCGCGCGGTCGAAGGAGAACCGCCACGGATTGCGCAGGCCGAGCCCGATCATCTGCCAGCGTGCGCCGCGCTTGAGCGGGTTGGTGCGCAGCAGCTTTCCGAGCCGTTCGCGCGGGTTCTGAGCTCGGTTGCCGGGATCGCCAGCCGACCCGCCGTCACCCATCCCGACGTACAGCAGGCCGTGGCGGTCGAACTGGAGCTCGCCGCCGTTGTGGTTCGCGTAGGGCTGGCGGACGAACAGCAGCTGACGGGCCGTCGACTTCAGGCCGCGACCGTTGCGCGAGCGGAACTCGACGACGCGCGTGTTGCCTTGCTTGTCCGTGTAGTCGACGTAGAAGCGGTGGTTGCGCTTGTAGCTCGGATGGAAGGCGACGGACAGCAGCCCCTGCTCGCCGCCGCTCGTGATCCGGTCGCGCAGGTCGACGAACGTCCCGCGCACGCGCCCGTTGATCAGGTAGACGATGCGGCCGGCCTGCTCGACGGCGTACAGGCGGCTCGGCTCGGCGGGGGTCGATGCGATCGCCGTCAGCGCGCCGAGCCCGCTCGCGTACGGCTGCAGGGAGAGCTGATGTTGCTGCGGAGCGAGCAGCGCGGCTGCGGCCAGGAACGTCGCGAGCATCTCGGCCAAAGTACCCACGGCCGAGCCGATTGGTTCACGCCTTTACTTACTTCTTAAGAAGGATCTGGCGCAGCTCGTCCTCCTTGCCGGGCTGCAGGATCGCGAGCACCTGGTCGCCCGGCTGCAGCTCGGTCGAGCCGACGGCGATCTCGGCCTTACCGTCGCGCATGACGGAGATCAGTCGCGAGCCCTCGGGCAGGCGCAGCTTCTCCACCGTCTTCCCGGCACTGGGCGAGCTCTTGTCGATCTGCACCTCGACGATCTCGAGGTTCTCCTTGCGCAGCTCGAGCAGATGGATGAGGTCGTGCTCCGGCACCTCGTGCTCTACGAGGCCCAGGATGCTCGACGTCGCACAGACGGTCGGGGAGATTCCGAGCAGGTCGAAGTGCGGCTGGTTGCGCGGGTCGTTGACGCGCGCGATCACCTTCGGCACGCCGTACTTCTCCTTCGCGAGCTGTGAGATGACGAGGTTGTCCTCGTCATCGCCGGTGAGCGCGAGCACGAGATCCGGCGGCCGCTTGATGCCGGCCTTCTCGAGGACGAAGAGCTCTGTGGCGTCGCCGTTCATCGCCTGGTGCTCGAACTCGGCCTCGAGCCGCTCGTAGCGGTCGCGGTCCTGCTCGATGATCGTTGCTTCGTGGCCGTGGCGGAGCAGCGTGCGCATGACGTTCGCGCCCGCCTTGCCGCCGCCGGCAATCAGGACATACATGGTTAGACAGTCGCCTCCTCGCGCTGAGGAATCACACATGTGCGAACCGCATCGCTCAGCGCGTCGATTGCGGTGGACGTCGGGCACACCGTGCGCAGGCCGCGCGACGTGTAGAACTCCGCGCGCGCCGGGTCGAGGATCCGGACGACGGTGCAGTCGATCCCGAACCGCTTCTGCGCAACCTGCCCGATGACGAGGTTGGTGTTGTCACCGTCGGTGCTGACAACCACGGAGTCGGCGTCCTCGATCCCCGCCTTGCGGAGCACGGCCGTGTCCATGCCGTGGCCGACGACGAACCCGCCGGTCCAGTCCTCTCCGAGGCGGTTGAGGGCGGCCTCCTTCTCGTCGACTGCGGTCACGTCCCAGCCTTCGGCGGCGAAACGCTTCGCGATCGTCGAGCCCACCCGGCCGCAGCCGATGACGATGAGCTTCACAACCTCAGCGTAGCTCTCCGGTCAACCCGCAGACCATCGCCCACACGCTGGGTCGTCACCCAGCTCCGTCCCCCTCGAGCACCCCTTGAGGAAACGCGACGATGAGGACCTCGCTGGGCGCCTTCTTGAGGACGTAGTCGACGGTCGGGGAGAAGAACCGCGACTGGCGGCGCCACCGGGGAGACGAGCCGAGGACGATCAGGTCGGCGCCCTGCTCTGCGGCCTCCTGCACGATCGCCTGGCCGATCGCACGGGCGCGAACGGTGCGCCCCTCGACGAGAACGCCGTGGTCAGCGCCGAGCAGCTTCGCCTCGGCGATCGAGGCCTCGGCGCGCTCCTCCTCTTCCATGAGCTCGGCGTCGAGGGGAAGCTCGAGCGGCACGCGGATCACGTGCAGCGCCTCGACGGACGCACCGCGGTCCTGCGCGAGCTTCACGGCCGTGGCGATCATCTCCTCGCCGATCTCACCGAGCTTCATCGGGACGAGGATCTTCGAGAACTCCGCCTCGGCGAGCCCGCGATGCTCGTCCGCCGAGACGACCCGCGCGAGCAGGCCTTCCCCGCGCGCCCGTCGGACGACGACGTAGACGACGAGGCCGATCGCGAGCCAGGCCGGGCCGGCGTAGCGCGCGCCCGCGTGCGTCGCGAGCGCGATGATCCAGACAGCGAACGTGAGCACCGCGCCGACCACCGAGGGAATCGGCACGCGGCCGACGGTCAGCGGCACGCGGTAGGGGCGCCGCCGGTCGGGCTCGCTGAAGCGCAGCCGGATCACGGCGAGCTGCGCGGCGGTGAATGCGAGCAGCACGCCGAAACTGAAGAGGCTCGCGAGGAAGAAAACCGGATGCGCGAGGATCGCTGTCCCGGCCAGCAGGAGGATCGCGATTCCGGCAGCCGCCACGATCGACTGCGGCGCGACGAGGGTGCGCTGCCGCAGCATTCCGAACTTCCGCGGTAACTGACCGTGCTCGCCGAGCGAGTACGCGAGACGACCGAAGCCGGAGATCGAGGTCGTGGCGGCGGTCAGCAGGATCAGCGCGCCCGAGAGCCCGACGAACACCTGCAGCGGATCGCCGATCCAGCTCGGCACCTGCGTGCGAATCTCCGCCGCGACCCCGACGAGCGGCGCACGCAGCCAGTTGCTGCCGAGCAACGTCCCGTGCTCGGCGGGGAACGCCGAGATCGCGACGATGGCGATCGCGACGTACAGCACGACGACGAGCCCGATCGCACCGAACAGCGAGCGGGGAAGGTCGCGTCCGGGCCGGCGCGTCTCCTCGGCGAGATTGGCGACCGTCTCGAGACCGGTGTACGCGAGCATGGCAAGCGGAATCGCGAAGAAGAGCGAGTGCCACGTCGGCGACGTCCCCAGCGACGTCCCGGCACGCAGGGCGTCGGGCGAGAAGAGCAGTGCGAAGCCGAGGCCGACGATGAGCAACTGCGTCCCGAGGTCGACGAGGGCGACGACGAGCGCCCATCTGTGCAGCCGCGTGCGGTGGACGAGACGGACGACCGCG
Source organism: Actinomycetota bacterium (assembly GCA_005888435.1). Taxonomy (GTDB): domain Bacteria; phylum Actinomycetota; class Thermoleophilia; order Gaiellales; family Gaiellaceae; genus 3-1-20CM-4-69-9. Next base: position 20,781 of record VAXO01000049.1, on the reverse strand, counting down.
ATCCCGGCGATGACGAAACACCCGATGACGACGTCCCACGGGCGGTGCACCTTCGTGAAGAACGCGCCGGCGACGTAATGAGGGACGAACAGCGCCGAGAGCGCGATCACGATCAGGTAGTCGAGGAACAGCACCCACCCGGTGACGAAGCCCCAGAAATCGTTGAACGCGATCCGGACGAACGTCGCGGCGCCGCCGGTCTCGCGGATCGCGGCTGTCCCCTCGGCGTACGAGAGCGAGACGAGCAGGAAGAGCAGGCCGGCGGCGAAGAGGACCGCGGGAGCGAAGCCGAGGGCGTGCAGGGCGATGATCCCGAGCGCGAAGTAGATCGACGAGGCGATCTCGCCGTAGGCGATCGAGAAGAGGGCCGGGGCGTCGAGGACGCGTTGCAGGCGGGGCAGCTTGCGCGCCACGCCCGTGAATCTAGCGCCGCGCTCGGAGCAGGTAGAGGCGGCCGACGCCGAGGGCGATGAAGAGCACGCCAACGAGGTAGCCGAAGGCGGCGCCGCCGTTGACGGCCGTGACGACGACCAGAGCAATCCCGACGCCGACGAAGACGACGCCGAAGAAGGCGATGCCGCGCCGGTAGAAGCTCACGCGGCCCTGCGTCCTGCCGCGACCATGACGCGGCAAGGTGCGTGCTTCAGCACGAAGTCGACCGTGTCGCTGAAGACGCCGCCGCGCAGCTCGGACCTCGGCGCGCCCATGACGATGATCTCGCTGTTCCGCCGCACTGCGTCGTCGACGATCGCCCGGCCGGCGCTGCGGGCCCGCACGAGCCGTTCGGTCACGTCGACGCCGTAGAGCTCCCCGATCGCGCTCGCAGCGTCGAGCGCGACGTCTGCCCGCTCGGCCTCCTCGGCGGCGGTCTCCGAGCCGAGCGGTTGCTCGAGCGGGACGACGACGACGGCGAGCGCCGCGATCGACGCGCGCCGCTCGGCGGCGAGGCGTGCGGCGAAGTCGATGGCTTCTTCCGACTCACGGCCCGGCTTCACCGGAACGAGGATGTTGCGGTACTCGAGCGCGGCACCGGGCCCGATGATCACGGGCGCGCGCATGGTCTCGGTCAGCGAGGCCTTGAGCACGACCCGCCGGTACGTGGCATACACCAGCAGTCCCAGCGCGAGCCAGCCGAGCCCGGCCCAGCGCGGCCCCGGCTTCTGCGCGACGACGACGAGCCAAGCAGCTCCCGTCCCGATCGCGCCGAAGATCGCGAACAGCGGCCAGTCGACGCCGCGCACGCGCAGGCTCGGGCGGAGCTTGAACGCCTCCGTGTCAGTGCGTGTGTGCATGCGGAGCGCGATCACGGCGAGGTGCGCGATTGTGAAGGAGAGCATCGCGCCGAACGCGTACATGTCTCCGAGAAACGTCGTGCGCCCCGGCAGCAGAACGATGATCGGGATCAGCCCTGCGAAGACGAGGAGCGACAGCGCCGGCGTCTTGAACTTCGGGTGCAGTCGCCGGAACACCTCGGGCAGCTGCCGGTAGGTCGACATCGCATATGTGATCCGCGACGCGCCGATCACTCCGGCATTCGTGGCGATGAAGAGAATGGTCGCGGCGAGGATGCCGACGTAGATCTTCGCCGCGCTGAGCACGGCGCCGTGCAGGCCCAGGTGCTCGACGAGCCCGAGCACGGGGTCGTTCTCGAAGCCGCCCTGGTCGGGCGGCAGGCCGAGCAGCGTCTGGTAGCCCCCGTGCACGGCCTTCTGCACCGGCAGCGCCGAGAGCGCGATCAGCGGCAGCGTGAAGTAGATGGCGAACACTGCGATCGCCACCCACGAGATCGCGCGCGGGATGTCGCGCGGCGGGTCGCGGGCCTCTTCCGCGAGGTTCGAGACGGTCTCGATCCCGGTGTAGGCGATCATCGCGATCGGGATCGCGAGGAAGAAGTCCTGCCAGGTCGGCGCGACGCCCCAGTGGATGTTCGCCGAGAAGACGAGGTGCGGGTCGAAGACCAGCGCGAAGCCGATGATCACGAGCAGCAGCTGCGTCGCGAAGTCGATGACGGCGAGGAAGATGTTGAGCCGAGCTGCTTCCTGAATCCCGACGATGTTGAGCAGGACGAGCACGACGACGACGGCGACGCCGCCGACGATGTCCCACGGGTTCTCCCGCAGCGGGCCCCAGAAGATCGAGAGGTAGTGCGGGACGAAGAACGCCGAGATGGCGATTGTGATGATGTAGTTGAGCATCTGGGCCCAGGCCGCCCCGAAGGAGACGAGCTCGTTGAACGCGTGGCGCGCGAAGCTCGACGAGCCGCCGGCCTCCGGATAGCGGACCGTTCCCTCCGCATAGGTCGCGGCCGTCGCCGCGAAGATCAGGCCGCTGATGACGAAGACGAGCGGCGTCAGGCCGAGCGCGATCCCCGCGACGAGCCCGAGTGCGTAGTAGATCGAGGAGCCGACGTTCCCGTACGCGGTCGCGAAGAGCGCCGGCGTCCCGAGCACCCGCTCGAGCCGCTGCGCCCGACGCCGGCCACGCCTCTGCGGTATCGCCGGAGTACTCACGGCGTGAGCCTAAGGCAGGGGTCTGACCCCGCAGGGGTCAGACCCCAGCAGTTTGCTAGCCGTGGATCGAGATGATCAGCGGGATGATCAGGATCGCGACGATGTTGGCGATCTTGATCATCGGGTTGATCGCCGGCCCGGCGGTGTCCTTGTAGGGATCGCCAACCGTGTCGCCGGTGACCGATGCCGCGTGCGCCTCGGAGCCCTTGCCGCCGTACGCGCCGTCCTCGATCAGCTTCTTCGCGTTGTCCCACGCGCCGCCGCCGGACGTCATGGCGATGGCCAGGAAGAGCCCCGTGACGATCGTGCCGATCAGCAGCCCGCCCAGCATGCGCGGGTTGATGATCCCGACCACGACCGGGAAGAGGATCGGGATCAGCGCAGGCAGCAGCATCTCCTTGATCGCCGAGCCCGTGACGATGTCGATCGCGCGCCCGTACTCCGGCCGAGACGTTCCCTCCATGATTCCGGGGTCCTCGCGGAACTGGCGCCGCACCTCGGTCACCACCTGGCCGCCGACGCGGCCGACCGCCTGCATGGCGAGCGAGGCGAACAGGAACGGCATGAGCCCGCCGATGAACAAGCCCGCGATGACCCAGGCGTCGCTGAGGTTGAAGGTGATTGCCGACAGCGCGCTGCCCGGGTCGGCCTGGTCGTGCAGGCCGGTCGTGTAGGAGTCGAAGAGGACGAGCGCGGCCAACGCGGCGGAGCCGATCGCGTAGCCTTTCGTGACCGCCTTGGTCGTGTTCCCGACGGCATCGAGCGGGTCGGTGATCGCACGCACGGACTCGTCCAAGTCGGCCATCTCCGCAATGCCGCCGGCGTTGTCGGTCACCGGCCCGTACGCGTCCAGCGCGACGATCAGCCCCGTCATCGAGAGCTGCGCCATCACAGCCACGCCGATGCCGTACAGCCCGGCGAAGTGGTGCGCGACGAGGATGCCCGCCGCGATCACGACCACCGGCAGCGCGGTTGCCTGCATGCCCACGGCGAGCCCGGAGATGATGTTCGTCGCGTGCCCGGTCTGTGACGCCGACGAGATCTGCTTCACGGGGCCCCAGCGAGTGCCCGTGTAGTACTCGGTGATCGCAACGAGCAGGAACGTCACCACCAGCCCGACGAGCGCCGAGATGTAGAGGTCGCCGAATCCGAACTTCCCGTTGTCGAACGCCATCGTCACCGGGATGAAGCCGATTGCGGACAGGATGGTCGCGACGAGCACGGCCTGGTAGAGCGCGTTCATGATCGAGCCGCCGCGGCCGACGCGCGCGAAGAACGTGCCGATGACCGATGCGAGGATCGAGATGCCGCCCAACGCGAGGGGATAGAGCGCGAGGTTCGACGACGGGAACTGCAGGCCGAGCAGCATCACCGCAACCGCGGTGACGGCGTACGTCTCGAACAAGTCGGCCGCCATGCCCGCGCAGTCGCCGACGTTGTCGCCGACGTTGTCCGCGATCACTGCCGGGTTGCGGGGGTCGTCCTCGGGGATGCCCGCCTCGATCTTGCCGACGAGGTCGGCGCCGACGTCGGCCGCCTTCGTGTAGATGCCGCCGCCGAGACGCGCGAAGACGGAGATCAGCGAGCCGCCGAACGCGAGGCCGATCAGGTCGTCGATCGCGGACTCCTGCGAGTTCCCGATCCAGCCGGTCAGCACCCAGTAGTAGCCCGCGACGCCGAGCAGCCCGAGACCGACCACGAGCATGCCCGTCACCGAGCCGGCGCGGAAGGCGACGTTGAGCGCCGGCTTCAGCCCGTGCCGCGCCGCCTCGGCCGTGCGCACGTTCGAGCGCACCGCGACGTTCATCCCGATGAACCCGGCGGCGGCTGAAAGCGTCGCTCCGACGAGGAAGCCGATCGCTGTTCCCCAGCCGAGCTTGTGGTAGAAGCCGAGCAGGAGGAAGGGGACGATCGAGACCACCGCAATGGTCATGTACTGGCGCTTGAGGTAGGCAGCCGCACCTTCCTGGACGGCGCGCGCGATCTCGCGCATGCGCTCGTTTCCGTCGGGCTGGCGCAGCAGCCAGACGGTCAGAAAAACCCCGTATGCGATTGCGACGGCCGAGCAGACGAGCGCGAACAGCACGGCGTGGTCGTTGAAGAAGCTCCCGACGATCAGTGTTCCTACCCCCTCACAAGGTCAGCGCCGAGTTGTCCCCGGCGCGGGCAGGTTTCTATCACATGCGGCTACGCGACGGCCGGCGACAAGACGGGCTAGGCGTCCTCGACCTTCCCCTTCGCGGCGTCGGCGTAGGCCAGCTGGAGGTTCGACGTGACCTGGCGGAAGTCCCGGAGGGCGTCCTCGCCGACCGAGCCCTCGAGGACGGGCACGAGCGCCCGCAGTGCTTCGATCGCGAGCCGCGCCTGGTCGAGGTCGCGGTCCTCGTCCGCGAGCTTGCGGTAGCCGAGCGAGGAGACGGTGTAGACGGTCTGCACGAGCAGGTCGGCGACGTTGAGCTTCTTCAGCTCCTCCTCGAGCTGCCGGATCAGTTGCTCGTCGTTCTCCGTCATGCAGGTTCCCACAGCTCGAAACGGTTCCCTTCGGGATCGACGGCCCAGGCGAAGCGGCCGAACTCGATCTCGTGCACGTGCTCGTCGACGTCGACGCCGGCCGCACGCAGCTGCTCGAGCATCGCGTCGAGGTCGCGCACGCGGTAGTTGACCATCAGCTGCTGGCCCGATGCGCCGAAGTAATCGGTGTCGGCCGCGAAGGGCGCCCATACCGTCTGGTCGCCGTCGCGCGCCGTGAACGTCGTGCCGTACTCCTCCATGTCGATGCCGAGGTGCTCGGCGTACCACGCGCGCAGCGTGTCGGGATCGTGCGCGCGGAAGAAGACTCCGCCGATGCCGGCAACTCTCTCAGCCACGCTACGCGTCCATGTTTGACGGCAAGGAGCAGAAATGTCCTGAGCGGACTTCCCCTCGGGAAGCTGCGAACGGTCGGCCTTTCATCCTCCGACAAGCTCCCGCGGCCGCCGCACCAGCTCGGCGAAGACGTCGCGCGCCGAGCCGAGCTCCTCGAGCCGCGCGTACTGGCGCTCGGACGCGTTCGCCTCGGGGACGGCGAGATACGGCGCGGCGCCGATCTCCTCGGCGTCCGGCAGCACCCACTCGATCAGCGCCTCGATGCGGGCGCGCGCGGGGACGACCTCCCGCCGCTCGAAGTCGATCAGCCCGCCGGTGAGCCCGTACCGGATCGCGCGCCAGAAGTTCTCCTCCAGCAGGCGATTCGGCAGGTTGGGCAACGGCTCGCCTTCGTCGATCGCGCGCGCGAAGCGCGCGCCGAGCGCGTGCATGAGCCCGGCGAGCGACTGCGCCTGCGAGAGCTCGGGCTGCGCGTCGCAGATGCGCACCTCCACCGTCGGAAACGCGAGGTGCGGCCGCACGCTCCACCACAGCTGTGTGTGCTCGTCGATCGACCTCGTCTCGTACAGCAAGCGCACGTATTCCTCAAAGCTTGCCCAGCCGTCGTACGCATCGGGGATGCCGCAGCGCGGGAACATCTTCGTGAAGATCTCCGTGCGCGCCGAGTGCAGGCCGGTCACGGTGTCCTCGACGAAGGGCGAGCTCGTCGACAACGCCAGCAGCTCGGGCAGCACGTTGCGGAACGCGTTGCACACCGCGATCGCGCGGTCGGCACCGCGAATGCCGATGTGTGCGTGGATCCCGAAGCTGTTGTTGCGCCAGACGACGTACTGGAGGATCTCGTTGTTGCGGCGGTAATGCAGCGTGTCGATGATGCGCTGGTCCTGCCAGCGGCTCCACGGGTGAGTCCCCGTCGCTGCGAGCGCGACGTCGGACCGCCCCGCAAGCTCCTCGAGCTGGTCGCGCCGCTTCGCCATCAGCTCCGCGACTTGCGGGAAGTCGTCGCACCGTCCGGTCTTGATTTCGATCTCGGACGCGATCAGCTCCCCGACGAGGTGCTCGTCCAGGTCGGTCCCGGCCGCCCCGGCCTTCACCTCCTCGAAGCGGTTGGTCAGCTCCAGCGTCGCGGGATCGAGGAGCGCGAACTCCTCTTCGACCGCGATCGTGAAGTCCCGTCCTTCCTCGAACGCCTCGCGAGCCGATCGGATCTGCTCGTCCGGGCTCAAGCGCTGCGCGTCGCCCACGTCGCTAGCCTAATGAAGCGTTAGCAGCCGCTCGGCCACGCTCGACCAGCTCCACCGCTCCACGACTGCCCGGCGTGCAGCTAGCCCAAGCTCGAGGCGCGTTTCAGCGGGCAGCTCCAGCAGCCGCCGCAGCTTCGCGGGAAGGTCGTCGGTGAAGCTCGCGAGGTCTCGGAGCTCGGGCGGGTACTCAGCCTCGACGCCGGCCGCGACCTCCGCCAGGCCGGAGTGGCGTGCGACGAGTGGCGGAACGCCGGCGGCGGCTGCCTCCGCCGCGACCATCCCGAAAGCCTCCGGGAAGATCGACGGCACAACGCACACGTCGACGAGGGGCAGTAGATGCACGAGATGGCGATGTTCGAGCGGACCGGTGAAGAGCGTGCCGAACGGGGCCATCTCCTCGAGCGCCTCGCGGTAGTCGCCGAAGCCGACGATCAGCGCGCGCGCGTCGAGGCCGCGGACCGCGTCGAGCAGGAGGTGCACGCCCTTGTTGCGGATCAGCTTGCCGAAGTACAGGACGACCGGAATGTCGCCGGCGAAGAAGCTCTCGAACCGCTCCGCGTTGCCGTCGTCCGGGAGCCGCTCGTTGGCGTTGTCGGGGTTCGGCGGATCGTCGATCGCGCTGCGGATCAGATTGTCGAGCGCCGCGCCACGCGGCTGCGGATGGAACAGCTCCACGTCCACGCCGGGCGGGACCTCGTGCACCCGGTCGACGTGACCGACGACCTCCTCGAGCACCGCGCGGATGTGTTCGGAACCGACGACGACGGCCTTCGCCGCCGCGAGCGCCTCTCTCCCCCACGCCGACAGGTCCGCGTTTCCCCGCATGGAGTACTCCAGCTCCGAGCCGTGCGCTTTCACCGTGAACGGCGCACCGACGGCGGCGCCGACCGGGGCACCCAGCAGCACGTGGTTCGTGAAGACGAGGTCCGCGGGGAGGTGCTCGCGCACCGCGGCGGCGTTCAGCGCGACGTAGCGCTCGCGCTCCTCGCGGGTGAAGTCCTGCAGCAGCTTCGCCTCGACCCCTTCGTAGCGGTCGAGCACGAAGACCGGCAGCAGTCCGCCGATTTCCGGACGCACGACCTGCGCGCCGCCAAGGTCGTACGCCTCGGTATGCGGCTCCTGGGAGAAGACCACCACGTCATGGCCGGCGCGGCTCCACTCGCGCGCGAGGGCGCGCGTGTAGACGTTCGAACCCGTCCCGCCGAGCAGGTAGCCGTGCCAGAGCAGGATCCGCATCCTGCTCGACGCTACGTCAAATAGAAGTAGAGCGCGTAGAGCAGCTCGACCGCGGGGTTAGACGTGTGCACCGCCACGTCCTGGGGCACATCGAGCAGCGCCTCGGAGTAGTTGAAGATGATCTTGATCCCCGACCCGACGAGATCGTCCGCCACGCGCTGCGCGTTGTCGGCGGGCACCGCGACCACGCCGACGATGATGTTCTTCTCGCGGATCGCGTCGGCAAGGCGCCTGTAGTCGCTGACGGGGACGTGGCCGACTGTGCGCCCGACCTTGTCGGGATCCGTGTCGAAGACGGCGGCGATGTTGATGCCGTGCTCGGCGAAGATCGGCGAGCTCGCGATCGCCTGGCCGAGGCGGCCCGCCCCGATGAGCGCGATGTTGTGCTGCCCCTGCGTCCGGAGGATCTTCCGGATCTCGCCGAGCAGCGAGTCGATGTTGTAGCCGACGCCACGCTTGCCGAACTTCCCGAAGGCGGAGAGGTCACGCCGGATCTGGGTGGCGTTGATGTTCGTGTAGTCGGCGATCTCCTGGGACGAGATTCGCTCCTTGCCCATCTTCTTGGCCTGAGTCAGCACCTGCAGGTAGCGCGACAGGCGCGCCGCTACACCGACGGTGAGCCGCTCGCCGCCTGGCAGCGTCGGCCGTGTCTCGAGAGTTTGTGACACCTAGATTCCGTTGTAGCAAGAACCCACGAGGGGCTGCGGCGATTAACTTTGTGCGCCGATTTTGCGACGGAGTGCGCCGGGATCGACGAAGTAGACGAAGGCTCGCTTTCCGTCGATCTCCACCACCGGCAGCCACTCCCGGTGCGCGGCCTCGAGCTCGGGGTCGCCGGTGATATCCACCTCTTCGAACGCCGTCCCGCTCTCGCGGAGCACTGCGCGTGCCTTCTCGCAGAGGTGGCATCCCTCCGCGTGGTAGAGAACGACCCTGGGACCTACGGGTAGATCCCGCGCGTCGTCGTCGCTTCGGCAACGCGCTGCACGGCCAGCCCGTAAGCGGCGAGGCGCATCGAGACGCCGCGGCTCTCCATCGTCGCCCACGTCTCGTTGAACGCGCGCGTGACGATGTCGTTCAGCTTCGCGTTCACCTCTGCCTCCTTCCAGAAGTACTCCTGGAGGCCCTGCACCCACTCGAAGTACGAGACGACGACGCCGCCGGCATTGGCCAGGATGTCCGGAAGGACGAGCACGTCCTTCTCCTCGAGGATCTCGTCCGCAGCGGGCGTAATCGGCCCGTTCGCGCCCTCCACGATGATCCTCGCCCTCACCTTGTCGGCGTTGTCGCTCGTGATCACCTGTTCGAGCGCGCACGGCGCGAGAACGTCGCAGTCGAGCAGCAGCAGCTCGTCGTTCGTGATCGGCTCTGCACCGCGGAAGCCCTGGAGCGTGCCGGTCTCCCGCTTGTGTGCGAAGGCTGCTTGCACGTCGATCCCGTTCGAGTTGTGCAAGCCGGCGCTCGAGTCGGAGATCGCGATCACCTTCGCGCCGTCCTCGGCGAGGAACTTTGCGAGAAACGAGCCGACGTTGCCGAAGCCCTGGACGGCGACCGATGTGCCCTGCAGCGATATCTGCTGCTTGCGGACGGCCTCGCGCACGCAGTACAGCGCGCCCCGCGCCGTCGCCTCCTCGCGCCCGAGTGAGCCGCCGATTGTCAGCGGCTTGCCCGTGACCACACCGAGCACGGAGTGGCCCTTGTTCATCGAGTACGTGTCGAAGATCCACGCCATCACGCGTCCGTCCGTACCGACGTCCGGCGCGGGAATGTCCTTCTCCGGGCCGATCTCGTTGATGATCTCGGAGGTGAACCGGCGTGTCATGCGCTGGAGCTCGCCCTCGGACATCGACTTCGGGCTGCAGACGACGCCGCCCTTCGCACCCCCGAACGGAATGCCCGAGAGCGCGCACTTCCACGTCATCCACATCGCGAGCGCCTTGACCTCGTCGAGCGTGACGTCCTGGTGATAGCGGATGCCGCCCTTCGACGGTCCGCGCGCGACGTTGTGCGTAACTCGATGCCCCTCGAAGACTTGAGTCGTCCCGTCGTCCATCGCGACGGGGATGGAGACGGACACCGCCTTCTTGCACTCCTGCAGCACGTTGACGAGGTTCGGATCGATCGCGAAGACCCTGGCGACCCGGCGAAGCTGCTCGCGCGCAATCTCGAACGGGTTCTCGCGGAGGTGCGAGACGGGGGCGTCGACAGTCGTCACTTCAACTCCTTTTTCCGCGCAAATCGGGACATTTGGGCTGGGCGGGCGGAGCCTACTTGATGGTGAACGTGACCGTCCTGAGTGTCGGCGGCCCCGGCTCCGTGCCGTACGCGAGGAGGCGCAACTGGTAGTCGCCGCTCGGGAGCAGCTGCCCAGTCGGGTCGCGCCCCGTCACGCCGAACGAGTAACGGCCCGGCAGTACGTCACGCAAACGGGCGAGCAACCCGATGCGACCGCCGTTCGGGCTCCACAGCTCGAGATCGAGGCGCGACAGCGGCTGCACCGCCGCGCGACCGTCGATACGTGGCACCGAACCGGCGACGAAGCTGAGCAGCGCAGGTGCGGCATCCGAAGGGTGGAACGCGTGCGTCGAGAGGCGAACGGCGGCGAGCCCGGGCGTGGCGCGCGAGCCGAAGAGGATGGTCCACGGCACGTGCACTTCTCCGCCCGCCGCAGGCGTCGCGACCAAGAGACCCTCGACCGGCGCCGTCCCCTCCGGCTTCGCGGACACACGTGCTCGGATGTGCAGGTGCACGGTGCGCCCGGAGGGAAGTGAGACGTGCAGCGGCTGGATGTCGAACTGCACCGGCGCCGCTCCTTCGCGTGTCACGTCTGCGTGGAAGTCGAGAATCACGCGCCGGAACGAGACGTTGCGGATTGCGACCACCTGGTCCGAATGCCATTTCGCGCCCGTCGCACGTCCGAATGCGAGCGAGGTCGGCGCGGCGGCAAACTCCGTCGCAGTCGCGCCGCCGACGTCGACGAGACCGGCCCCCTGGGCGCTCACTGAGTCGTCGGCGAGCGGGCGCGCGGAGCCGACGAGCAAGCCTTTGAGCGCCTCGGCGTCCAGATACGGACGTGCCTGGGCGAGCAGGGCCGCACCGCCCGCGACGAGCGCCGCGGCGACACTCGTTCCGTTCACCGTGCCGTAGGGCGCGGACCCGTCGGCGTTCGCTCCCGGCTCCGCCGTCTCGAGCGCGACGCCGGGAGCGACGACGTCCGGTTTCACGCGTCCGTCGAACGCGAGCCCCGACGACGAGAACTGCGCGACGCGCCCCTCGCCGGCGTTCGAGGTTGAGCGAACCGATCCGAGCGACACCGTGCCCTGGATTCCGCGCCGCAACCTGGCCAGCATCCGCGCCGCGACGTCGTCGGCGATCGAGACAGCCGGGATCGGGCCGTTCTCGTCGAGGCTGATCCCGCCGGCCGGAAGATCCGCGCCGTAGAAGAGCACCGCCACGGCGCCGGCACGCGCCGCGTTCACGAGGCTGCCGTTCGGATCGGCGCCCGCCGGCAGCAATACCGCACGGCCCGCGACGAGGCTGAGTCCGCGCTTGTCGAAGAAGTCGAGCAGCGGCACGGCGCCGCGGTATCCGGCTGGTGCAGTCGACCGCGTACGCGGCGCACCGATTCCGGCGTCGAGCGCGCCGCTCGGCGTGACGGCGCTCGCGAGCGGCCGCGTCCCGTCGAGCTCGACCTGCAGCCCGTCCCGCAGGACGACGCGTACCTCGCCGTGGCGCTGACGCAGGTCGAGGGCGCCGACGGTCAGCGCCGCGGGCGCGCCGCCCGGCCCCGCGATGCTGCCGTAGCCGGGGCCGACCGGCCCGTCGTTGCCCGCAGGCGCCACGACGAGTGTGTCGAGCCGCGTCGCACCCGCTGCCGCGAGCGCAAGGGGGCCGTCGGCGAAGCCCGCGAACGGTTCCCCGACGCCCACCAATGCGATGCGCGCCGCGTCGTGCGCGTCGCCGTCGCCGTTGGGATCGACCGCGCGCTCCAGGCCCGCGAGCACCTGGTCGGTCCGGGCATAGACGGCCCAGCGCGCCGATGCGTCGCGCTGCCAGCCCGCGACACGGATCGGCAAGAGCGTGGCGCCGGGTGCGACTCCGGCCAGCGCGCCGGGGCCGCCCGAGCCCACCAGCAGCCCCGCCATCTCGGTCCCGTGGGCTTCCACCTCGGCCGGCGCATCGGGCTCCGGCGCGGCCGACGCATCGGGATCTCCCCCCACGACGTCGATGCCCGAGGTCACCCGTCCTCGCAAGAACGGGTGCGCCCGGTCGACGCCCGTGTCGAGCAGCGCGATCGACACGCCCCGGCCGTCGCGGTCGGAGAGAGCGATCTGCGGACGCTCGCCGAACTGCGACCCGAAGTCGATCGTCGCCGGGTACGCGGCACGCACGGGATAGACCCCGGCCACCTCGGGCGCGCGCTCGAGCAGCGCGATCCCGCGCGCATCGAACGCAGCCGAAAAGCCGTTGAGCGTGTGCGTGTAGCTGAACTCCGGCTGAACGACGACGCCCTGCACGCGCAGCCGCGCGACGAGCAGCTTCTGGGCGGCGAGGGCGCTTTCGGTCCAGCGTTGCTCCTCCTCGCTCGTTGCAAGCCCGCCTGCGTTGCCGACACGATCCGCGAGCGCTGGGGCCTTCAGGACGACGATCACCCGCTGCCCGACGGCGACACGCGGACGCTGGGCGCCGGCGAGACCCTGCCAGCTCGGCTCGCCGGTCGGAGCGGTGTGGCGGCTGCCGCCGCCCGCGGCGATCAGGACCGCGGTGACGACAATCGCGAGGGCCGCGAGCACCAGCGCGTTGAAGGGCTCACGCGGTCGACGCGTATGCATCGAGGCCAAGATAGCCGGGATACGAGACAGGCTCGACGTACCTTGCGGCGGAGGCGATCATCGCAGCGTTGTCGGTGCACAGAGCCAGCGGAGCGAGCGCCGCGTCCGGAAGCGAGGCCCTCAGCTCGGAGTTCGCCGCGACGCCGCCGACGACCGCGACCCTGCTCGCACCTATCTGCTCGGCGGCCTGCTGCGTGCGCTCGACGAGCGCGCGCACGATCGCACGCTGGTAGCTCGCGGCGAGGTCTGCATGCGCCGCCTCGAGCCAGGCGTCCGACTTGTCGCGCACCGCGTAGAGGAGCGCAGTCTTCACGCCGGAGAAGGAAAAGTCGAGCCCCGGCACGCGGGCGACCGGAAAGTCGAAGGCTCCTGGGTCGCCGTCGCGTGCGAGCCGGTCGATTCGCGCGCCGCCGGGATAGCCGAGGCCGAGCAGCCGCGCCCCCTTGTCGAACGCCTCCCCGGCGGCGTCGTCGATCGTGGTGCCGAGCACGTGTGGCTTGCTGCCGCGGTCCTGGACGTCGAGCAACATCGTGTGCCCGCCGCTCGCGAGCAGGCAGAGAAACGGCGGCTCCAGCGGATCGGGCTCGAGGTAGAGCGACGCGACGTGCCCATGCAGGTGGTCGACGGCGGCGAGCGGCAGCCGCCGCGCCCACGCGATCGCCTTCGCAGCGGCGACACCGACGAGGAGTGCGCCGATCAAACCCGGCCCCGTGGTGACCCCCACCAGCTCGACGTCGCCGAGCTCCGCCTTCGCTTCGCCGAGAGCCTCGCGGATGACAGGCGTGACGAGCTCGAGGTGGCGACGCGCCGCGACCTCCGGGACGACGCCGCCGTAGCGCGCATGCAGGTCGGCCTGCGACGAAACGACGTTCGCGACGATCGCGCCGTCGCGGGTGATCAGCGCGGCCGCGGTCTCGTCACACGATGTCTCGAGACCGAGGATCACGGCACGCGCCAGTGCCGGCCTCCGTCGACTGTCCGCAGGAGCCGACGACCGGCCACGATCCACCCGCGCCTGTTGTCGAGGAAATCGACAGCCGTCGCCGGCGGCCCGCGCCGCGTGGACCGGGTGAACGACGCGCCGCCGTTGCGAGTACGCACGAGTGTCGCCGTCCCCGAGCCGCACGGCGCGCAGCTCCCGGTGAAGACTGCGCCGCCCCGACCGAGCACGCTGAACGGCCCGGCGTAGTTGCTGATCGACGGCAGCTTCCGCTGGAACGGGCTTGCGAGCACAGGCCGCCACGACCCGCCCGCGAGCGAGCGGAACACGTGGTAGCCCTCGGTGCCCGCCGCTGCGCCCTCATGGAAGACCGCCCAGACGTCACCGTTCCGGCACCCGAGGTCGGGCAGCTCCTGCGGCCCTGCGCCCAGGCGCGCGCGGGCCCAGCGCTGCCCACCGTCATGCGTCGTCCAGACCGAGCCGCCGCGCGCGACCCAGCCGTCCCGCCGCGTCGTGAAGCACTCGGACCGAACAGGCCCGGGCGCACGCGCTTGCCGCCAGGATTTTCCGGAATCGTCGCTTCGCACGAGCACACTGTCGCGCGTCACGCCGAAGCCGACCAGCGCGTCGACGAACTGCATGCGGAGGAGATGCGGCACGCCGAGCCTCGACCAGCGCCGGCCGTCCGAGGTGCGCAGCACGAAGCCGTCGCCGGAGATCGCCCAAGCCCGCGCACGGTCGAAGGCTGAGATCCCGATGATCGCCGACCGCGTTTCGATGCGGAACGTCCTGCCGTCGCTCGTCCCGAGGAGACCGTGCGCGCTGCCGACCCAACCGTGCCGCGTGTCGGCGAAGGCGACCGCGCTCGCCGGCGGCAGCGGGACGATCACGAAGGCTGTCGCGCCTGCGCCGGCTCCGGGTCGCGCCACATGATCAGCGCGTCCTCGCGGTTGTCGGTGTAGTAACCGCGCCGCACACCGCGCGCCTTGAAGCCCGCCTTCTCGTACAGGTTGATGGCGACGTCGTTGGAGACGCGCACCTCGAGGGTGTAGCCGCGCCGTCCCTCGCCGGCGGTGACGACGAACAGCTGCTCGAGCAGTCCGGCAGCAATGTGCTTCCGGCGATGCTTGGGCGCGACCGCAACGTTCATCACGTGCCATGCGTCGACGTAGCGGCTGATGATCAGGTAGCCGAGCAGCTCGCTGGACTCGGGATCGAACGCCCCCAGCGAGATCGATGACGGCTTCGCGAGCTCGCCGGCGAACATCGACCGCGACCACGGGGTCCGGTACGACGCCCGCTCGATCTTCTCGATGGCATTGAGGTCGCGCAGCTCCAGGCGACGAAAGTCCACCCTGTTCGCCGTGGTGCTCATTGGCCGCCTCGCGGCCAATGAGCGAGG
Organism: Actinomycetota bacterium; assembly: GCA_005888435.1. Lineage (GTDB taxonomy): Bacteria > Actinomycetota > Thermoleophilia > Gaiellales > Gaiellaceae > 3-1-20CM-4-69-9. Next base: position 5,752 of record VAXO01000049.1, on the reverse strand, counting down.
GAAGGGGCAAAGGGGGAAACCGTGAGGTTTCCCCGCTTTGTCTCCTCGACGCGCGCGGCGATCGCAGCGCCGCGCGGGTCGAGGCGTAACCTCAAGAAGGGGTCTCGGAGGGGAAACATTGTTTCCCCTACGGGAGCGAGCCGAAGGCGAGCGACGTGCTCATGATCTCGTTTTATCAGCGTCAGGGAGGCGGAGGTACAGCGGCTCGATTTCCTCGGCGGGGCGAAAGTCCCGCGCGAGTTGGGCATGGAAGCGGGCGCGCGGGACATGGCGGTCGTCGCCGTCGGGCGGGATCTCGGCACCCTTGGCCTCGAACATGTCCCGGTAGCGGACGGCGCCGTTACCGATGCACAGGCGGCCCGGCTCCACGACGAGCGCCGCGGGCGCGAGCGCACGACCGGGCACGAACACCTCGTGGCGGCGGGCATCGATCACGGCCAGGGCGCCGGGCGCACCGGCCTCGAGGGCGTCGAGGGTCGAGACACCGGCGACCGGCACGCCGAGTGCGAGAGCGAGCCCGCGCGCCGTGGAGAGGCCAATGCGCACACCCGTGAAGCTCCCCGGCCCGATCCCGACGGCCAACGCGTCGACCTCGCGCGTGTGCGTTCCTGCCTGGCGGAGCAGCGCGTCGACGTCCTCGAGCAATGTCACCGCACGGGAGGTGCGCTCGCCCAGGATCTCGCCGTCGGAGACGAGCGCGCTCGTGGCGATATCAGTCGCCGTGTCGAAAGCCAGGATCAGCATCGCGCTCAATCGTGACAAGCCGCGTCCCACCGTCGCCGTGCTGGAGGAGAACCGCAACCCGCGCGGCCGGCAGGACGCCGACGCCCGCCTCGGGCCATTCGACGAACACGATCGCGTCGTCGAAGTACGGCTCGAGGTCCCCCCACTCCGCAGCCGAGACGTCGCGGAAGCGGAAGAGGTCGAGGTGAGAGACGTCGACGCGTCCGTGATAGCGGTGACCGATCGTGAAGGTCGGGCTCGTGACCGGCTCGGTCACGCCGAGCGCGCGACAGGCGCCGCGCACGAACGTCGTCTTGCCGGAGCCCAACTCGCCCGAGACGGTGACGACGTCGCCCGGCTCCAGGTCGGCGACGAGCTGGGCGGCCAGCTCCTCGGTCTCTTCGGGAGATCGGCTCTCGGTCAGAAGAGGCCGAGCTGGACGGCCGGCTGGGCCGTCGCCGGCATGAGGAAGACCGGCTCGGGCGGCGGCGCTACCTCGCGGCCGAGCAGCTCGGGAATGCGCGCGAAGTCGGCCTTCAGAACCTCGAGCATGCGGGGCGTGTACAGGGCGGCCGCAGGGTGGTAGATCGGATACAGCAGCACGCGCCGTCCCCCGAGCGTCGTCTCCTGCTCCTGCCCGTGAACCCGCGTGATGCCGGTGGGCCGACCGGAGAGCAGCTTCGTGGCGAAGTTGCCGAGCGTCGCGACGACGCGCGGCTTGATCAGCTCGATCTGCTTCCAGAGATGTCCCTCGCAGGCCTCGATCTCGTCGGGCATCGGGTCGCGGTTCCCCGGAGGCCGGCATTTCAAGACGTTCGCCACGTAGACGTCCGCGCGTGTCAGGCCGATTCCCCCGAGCAACTGGTCGAGCAGGTTGCCGGCGGCGCCCACGAAGGGAATCCCCTGCTTGTCCTCGTGGAAGCCGGGGGCCTCGCCGACGAACATCAGGTCGGAGGCGGGATCTCCCGAGCCGAAGACCACCTGCGTGCGCCCGCCTGCGAGCGCGCAGCGTGTGCAATCGGCGATCTCGTCGCCGTAGGCGTGAAGCTCAGTGTCCGCAGCCACAGCTCCCGCCGCAACAGCCGCCGCCACCACCGAAAGCGCCGGTCTGCCCGGCGGTGCCGATCATCGCGAACGTCGAGAGCTGGCGCGACACGTTCGTCGTCCCGCACTGCGGGCACGCGACCTTGTCGTCGCCGCGGACCAGCTCCTCGAAGTGCTCCTCGCACTTCATGCAGACGTACTCGTACATCGGCATCGCCCCGGGAGTTTAGGGGCGCGGCCGGACGCTCGGCGCTAGTACCGAGCGGAGACCTTGCGACCGCCGAGCGAGCCTGTGATCCGGCCGGTCTTGGCCACTTTGAGGGTGCCTGCGACGGCCGCCGAGCCCGAGACCTTGACCGTCCCCTTGAACGTCGACGGCGGGCCGAGGTCGACGAAGGAGAGCTTGCCGCTGACCAGGACGCCGGGCGCGAGGCTGTAGCGCGCCAGCGTGAAAGAGAGCCCACTTCGTGCCGGCGTGAGCTTGCCCCCGAAGAGGCCGCGCACCGGTGTCGAGAAGTTGAACCAGAAGGTCGCCTCGGCCTCGCGAAGGGTCTTCCCGACGGTTGCGAGGGTTGCGGCTGTAATCCGCGCCGGACGCTTCGGGAACGTCTTGAGCACCTTCGCGACGGGCTGGACGCGCTGCGCGCACTCGGCCTGATCCGGCGCGTTCAGCGTTCCGAGAATCCACTGGCGGACATAGTTCTGCGAGCAACCGGAGGCATCGGCTCCTGTCACGCTGTGACCGACGCCGCGAACGACCAGCAGCTTGCCGTGCGGGAACCGGGTCTGGACGTCGATGGCGTTCTGAACCGGCGTGCGGAGGTCGAAGCCGCCGTCGATGGCGATCATCGGCACATCGGGCAGCGGCCCCGGGCCGAGCGGCGTGTTGCCCGCCGGCGACGGCCACTGCTCGCAGAAGTACGCCGTGCCGATCTTCGCGGCCCAGTTCCCGAACGGGCCGAGCGCACCGGCCGGCAGGTTCGCGACAGCCGAGTCGATCGCAGCGCGGCGCGAGGCCGGCGGCGTCGTCGGCCCCCAGGGGAAGCGACCGTCCGCGCAGTTCGTCGCCGCGTTCAGCCCGAAGCTGAGGTCCTGCGCCGTCAGCTCATTGCTCGACAGGTCGAAGTCGTAGATGCGCAGCAGGGGACGCGGATTGCCGTGTAGCGCGGCGTGAACAGCGGCCGGCGCCTCCGCTGCGAGCCCAAAGGTGAGATCGGCGTCGATCATCATGTTCAGGAACGCTTCGCCGTTCATCGTCATGGTCTTCGCCCTGCCGTTGGCGCCGATGATCCTGCCGCGCAGCGGCTTCGCCTCGATCCTGTTCGCGAGCGTGACAACCTCGCCGGCGTAGTTCGGGGTAGCGCCCCTGCAGACACGGTCCGCGCAGAAGCGCTGCAACGTGCCGGGCATCTCCTGCAACACGTTCTGGTCGAACGGATCGGGATCATCGGTCGGCACCACCGAATCCAGCGCGATCCGCTCGACGTGGGTGGGATAGCCGAGCGCGTACGCGAGCGCGAGCTTCGTGCCGTACGAGACGCCGTACAAACCGATCTTGTCGACGCCGAGCGCAGCGCGCACGGCGTCCATGTCGTCGGCGTGGTCGCGCGTCGAGTAGAAGACGCGCTGCGGGCCGATGATCGTGGCGCACGCGGCTGCGAGCCCTGCGAACTGCTCCGCGGTGCCGCTCGTCGCACGCTGGAGCGCCGGGCAGTCGATCAGCCCCGACTGGCCCGTCCCGCGGTTGTCGAAAGCCACGAGCGTGTAGCCGGGGAACATGAACTGCATCAGCTCGCGGTTGAAGCCCGGGCCGAGATCGAACGAACCGGCGGAGCCCTGGCCGGGCCCGCCCGCGATCAGGAACATGACGCCGCGCGCCGTGCCGGCGGCCGGCAGCACCTCGACGTGGAGATTGATCGTCCCGCCCGTCGCGCCGGTGCGGTCGAGTGGCACGGTGACCGTACCGCACTCAACACCAGACTTCCCGGGGCAGGGTGAGAGCCCGATCGCGGCTCGCGCCTGGCCGGCGCCGGCGAAGAACGCGAGCGCGGCTGCAACGACGAGGACACGGCGACCCACGAGGCACGCCAGGGTACCAGCGCCGGTGTACCCTGTCGTTGCCCGGTATCCGCTACGGAACTGGAGCATTACAGGTGTTCGACAGCGTTTCGGTCATCGGATCCGGCCGGGTCGGCTCGGCGGTCGCAGCGCGCCTGCGCGAGCGCGGCGTCGACGTCGGCCCCGACGGCGGCCTGGTCGTCATCTGCGTCCCTGACGACACCATTGCGGAGGTTGCCGCCGGCCTGGACATCGGTCCCTGGGTCGCGCACGTCTCCGGTGCAACGTCGCTCACTGCGCTCGAGCCGCACCGGCGGCGGTTCTCCCTTCATCCGCTCCAGACGTTCACGCGCACACGCGGGCCCGAGCAGCTCGACGGGGCCTGGGGCGCGGTCACGGCCGAGAGCGAGGAGGCTCGTGCCGCCGGGCGCTGGCTGGCCGAGACGCTCGGCCTGCGGCCGTTCGAGCTGGACGACGCTGCGCGTCCGCTCTACCACGCCGGTGCGGCGATCGCGTCCAACTACCTGGTTACGTTGCACGAGGTCGCATCGGATCTCTTCCGCGCCGCGGGCGCGCCGCCCGAGGCGCTGGTGCCGCTGATGCAGCGAACGATCGAGAACGGCTTCGAGCTCACCGGCCCGATCGAGCGCGGCGACTGGGAGACGGTCGAAGCGCACCGCCGCGCGATCCGAGCGGCACGCCCCGACCTCGAGCCGTTGTACGACGTGCTGGCGGAGGCGACGGCCCGGTGAGGATCGTCCGCAGGGTCACCGAGCTTCGGCTCGCGTTGCATGACGGGCGACGAGGCCTCGTCCCGACGATGGGGGCCTTCCACGAGGGCCATCTCTCGTTGATGCGCGCGGCGCGAGCGCAGTGCGAGCAGGTCGTCGTCTCACTCTTCGTCAACCCTGCGCAGTTCGGAGCGCGCGACGACATGGGCCGCTACCCGCGCGACGAGGAACGCGACGCGAGCCTGGCCGAGGAAGCCGGCGTGGACGTGCTGTTCGTGCCCTCGCCGCAAGAGATGTATCCGGAGGGATTCGACACGTGGGTCGACGTCGACGCCACGGGAGGGGAAGCTCGCGCTCGACCCGGACACTTCCGCGGCGTCGCGACCGTGTGCCTGAAGCTGTTCAACCTCGTGCGGCCGGATGTGGCGTTCTTCGGCCAGAAAGATGCGCAGCAGGTCGCGGTCCTGCGGCGGATGGTGCGCGATCTGAACGTCGGCGTGCACATTCGGGTGCTACCGACGGTGCGCGACGCCGCCGGCCTCGCCCTGTCCTCGCGCAACGCATACCTCACGGAAGCAGAGCGGCAGCGGGCGCTCGGCCTGCCGCGTGCGCTCGAAGCCGGGCGAACCGCACACGACCCGGTCGCGGCCGCGCGCGCCGCGCTGAACGGGCTCGAAGCGGAGTACGTCGAACTGCTCGACGTCGACGGGGCGACGCTGCTCACTGCCGCTGCGCGCGTCGGCTCGACGCGCCTGATCGACAACGTCATCGTGGAAGGAGAACTGGCATGAAGCCCGGCAAGCTGACGCTGCCCGAGCTCGCCGCGATGAAGTCGCGTGGCGAGAAGATCGTGATGGTCACGGCGTACGACGCGCCCGGAGCGCGCCTGGCGGAGGAGGCGGGAATCGACATCCTGCTCGTCGGCGACACGGCCGGAATGGTCGTGCTCGGGCACGAGGGGACCGTGCCGGTGACGATGGACGAGATGCTCTTCCTCACCCGCACCGTTGCACGTACCGCCGGGCGACCGCTCGTCGTCGGGGACATGCCATTCGGGAGCTACCACGTGTCGGACGAGGACGCCGTGCGGAACGCGATCCGCTTCGTCAAGGAAGCGGAGGCGGACGTCGTCAAGCTGGAGGGCGCCGGCCCGTCGCTGTCGCGCGTGAAGGCGATCGTCGCCGCCGGCATCGGCG
>VAXO01000006.1 GCA_005888435.1 Actinomycetota bacterium | reverse complement strand
GCACGGCGGGGAGCGTCTTAGCGAGGATCGAGATGTCGAGCCAGATCGACCAGTTCTCGATGTAGTAGAAGTCGAGCCGCACGAGGTCGTCGAAGCTGAGGTCGATGCGGCCGGAGACCTGCCACAGCCCGGTCATGCCCGGCAGCACGAGATAGCGCTTGCGGTGCCATTCCTGCAGCTGCTCGTAATCGCGGATGGGCAGCGGGCGCGGCCCGACGAGGGACATCTCGCCCCACAGCACGTTCAGCACCTGCGGCAGCTCGTCCAGCGAGAAGCGTCGGAGGAAACCGCCGACGCGCGTCACACGAGGATCGTCCTTGATCTTGAACAGAGGCCCCGACGCTTCGTTCGCCGTCTCCAGCGCCGCCTGGCGCTCGGCCGCGTCGGCGTACATCGTCCGGAACTTCATCATCCCGAACGGCCTGTCGCCGAGCCCGATGCGCTGGTCACGGTAGAACACGGGCCCGGGTGAAGAGAGCTTGATCGCGCACGCGATAGCCGCCCAGAGCGGCGAGCCGATCACGATCACGAGAGTCGAGACGGCCACGTCGAACGACCGCTTCACCCCCCACTGCCAGCCGGCGAACGCCGGCGGTCGTAGCTCGAAGAGCGGCGTCCCCTCGCCGGGGATGTACTCCGCGCGCTGCAGCAGCAGCTCCGTCGTTCGCGGCGCGATCTTGACGCGGACGCCGAAGCGGTGCGCCTCCTCGACGAGCTCCCAGAGCTCGTCCTCGCTGAAGCCCCCGTCGGTGACAATCAGCTCGTGCACGTCGCGCTCACGCAGGATGTGCGGCACCTCTTCGAGGCCGCCGAGAAACGGCAGCGCCCCGGAGCCGGAGTCGCCGTGCGGTGCAACCGCGCCGAGGAACTCGTACCGGATGCCGCTGCGGTCCGAGCCGAGCGCGTGGCGCAGCTTCGTGAGCTGCTCGCCCTCACCGACGAGAACGGCCCGGCGACGGACGCCCGCCAGCTGCAGGACGTCGCGCGTGAGCAGGTCGTAGCTCGACCGCAGCAGCGAGATGAAGAGCGCCGTCAGCACGAGCGCGGTCGGCGTCAGGCCGTAGGTCGTGAAGTGGTACCCCGTGCCGAGGCCGAACGCGAGCGTGATCAGCGCGACGAGAATGAGCGACGCGAGGATCTGACCCACACCGGCGCGCGACTCGCGCCGCCGATACAGGCCGCCGACCCAGAACACGAGCACCGTGATGACCGTGAGGAACGGCAGCCAGTCCGTTTCCGTCTGCCAGAGAATCCCCCACAGCGGCGGCCACTGCCCGAGGTAGAGCTCGCGGAAGATCAGCGCGACGTACAGGCCGCAGACGAGCCCGACGAGGTCGATGGTCACGAGCACCGCGACGCTGAGGAGCCGCCGACCGGCCGCGAGGAGGTTCGCACGGGAGAAGAGATATGGCCGAGCGGACCGGATGTCTTCGACGGGCGCCGCCGGCGCCGGACCCCGATCCTCGGACCGCACCGCGGGCTTCGTGCTCACCGGCGCAAGTGTACTTTGGAGCCTCCGTGAGCCTGGAACAGCTCAGCGAGCGCTATGCGGAGCACAACCGCAGCGAGCGCGGTGCCGGCTTCGTCTTCGCGGGCCCCGAGCGGGAGGGGCTGTTCAGGCGTTACGTCGGCGGGCCCGGGCGCCGTGTGCTCGACCTCGGCTGTCGGGACGGCGCCCTGACCCAGACGTACCTCGACGGGAACGAGATCGTCGGCGTCGACGCCGATCGCGAGGCGCTCGCCGAGGCGTCCCGGCTCGGCATCGAGACGCACTGGGCCGACCTCGACCAGCCGCTCGACGTCGCGGACGAAAGCTTCGACGTCGTTGTCGCGGGAGAGCTCCTCGAGCACCTCCGCGACCCCCATGCGCTCGTGGCGGAGATCCGGCGCGTGCTGCGCCCCGGCGGAACGTTCGTGGCCTCGGTTCCGAACGCCTACCGCCTCAAACGCCGACTGCTGTTTCTGTTCGGACGTCCGCCCGAGAGCGATCCGACGCACCTGCAGATGTTCTCCCCCGAAGACGTACGCGCGGTGCTCGCCGGCTTCGAGGACCCCCAGCTGCACTTCGTCGCCGGCAGGCTGGTGCCACTTCACGCGAGGCTGTTCGCGAACGACATCGTGTTCGCGGGACGCAAGCCGCGCTGAAGCTCGCGCAGATCGGTCGCGGTCCGCTTCAGTCCGAGGAACGCGAGCCCGACACGGAGGGCTGCCGCTCGCCGGCGGTCGAGCAAGTCCGTGTCGTGAAAGTACGCATGCACGACCTGGCGGCGGAACGGGCCCCAGACGCCGCGCGCGAGCATCCCGATCGAGTGCGTTGTCGGAAGCTCGAGCAACCGCAGCTCGTTGCCGAGCTCCAGCCACGTCGGCTCTTGCAGCTGCAGATGTGCTGCGCCGTCCTCGAGGTACGACGGACGGAAGGACGTCGCGGTGCAGTCCGCGTAGCCGAGCTCCGCGACGGCGCGTGCAACGTCGCTGTCGAAGTACCAGCCACCACCACAGAACAGCCGGACGTCGAGGCCGACGGAGCGCAGCCACTCTCCTTGCTCGCGCACGACTGCAGCGGGGTCTCCGGTCGTCGGCCGCGCGTGGTCGGGCGCGGTCCAGTGCGTGTGGAGGCCGAGCGGCCCGAGCTTCTCCGCCTCGCGCGCGCGCTCGAGCCAGCGCTCCCCGTCCTCACCGCCCGCGGGCGGCCGCATCAGCGCCGCGATCGTGAACCCTCCGGGGCGACGCCGCTGCAGCTGCGAGAACCGGCCCCATACCTCCTCATCCAGCGGACGCTCCACATGACACGAGACGACGGCGTACCGTCCGTGCAGTATTGACCCCGTGTGCGGCATCGCCGGACTCTATTCGCCCGCAGGCACGCCGAATCCGGAGCTCGTGGACGCGATGCGCGCCGCGATCGCCCATCGCGGGCCGGACGACGGCTCGACCGACGTCTTCGGCCGCTGCGTGCTCGGCCACCAGCGTCTGAAGGTCATCGATCTCGACACGGGCTATCAGCCCGTCGCGAACGAGGCCGGCGACGTCGTCGCCGTCTTCAACGGCGAGGCATACAACTTCGCCGACCTGCGCGGCGAACTGCGCGGGCACGAGGTGCGCGGCACCGGCGACACGCCCGTCCTGCCGCACCTGTACGAGGAGAGCGGACCGCGTTTCGTGGATCGGTTGCACGGCATGTTCGCGCTCGCCCTCTGGGATGCCTCGCGCGAGCGGCTGGTGCTCGCACGCGACCGGCTCGGCAAGAAGCCGCTGCTGTACACGCGGCTCGCGGACGGAACCTTCGCGTTCGCGTCGGAGCTCAAAGCGCTGCTGCGGTTGCCGGGAGTCTCGCGCGACGTCGACCTCGCCGCGCTCGACGCGTACCTCGCGTTGCAGTACGTGCCAGGTGACGGCACGGCGCTGCGCCACATCCGCAAGGTTCCGCCGGGGCACGTCCTCGTCGTCGAAGGCGAGAGCGAGACCGTCGAGCCCTACTGGGAAGCCGCGCCGGCGGAGCCGAGCCGCAGCGACGAAGAATGGCTCGAGCGCGTGCGGACGACGGTGGGCGAGGCGGTGCGCAAGCGGCTGGTCGCGGACGTGCCGCTCGGCGCGCTGCTCTCCGGCGGGATCGACTCGAGCATCGTGGTCGCACTGATGGCGCAGGCGTCGCCCGAGCCGGTGCGGACGTTCACCGTCGGCTTCGCCGACGACCGCTACGACGAGCGGGCGTACGCGCGCACAGTCGCGGAGCGCTACGGAACCGTCCACGAGGAGCTCGAGATCGTCGAGGACGTCGCGGCGACGCTGCCGCGGCTCGCGTCGGCATACGACGAGCCGCTCGGCGACGAGGCGGCCTTCCCGACGTTCCTGATCGCCGAGCAAGCGCGCCGGCACGTCACGGTTGCGCTCGCCGGGGACGGCGGCGACGAGTCGTTCGCCGGGTACGAGCGGTATATCGCCCACGGGCTTGCCGAGCGCGTGCCCGGCGTCGCGGCGCGCACGGGCGCCGCGGCCGTACGGCTCGTTCCCGCCGCCCGGCGGGAGCCGCGCTCGACGCTCTTCCGCGCGGCGCGCTTCCTCGACGTCGCAGGGACGCCTCGCAGCGAGCGCTATGCGCGTCTGATGGAGGTATTTCCGCTCGAGCTGCGGCGAGATCTCTGGCTCGATCCGCGACACGCGGCAGCCGTGGAGCTCGAGCCGCGCGCGCCCGGGATCGCGGGGCTGCAGCTGCTCGACATCGCGACCTACCTCCCCGGCGACCTGCTCCTGAAGGCGGATATCGCGTCGATGGCGCATTCGCTCGAGCTCCGCTCGCCGTTCCTCGACCACGACGTCGTCGCGCTCGGCCTGGCGCTGCCCGACCGCCTCAAGACGCGCGGGCGCGACGGCAAGGTGGCGCTACGGCTCGCGTTCGGGCCCGACCTGCCGGCAGACGTCACAGGGCGCGGCAAGACGGGCTTCGGCGTCCCGCTCGGGCGCTGGTTCCGCGACGACCTGCGCAACCTCGCGCGAGACGTCCTCGCGACGGACCGCGGTTGGTTCCGCGCGGACGCGGTCACGCGCCTGCTGGACGAGCACGAGAGCGGCCGCGCCGACCACGGACACCGCCTCTGGTGCCTGCTGATGCTCGAGCTCTGGGTGCGCGAGCACGTCGAGACACCGGCGCTGGTCGCCGCTTGAGACGCGCTCACCTGTGGCTCGTCGCCCTGGCGGCGATCGTCCCCCGTGTAATCGTCCTCCTGCACGAGCGCGACAAGGTTCTCAGCGCCTTCACTGACAAGAGCGACGACTTCGCGCTGACGTTCGTGCACCACGGGACGTTCGGGCTCGTCCCTGGCCAGCCGTCCGCGTATACGCAGCCCCTCTACGGCTTCTTCCTCGTGCCTGTCTACTGGATCTTCGGCCGTGAATGGTGGTCGGCCGGCTTCGCGCAGATTCTCGTCGCGACCGCAACGGCGTTCATCGTGTACGCGATCGGCGCCCGCCTCCTGTCGCGGAGCGCCGGCGTATTCGCCGCGGTCGTGTCCACGCTGAACCCGTACCTCGTCTGGCACGACGTTCATCTGAACCGCGAGATCCTCGACCAGCTGCTCGCGGCGGCGATCGTGCTCTGCGTGCTCGTCGCCGCGGATCGCCGCTCGATCGGGTGGGCGGTCGCGGCAGGCATCTACGCAGGCCTTGCGATCCTCGGGAACGTGCGGCTCTCCGCGTTGCCGCTCGTGCTCGCGGCGTACCTCATCCTCCGGGCGGGCTGGAGCTGGGCGCCGCTCGCGCTGATCGCCGCCGCCGCCGTGACGGTCGCGCCGTGGGTCGTCCGCAATCGTGCCGAGCTCGGCTGCTACGCACTGACGACTGACGGACGCGCCCTCTGGAAGGCGAACAACCTCCAGACCTATCCGCTCTTGACGCACGGGAAGTGGATCGACGACGTGAAAGACCCTCCCGGCCACCCCTTCCCCAATCCGGAGGAGGCGCGCGTCCTCTACCAGCGCGGGCAGGGGACGCACCACATCGACGAGTGCGCGAACCAGTCGTACTACCAGCACAAGGCGTGGCTGTTCGTGCGCGACCATCCCGGCGCGAAGGCGAAGCTCGGCGGGCTCGCGGTGCGCATGGAGTGGGACCCGCGCACGACTGCATCCGCGACGGACTCCGGCCACGGCGTGCTCCGTACCTGGGCGCAGCCGCTGTACACGTCGCTGCTCTACGTCCTGGCGATCGCCGGGCTTTTCTTCGCCCCGCGGCGCTTCGTCCTGCTGGCACTGCTCATCCTCGCGTACCAGACCCTCGCAGCTGTGGTCTTCGTCGGGGCCACGCGCTACCGGATCTCGACCGACTTCCTGCTGGCGTTGCTCGCCGCAGCGGTGTTCGAGCACATCTTCGGGCGGCGCCGGCGTCCAGCGTGAGGGTCAGGCACGTCCACCGCATCGGCGGGATCGGCGGCTCCGAGCGGCACCTGCTGACGCTGCTTCCGGCACTCGCGGAGCGCGGCGTCGACGTCAGCTTCCTCGGCCTCGACGATCCGTCGCGCGCGCCGGATCCCTTCTACGAGGCGCTGGCCGTTCCGTACGAGCGTCTGCAGGCGCCGCGTGACGTCGATCCCGCGCTGGCCCGGCGCGTGCAGCGGGCGGTGCGCGACGTCGATGTGGTGCACACGCATCTCGTGCACGCCGACGTGTACGGCGCGCTCGGCGCACGGCGCCTCGTCTCGACGAAGCACAACGACGATCCGTTCCGCGCCGGAGCGTTTCGGTTCGTCGAGCGGGCCCTCGCGCGGCGTGCGTCACGCGTGATCGCGATCACGCACGCGCTCGCGCGGTTCCAGGTCGAGCGGGTGGGGTTGCCCCGGGACAAGGTGGAGGTGATCCACTACGGGCTCGACGACGTGCCGCAGGCGTGGGGCTCGAATCCGCCCGACCCGGTCCCGCCCGACGCCCGCGTGCTGCTGGCGATTTGCCGTCTCGAGCCGCAGAAGGGTGTCGACGTCGCGATCGAGGCGCTGCGTGAGATCGAGAATGCGTGGCTCGTTGTCCTCGGCGAGGGCCCGCAGCGGGCGGAGCTCGAGCGCCTCGCCACCGACCGGGTCTACCTGCCCGGCCGCGTCCCCGACGTGGCCGCCTGGCTCCGCCGGGCGAGCGTCCTCGTCCATCCGGTGCGCTGGGAGGGCTTCGGGCTCGGCGTGCTCGAGGCGATGCTCGCCGCGGTGCCGGTGGTCGCGACCGACGTCAGCTCGCTCCCGGAGCTGGTCGGCGACGCGGGGATCCTCGTCCCGGCCGACGACCCATCGGCGCTGGCCGCTGCCGTGAACCGGGTCCTCACAGACCCGGCCGACTACGGCGAGCGCGGCCGCGCCCGTGCGCGCGCGGAGTTCAGCGTGGCGAAGATGGCGGATCGGACGCTGGAGGTGTATCGCCGAGGGCTCGCTCGACCACCGCTCGGCTAGTTCAGGGCCTGCCGGTAGAGGACCTCGGTGCGGTCGGTGCAGCGCTCCTGCAGGAACTGCTCCAGGGCGCGGTGCCGACCCGCCGCGCCCATCTCCGCGGCTTTCGGTAGGTCGCTCGCGAACCGGACGATGGCGTCTGCGAGCGGGTCCGCCTCCCCCGCGGGCACGAGGTAGCCGGTCACACCGTCTT
>VAXO01000081.1 GCA_005888435.1 Actinomycetota bacterium | reverse complement strand
TCCCTGCGGAATGCCGAGCGTCGCGGCGACCTCGGCCTCCGACAGCCCGAGGAAGTAGCGAAGCGCGACGACGCTGCGCTGCTCGTCCGGCAGCTGCTCGACCGCAGCGAGCAGGGCAGAGCGCTGCTCGGACGAGAGCAGTGCCGCCTCGGGGGACGGGGCCGCGCCCCCCGAGGACTCCTCGGTCGCCGCGCGCAGCGCGAGGCCGGCCCGGCGGCCTGCGGAGCGGCGCCGGTTGCTCGCCTCGTTGGCGACGATACGCAAGAGCCAGGGCCGAAACGGCGCCCCCACGCGGAAGCGGCCGAGCGCCCGCCACGCCTTCACGAAACCGTCCTGCGCTGCGTCCTCCGCGTCGCTCGCGTTGCGTGCGATCACGTAGGCGGTGCGAAAGGCGATGCCCTGGTATGCGTGCACGAGCTCCTCGTAGGCGTGTGTGTCACCGCGCTGGGCGCGTCGGATCAGGTCCGATTCGTCGAGTGGTCGGCCCACCACTGCCGTTCATACACCGGGTAGGCGGCGCGAGTTCCGAACGAGCACAAGGCGCCGCTGGCGGCGCCTTGTGCTTTCCGATCTACGTCAGCCGATCTGTCCGGTGTACGTCCCGACAGGCCCCGTCGGAGGAACTACGGTGCCGACCTCGTGCAGAACGCCGTGCAGACCGCTGAGGCCGCCGCTGCTGTCGATGATCGCGGCTGTCGCCTGGGAGTTGAGCGCCGAGTCGTTCGAGCCGTTGAGACTGAACGTCAGCGTCCCGGCGACGCCGTTGACCGTTCCCGTGAACACCTCCACGTCGTGGAACGTCGCGCTCCCGTCGGCACGGACGATCAGCCTGCCGTTGATCGTCGACGTGCCCGTGAGCGTGCCGGTGTACGCCGCCGTCGCAGTGACGTCCGCGATCAGGTTCCCGTCGGCGAAGCGCACGCTGTTGAACGTCGCAGCGGTGTTGCCCACCGTTCCGCTCGCCCCGGCCGGAGCCCCCGCCGCTGCCGCCGTCACACCGACGATACCGGCGTACAGAGCAACCAAGCCGATCACGAGACGGAGCCGTCGTGCGTTTCTCATCATGTCCTCCTGTCGCCTTCGCATTAGGCACCGATTTCAGAGCGACAAGGGCGCGCGAGCAATCCCAGACAGTTGGGATTCCCGGCCGGCGGTCATATCCTCAAGCCATGGCGAACGAACGTCAGCGCGCTCGTTGCCGCGAGCGCCTCGAGCGGCTCGGCGAGTCCACTCTTGACCGCGAGTCGCTTCAGCGCGAGGCGATCCAGGAGCTTCAGAGCGTTATCGGCTTCGACCGCTGGTGCTGGCCGCTTGCCGACCCCGACACGCTGTTACCGCTCAGCGGGCTTGCCGAGCACGACTACGGGCCGGCGCTGCCGCGCGCGCTGGAGCTCGAGTTCTCGGGACAGGACTTCGCTGCCAAGAACGTCATCGCCCGGCGCACGAGCTCGACAGGCAGCCTCAGCGTGGAGACAGGCGGCGACCTGGCGAGGTCACCGCGGTGGGACGAGGTGATGCGGCCGGTCGGCATCGGCGACGTCGCGACGGCCGCCTGCCGGGACGCGCTCGGCTGCTGGGGCTGGATCGAGGCGTACCGAGACCACGGCGACCGGCGGTTCGACGACGACGAGCTGGAGCTGCTCGCGGACGTCGGCCGCAGCGTTGCCGGAGCGTTGCGCCGGACGTCGACCGGCGTCCACGAAGGCGCAACCGAAGCGATCTCGACCGGCGTGCTCATCCTCGGTCCGAACCTCCACGTCGTCACTTCGACCGCGGCCGCGCGGTCATGGATCGACGCGCTGCCTGCCGCGGGCCTCTTCGCGCTGTGGGGCATCTTGCCGCCGGTGGCCTATCCGGTTGCCACGCTCTGCCGCTCGCCCGAGACCGCCTCGCATGCACACGCGCTCGAGCGCACGGTCGACGGGCGCTGGGTGATGGTCGAGGCGTCACCGTTGGACGGGGACGACGGCGGCCAGGTCGTCTTGACGCTGCGCGGCGCAACGCCGGCAGAGACGTACGACCACCTCTGTCTCGCGTACGCGTTCACACGACGGGAGCGGGATGTCGTTGCTGCTCTGACCCTCGGCCTCGACACACGAGCCGTTGCCGAACGGCTTTCCATCTCGCGCCACACGGTGCAGGACCATCTGAAGGCGGTGTTCGACAAGACGGGCGTTCACAGCCGCCGCGCGCTGCTCGCGACGTTCAACGCGGCTGCTTAGAGCCCAGGCGCGAAGACCCCACCACGCCATTAATCTGGAAGCGCAGTGCCAAAGCTGGTGGGGATCAATCACATCGCGCTCGAGGTGGGCGATCTCGACGAGGCGCTGGCGTTCTGGGAGTCGATCTTCGGCCCGCTCGAGCTGCGCGGCCGGATCTCAGGCATGGCCTTCATCGACATGGGCGATCAGTTCGTCGCGCTCTCGCAAGGGCGCGCGCAGCCGCCCGACCATGCCCGCCATTTCGGACTCGTCGTCGACGACAAAGAGGCCGTACGAAGCCGTTTGCTCGAGCTCGGGGTGCCAGTCACCGGACGTGGCCTCGACTTCCATGATCCGTGGGGCAACCTGATCCAGGTCGTCGACTACCGAGATGTCCAGTTCACGAAGACGGACGAGGTTCTGCGGGCGCAGGGCCTAGACGACCTGGAGAAGTCCGACCGCGCGCTGGCAGAGCTCCGCGAGAAGGGGATCCGCGCCTGAAAAGCGCGAAGGCCGCCTGACCCTTGGCGGCCTCCGCTTCCGCTCGGGGTTCCGAGCGATTCAGCGAATGCTGAGGTTGACGAGCCTGCGCGTCGAGACGCCCGCGATCAGCCGGTCGCTCGGCTTGCGCGCGCGCACGAAGAACGGCTGGCTGCCGCGCGAGAGCCGGAGGCGGCTGGTTGGCCGGATCACGAACGTGACGTAGCCGTCGGCGCCCGTAGCCTGCTCCGGTGGCGTTGTCGTGTTGCCGAACGGGATACCGACCACGAATACAAGCGCCCCCTGCACGGGATGGTTCTGCAAGTCGCTAACGCGGAAGCGCGCGGTGAACGGACGGCGCGAGTGCAGGATGAACGGCGAGAACTGCACCCGATCGATCACGAGCCTGTTCGGCAGCGAGACCTCGTTGATCGAGATGGTGTTCCCGCTCGCAACGCCGGCCTTGGTCACGACACCCGTCGGTGTCGAGGTCGCAGCCCGGGCGCCGAGCGAGTTGTGCGCCGTCACGCGCACCCGCAACGTGCGACCGATGTCGACGTCCTTCAGGACGTACGTGCTGGCCGTCGCGCCGCTGATGTCGGCGCAGCTGCCGCCGCTCGAGTCGCAGCGACGCCACTGGTACGTGTAGGTCTGCGGCTTGCCGCCGCTCCAGGTGCCGGGATTCGCCGTCAGCGTCTCGTTCTGCTGCGGCGTGCCCGAGATCGTCGGCGGCTTCGAGCTCACCGGCCGCCCGGCGCTCGACGAGGCCTGAACGACACCCGGTGTCGCATTCGAGTTCGCGCTGTCCGTGCCGTCGGCGTTCGATGCGATGACGCGAGAGCGGATGCGGTGACCGACGTCCGCACTCCTGAGCACGAGCGTCCGGCGGGTCTCCCCCGGAATCGTCGCGCAGTTGACGCCGTTGGCACCGCCGCCGCTCGTGTCGCAGCGCAGCCAGCGATAGCGGAACGTGAGCGGCGCCGAGCCCGTCCAGCGCCCGTTCGTGGTGCTGAGCGTCTCGCCTTGCACTGTCTGTCCTGAGACGACCGGCTCACCGACGTTCTGCGGAGCCGTCTGTGGTGCGCTGTCGCCCGCCGCAGGCACGAACAGTGCCGCCGCGGCGACGGCTGCAGGAATCCAGTTGCGATACATCTGCCTGACCCCCGAGTTTGTTATGATCGTGTTACGGACATATTCGTAGTACGAACCTAGTCGTACCCCGTCCTGAGCGATGCCTAAACCTCCGACAGCCGACGAATTTGCCGCAGCCGCCCGCCTCCGAGAGGCGCTACGCGCGTTCCAGCGACACAGCGACGACGCGAGCGGCGCGGCCGGCCTGACCACCCGCACCTACCAGCTGTTGCTGATGGTCAAGACGGCGCGTGCAGGCAACGGACACGCGAGCTTGCGCGAGCTCGAGGAGCGGCTTCAGCTCGGCAAGAGCACCGTCACGGAGCTGGTGCTTCGCACCGAGAGGCGGGGCCTCGTGCAGCGCAAGCTCGACCGCGCCCGGCCCGGGGCGATCGCGATCCGCCTGACGCCTGCCGGCGAGCGGCGGCTCGCGCAGGTCGTCGCCGAGCTCGGCGACGAGCGCCGCCGACTGGCGGATGCCCTCTCGAAACTCCGCTGAGCAGCCGATAATCACGACATGCGGCTGGTCGTTGCGGCAAGCACCGTGCTGCTCCTCCTTGCGGCTCCGGCCGGCGCCGGCCTGCCCGCGCCCTTCATCCCGGACGACCCCGGCTACCCCGTCAACGAGCCGAGCCTCATCTCGATGGGCGTGGACGAGGCCTGGTCGCTGACGCAGGGCGACCCCGCGGTCGTGATCGCGGTGATCGACAGCGGCACCGCCCCCAATCCCGACTTCGACTTCGTGCCCGGCCGCAACATCCTCGACGACGACTCGAGCACACCCGACCAGAACGGCCACGGCACGGCCATGGCCGCCATCGCCGCCGCGCAGATCGACAACGGCATCGGCGTCGCCGGGATCTGCGGGAGGTGCCGGATCATGACCGTCAAGATTTCCGGCGCGGACGACCGCCACCTCAACGCGGATCTCGCCGCGGGCATCAACTGGGCGGTCGACCACGGCGCCGACGTCATCAACGTCTCGCGCTTCATGGATCGCGGGCTGCCCGCGTACGCCCCGCTGAACGCGGCCATCGCACGCGCGATCGCGCACGGCGTCCCGGTCTTCCTCTGCGCCGGCAACAACGGCAGCAGCGACCCGGCCGCCAACGTGCTCGCTTCCTCGAACCCGAAAGCGGTACGCGTGGGCAACTTCTATCCGGAGTCGAACCACGGCAAGTGGGTCGACGTCGCGGCCGACAGCGACTTCGTCACCTTCGGTCTGCGGCCGGCGCCCGGCGGGACGTCGTCCGCGACGGCGGCGGTCTCGGGGATCGCGGGACTGATGCTCTCCTGCAACCCGGCGCTGTCGCCCGCCGAGATCAAGCAGATCCTCATCAGCACGTCGAATCCGGCGGACGTCGACGTCCGAGCGCACGGCGAGGTGAACGCGTACAAGGCGGTCATGCGCGCCGGCTGCCGCGAGAGCCCCGCCGCGATCGTGCGCCTGATGGTGCATGTCCGTGGGCACGGCTCTGTCACGCGCCGCCCCGACGACGACACCTACAACGCCGGCACCGTCGTCGTGCTGCGCGCGAAGGCCCAGCCGCACTGGCGCTTCGCGCGGTGGCAGGGCGTCTGCCACGGGAGGCGCGCGATGTGCACGGTGCGGCTGAGCCAGTCGGGCGTCACGACCGCCGTCTTCAGGCGCGCACGCTGAGGTTGACGAGCCGCCGCGTCGAGACGCCGGCGATCAGGCGCTCGCCCGGCTTGCGCGCGCGCACGAAGAACGGCTGGTTCCCGTGCGGCACGAGCGGCAGCCGGAACGTCGGCCGGATCGTGAACGTCACCCAACCGTCCGCGCCCGTCGCCTGCTCCGGTGGCGTGGTCGTGTTGCCGAACGGGATGCCGACGACGAACACGAGCGCGCCCTGCACCGGATGACCCTGGCTGTCCGAGACATGGAAGCGGGCCGTGAACGGCGCGCGCGAGCGCAGGAACAGCGGGATGAACTGCAGCCGGTCGATGATGAGCCTGTTCGGCAGCGAGACGTCGTTGACCGAGATCGTCTGCCCGCTCGGAAGGCTCGCCTTTGCCACCGCGCCGGTCGGCGTCGACGTGGACGAGCGCGAGCCGAGCGAGTTGCGGGCGGTCACCCTGACGCGCAGCGCGTGGCCGACGTCGTCGGCGCTCGGAACGTAGGTGCTCGCGGTCGCGCCGGAGATGTCGGCGCAGCTGCCGCCGACCGAGTCGCAGCGCCGCCACTGGAAGGCGTACGCCTGCGGCTTGCCGCCGTTCCACGTGCCGGTCGTCGCCGAGAGCGTCTGGTTTTGCTGCGGCGTGCCCGAGATCGCCGGCGGGCTGGCGTTCTCCGGCGGCCCGGCCGTCGAGGACGGCTGGACGACGCCCGGCGTCGCGTTCGAGTTCGCGCTCGCCGCGCCGTCGGCGTTCGACGCGATCACGCGCGAGCGGATGCGGTGGCCGACGTCGGCGCGCCGCAAGACGAGCGTGCGCCGCGTTTCACCGCCGATGGTGCTGCAGGTGGCGCCGTTGACACCGCCGCCGCTCGTGTCGCAGCGCAGCCAGCGGTACCGGAACGCGAGCGGACGCGTGCCGCTCCACGAGCCGTTCCCGGTTCTCAGTGTCTGCCCTTGCACCGTCGAGCCGGATACCTGCGGCTGTCCCGTCGCTTTCGGCGCCGTCCGCAGCCCGGCCGAACCGCCTACGGGAATCAGGAGCGCCAGCAGCAGCGCTCCCACGAGGATTGCACGAGTCGCCATGCCGTTCCCCTCTCACTCGTCGCTGTCATCGAATACGACGCGCGGCGCGTGGCGGCGGTTCGGCTGTGCGAAAAGTTCTTACCGAAGGATTACGTGCGTTTACGTGCGGACCAACACCGGCGTGCCGAGCGGCAGGATGTGTGCGAGCCTCCGAACTGCTGCGTTGCGGAGGCGAATGCAGCCGTGGCTGACGCTCGAGCCGATCAGGCCCGGCTCGTTCGTCCCGTGCAGGCCGACGCGGCCGTCGCCGCCGGCGAACGTCTGCAGCACGTTCGAGTGCGCCGAGAGGCCGAACGAGTACGGCCCGTACGAGCCGCCGGGATTGCTCGGCTGCAGCAGCTCGACGATGTAATAGAGGCCGCGCGGCGTCGGCGTCGAGCTCGTCCCGGTTGCGACCGGGTACGTCGCGACCAAGTGCCGCTTGCGCCAGAGCTGCAACCTGTGCGCGCGCAGGCGCACGACGATGCGGTAGCGGTTGCTGTACAGCTTCACCGCACGCGCGCGAACCCAGCCGAGGCTCCCGTTCGGCCGTGTCGGCAGGTAGACGTGCACCCAGTTCTTGCGCGTGCCGCGCACGAGGAAAGCGCGCCGCGTGCCGTTTCCGTCCCGCTTCTTCAGGACGAGCAGTGCGTGCCTCGCGTGCGGTGAGCGGTAGACCGCAACCTGCTTCGTGTGTGCGAAGACGACGCGGCTCGTCCCGTCGGAACGCCACGGCAGCGTCCGCTGCGCCCGTGCCGGCTTCTGCTTCTGCGGCCGCGGCCTCGTGCCGCGGACGCGCCGCGGACGGTGCGGCAGCTCACCCTGGCGCGGGGCCGCCTTCGGTGGCTGCCCGTGCGTGGTCTGCTGTTGCCGCTGCTGCTCGGCGGCATGGTGCGACCCGCCGGCGCAACCGGCGGCCAGGATCGGAACCGCGATCCAGACCGGTGCCCGCACGGGTGCGACGCTAGCCGGTGAAGTTCGGGTTGGCCTTGGCGGGCTTTGCAGCCGGCGCCTGGCCGCCCGCACCTGCATTGCCGCCGCCGCCACTTTCGCTCGTGGTGGTGGTGTTGGTCGCCGTCGTGTCGGTCGAGGTCGAGCCCGTCGACGACCCGGTCGAGCCTGTGCTCGACGAGTCGGGTGTCGTCGTGGTGATCGTCGTCACGATGGTGGTGCTGTTCGTCGTGACCGTGCTGACGATCGTCGTGGTCGCCTGCGCACCGAACGGCGCTGCGCCCGCCGTGATTGCCGCAGTCACCGCGCCGAGTGCCAGCAAGCCGGTGAACGCGGCCCCCCAGAGGGCGTACTTGCGCTGTCTCCTCATGGCGAATCCCTACCCAGGTGGCCGCGGAGCCACACCCGCCATCTCGTCGAGCGAAAGTCCCTGCTCAACGGGCTCTACGTACATGCGCGACCACGCGACGCGGCCGTCCTGGATGCCGAAGATGATGACGCCGCGAAGCTCGAGCATGGCACCGCTGCGGGCCGTCCCGTAGGCGCGCCACTCGCTCCAGATCGTGTTCGCATCCTCGACGGCGGCGGGAACCTCGACCCGCAGGTCGGGAACGTCGGAGATGACCTCGGCCCAGTTGGCGCGGACGTCCGCGCGGCTGCTCATCGGCGAGCCGGGATGGCGCGGCCGCTCGCCGACGTAGTCCTCGCGGAAGAACTCGACGAAGGCGTCGAGGTCGTGCGCGTCGAGCGCGGCGCGCATCTGCTCGAGGAGTGGAATCACCCTGGGAGCTTGCCAAACGCGATCACGCGCAGGCGCGGCCGAGGATGTCCTGGATCACTTCGCTTTTGGCGTCGGCGTAGTTCTGCACGTACTTCCACTTCTTCTGCGCAAGCTCGCGCTTGGTACGCGCGTAAAGATCGCGGTCGTCCTCGTGCGTCCGCAGCCAGTCGCGGAGGCGGACGGTGCGGTCGAGCTCCTCGCAGCCTGGGTTGTAGACGTGCAGGTTGACCGGCGGGTCGTAGCCGCGCAGCAGGCGGTGCTCGTGCCAGTCGGGCTCGCGGATGCGGAGTTTGTAGCCGATCGCCTCCAGCGGCGGGACGTAGGCGTCCTCATTCGTCGTGTCGGCAACGGCCATGTTGATGTCGATCAGCGGCTTAGCCAGCAGGCCGCGGACGGACGTCGAGCCCACGTGGTCGAGTTGCAGCACCTTGTCGCCGAGCGCCTCGCGGATGCGGAACGCCGCGCTCTCGAACCAGTGCGGCCAGATCGGGTCGTAGTCGACGACGAGGATCTCCTGGTACTGCGGCGGCGGCTCGCCGACGGTGACGGCCTCGATCTCGTGGTCTTCCATACGGGCTAGTCGCCGAACTCGAAGCGGTAGGCCTTCGCGCCGCGTACACAGCGCCATTGGCCCCCGAGCCTCCCACCTGAGACGCGTGTACAAACGAAGCCGCCGGGCGTGCGGAAGCGGCGAAAGATCTGGCCGCGGTAGCGGCGCATCTCGAGCACCGCGGCGCGGCAGGTCATGTTCCGCGCGGAGCTGATCTTGATGTTCGGGTACGACGCCCAGGCTTTGCAGTCCACAACGCCGGTCGGTGACGCGAAGCCGATGGCCACCGCTGCAGTGAGCGCGGCGAGCATCTAGACGACAGCTGCTTCGCCGAGTAGCGCCTTCGCTTCGGCGAAGAAATCCGGCACAGGCTTGACCTTGTATTGCGGCCCGAGCACGTACTGGCGCGGGCCCTCGGAGGTCTCGAGCAGCAGGTTCACGCGCGACTCGCCGGGGAAGTCCCGGACGAGTAACGCCAGGTCGCGGACGACACCGGCGCGCGCGATGCGCGCGTCGATCTTGATCGTCACCTCTTTGCGCTCGGCGACCGCCTCGAACGGCGAGACCTCCATCGCGAGCAGCTTCGTCTCCCCCTCCTGCTTGTGGTCGACGCGGCCCTTGATGATCAGGATCCGGTCGACGGTGCAGAGCTCACGCGACTGCGCGTAGACAGAGTTGAAGACGACGACCTCGGCGCCGCCGGTGACGTCGTCGAGTCGCATGAACACCATTGGCTCGCCCTTCTTCGTCGTCAGGTGCTTGATCGCGGAGACGATCCCGCCCACGGTGACGACCTCGCCGTCGCGGCGGCGCTCGACGTCGGCCATCGCGCAGTCGGTCTTGCGGCGAAGCTGGTCGCGGATCGCGTGCAGTGGGTGCTCGGAGACGTAAAGGCCGAGCGTGTCCTTCTCCAGCCGCAGCAGCTCGTTCTTCTCGAACTCCTCGCTCGAGATCGGGACGGTGTCGAGCTTCTCCTCCTCCCCGAAGAGCGAGCTCTGGCCCCGAATCTTGTCGAACTGCGCGCGCTGGCCGTGCGAGAGCGCGGCCTCGAGCGCGTCGAGCATCCCCTTGCGGGTCGCGCCGGTCGAGTCGAGCGCGCCGCACTTGACGAGCGACTCGAGCGCGCGCTTGTTCGAGGCCTGCGGGTCGACGCGCTCGCAGAACTCCCAGATCGACGTGAACGGGCCGGCCTCTTCGCGTGCGCGGATGATCGCGCGCGCGGCCGGCCCGCCCACGTTCTTGACGGCGCTGAGGCCGAAGCGGATCTTGCCCTCGACGACAGCGAAGTCGAGCTGCGACGTGTTCACGTCCGGCGGCAGCACCTCGATCCCCATCTCGTCGCACGCGTTGACGTAGAACGGCACGCGATCCTTCGTGCTCATGACCGAGGAGATCAGCGCCGCCATGTATTCCTGCGGGTGGTGCGCCTTCATGTACGCGGTGCGGTAGGCGATCAGCGCATAGCAGGCGGCGTGCGACTTGTTGAAGGAATAGTCCTGTGAGGCCTCGATGTCCTTCCAGAGTTGGTTGGCAACCTGCGTGGTGGTGCCGCTGTTCGCGCAGCCCTCGAGGAACTTGTCCTTGAGGGACGCCATCAGCTTGTGGATCTTCTTGCCGATCGCCTTACGCAGGTCGTCCGCCTCGGCGGGCGAGAAGCCGGCGAGCTGCTTGGCGATCTCCATGTACTGCTCCTGGTACAGAGAGATGCCGTACGTGGTGCCGGTGATCGCCTTGAGGCGCGGGTCGATGTAGCTGACGGGCTCCAGGCCGTTCTTGCGCTTCGCGTACGACGGGATGTACTGCATCGGGCCCGGGCGGTAGAGCGCGACGAGGGCGATCAGGTCCTCGAAGACGGTCGGCTTCACCTGCTTGAGCGCCTCGCGCATGCCGGATGACTCGAACTGGAAGACGCCGCTCGCGTCGCCCTTCGCGAGCATCGCGTAGATCTTCTTGTCGTCGAGCGGGAGCTTCGACCACTCGATGCCGTTGCCGACGAGATCCTTCGCGCGCTCGAGCACGTCGAGGTTGCGCAGGCCGAGGAAGTCCATCTTCAGCAGGCCGAGCGCCTCGACGTCGCCGCCGTGGAACTGCGTGACGACCTCCTGGTCGGCGCCCTTCTGCTGCAGCGGGACGTACTCGGTCAGCGGCCGGTCGCCGATGACGACGCCGGCGGCGTGGATCGAGTCGGCGCGGACGAGCCCCTCGAGCGGCTTGGCGAGGTCGACGATCTCGCGCGCCACCGGGTCGGCGTCGTACTGGGTCTTCAGCTCCTGACCGGGCTTGAGACAAGCGTCGAGCGTTTGGCCGGGCCCCTCAGGGATCGCCTTCGCGATCTTGTCGACGACGCCGTAGGGGATCTCGAGCACGCGACCTGCGTCGCGCACTGCTGCACGGGCCGCCATTGTCGAGAAGGTGATGATCTGGGCGACGCGGTCGCGACCGTACTTCTCGGCGACGTAGTTGATGACGCGGTCGCGTCCGTCGACGGCGAAGTCGATGTCCATGTCGGGCATCGACTTGCGGCCCGGGTTGAGGAAGCGCTCGAAGAGCAGGTCGTACTTGATCGGGTCGATGTCGGTGATCTCGAGGCAGTAGGCGACGAGTGAGCCGGCCGCCGAGCCGCGGCCCGGGCCGACCTGGATGCCGTTGCGCTTAGCGAACGCGATGAAGTCCCAGACGATCAGGAAGTAGTCGGTGAAGCCGAGCTCGCGGATCGTCTTGAGCTCGAACTTGAGCCGCTCGTGCAGCTCGGGTGTCTGATGTTCGTAGCGCTTTTGCAGGCCTT
>VAXO01000144.1 GCA_005888435.1 Actinomycetota bacterium | reverse complement strand
GCGCGCGCAGAAACACACGCCTGGACCCTACGACCGAAGAACGGGTCGTCGTCGGCGATCACGATCCGGATGGGGCCTGCGGCCTGGCCCAGCGACATCGCGGCGATCCTCTCGCATCGCCGCCCACGAGTCTGCCCCCTAAAGGAACAGGATGCGCCGACCCTCGGCAGTCCGGGGCATGTCGGCACAATAGGTCGATGCTCAGCCCGGCTGTGGAGAACCTCGTCAGCCAACTCTCCCGCCTGCCGGGCGTCGGCACCAGGACCGCGCACCGGCTCGCGTTCCACCTGCTGCAGCGTCCGAAGGACGAGAAGGAACGCGTTCGCTTCTGCAACGAATGCGGCAACCTGACGGAGGACGAGGTCTGCGCGATCTGCCGTGACGCCCGCCGCGACCACACGATGATCTGTGTGGTCGAGCAGCCGGTCGACCTGATCTCCGTCGAGCGGACGAGCGAGTTCCGCGGCCTTTACCACGTCCTCGGCGGCGCGCTCTCGCCGCTCGACGGCGTCGAGCCGGAGCACCTGCGGATCGACGAGCTGATCGGGCGGGTCGAACGGAACGGCGTGCAGGAAGTCGTGCTGGCGACGAACCCGAACATGACCGGCGAAGCGACGGCCGCGTATCTCGCAGACCGGCTGCGCGGTCGCGTGCGCGTGACGCGCCTCGCAAGCGGCCTCCCGGTCGGAGGAGACCTCGAGTACGCGGACGAAGTGACGCTCGGGCGCGCGCTGGTGGGCCGACGGGACATGGAATGACGACGACTGACTACGAAGCGATCCCCGCCGTCGCGGCCGACGACGCCGCGCGCCATGTCGGGACGATCGTGATGAAGTTCGGAGGGACGTCCGTCGGCGATCCCGAGAAGCTGAAGAACGTGGCGCAACGCCTTGTTGCCGCGCGCGAGCGCGGCGCGCGCGTCGTCGCCGTCGTTTCGGCGATGGGCAGCACGACCGACGACCTGCTCGATCTCGCGCGCCAGGTCTCCGAGCGGCCGGACCCGCGCGAGCTCGACATGCTCATCTCGGTCGGCGAGCGCATCTCATGCGCGCTCGCGGCGATGGCGATCTACGACCTCGGCCACGAGGCGATCTCGCTGACCGGATCGCAGGCCGGGATCGTGACCGACACCGTCCACGGCAAGGCGAAGATCGTCGACGTCCGTGCGCGCCGCATCCACGAGGCGCTCGACCAGGACAAGATCGTCCTCGTCGCCGGCTTCCAGGGGGTCTCGGCAGACTCCTTCGACGTGACGACGCTCGGCCGCGGCGGCTCCGACACGACGGCCGTCGCGCTCGCCAGCGCGCTCGGCGCGCAGGTCTGCGAGATCTACACCGACGTCGCCGGCGTGTACACGGCCGATCCGCGCCTCGTTCCCGGCGCACGCAAGCTCGAAGTCCTCAGCTTCGAGGAGATGCTCGAGATGGCGTCGTCGGGCGCACGCGTGATGGCAACCAGGGCGATCGAGGTCGCGCGCAGCCACAATGTGCGTCTCCACGTTCGCTCGACATTCAACGACGCCGAAGGGACCTGGATCCGCGAGGAGGACGAGAAGATGCTCGAGAAGGCGCTCATCTCCGGTGTCGTGCACCAGCGCGAGGAGACCGTGTACCGCGTCGAGGGCGCGAAGGCCGCGCAGCTCTTCGGCGCGCTCGCAGAAGCGAGCGTCAACGTCGACACGATCGTGCACACGGGCGACGAGATCGTCTTCTCCGCGCCGGTCGAGGACCGGCTGGACGCGGAGCGCGCGCTCAAGGCGCTAGGTGTCGCGTGGTCGTCTCGCGACGACCTCGGAAAGGTCTCCCTGGTCGGCGCCGGGATGAAGTCGCATCCGGGCGTGGCGGCGAAGACGTTCGCGACGCTGGAGGCCGCGGGCATCGACGCACCGCTCATCTCGACCTCGCCGATCAAGATCGCCTGCCACGTCCCGAGCGTGGATGTCGACCGCGCCGTGCAGGCGCTGCACGAGGCATTCGACCTTGGGTAGCGCTGCGCGAATCGGCGTCGTCGGCGCAACGGGCGCGGTCGGCCCCGTCACCGTCGAGCTGTTGCGCGAGCGCGGCTACACGGAGGTGCGCGCGTTCGCATCGGCACGCTCCGCGGGCAAGAACGTCGGCGGCTTACAGGTGGAGGAGGCAACTGCCGAGGCGCTGGGCGCCGGCGACCTGGACGTGTGCCTCTTCTCGGTCGGAACGGCTCTGTCCCGCGAGCTCGTGCCCCACGTCGTCGAGGGCGGCGCGGTCGCCGTCGACAAGTCGTCCGCGTATCGGCTGCAGGACGGAGTTCCGCTCGTCGTGCCCGAGGTGAACGGCAGCCGCGCCCCGGAGCACGACGGGATCGTCGCGAACCCGAACTGCTGCACGATCCCGCTGACCATGGTGCTCAAGCCCCTGCACGACGCCGCGGGCCTCGCGCGCGTGCGCGTGAGCACGTACCAGTCGATGTCGGGGGCCGGCGCCGAGCGCATGCAGGAGCTGCGTGCGACTCCGCCGGCGGAGGGCCACCTGGACATGGACTGGGACTTCGACGGCGTCGACTTCGACGAGGAGGCGAAGCTCCGAGCGGAGACGAGAAAGATCC
>VAXO01000048.1 GCA_005888435.1 Actinomycetota bacterium | reverse complement strand
AGCGATGGATTAGTAGAGGCGCTTCCTGCCTCGGCCCGAGATGTATGGCCGGGCGGCGCGTAACGCGTCGTCCCCCACGCTGGCTAGGCGATTCCCCGTAGGTCCCGGGGACGCACCTCTACCCGCTGGTACCTCCACTGCCCGTACTGGAAATCTCCACTCTCGGACCACCTCCTTTCCGCGGTTAACCCCCAGAATATCAGTCGCCTCGGAGAGTCACGGAGAGCTCGAGGCCGCGGTCGAGCGGGACCGTCACGGAGAGGAGCGTGGGGTCGGCCTGGCGCGCCTGCGAGTACGCCCCGAGCGTGTCGACGTGTGAAAGCACGTTGTCGGCGACGACGAGCGCGCCCGGCTCGAGCTTTCGCCGCGCGAGCCGGAACAGCCCCTCGTAGTCGTCCTTCTCGGCGTCGAGGAAGACGACGTCGAAGACATCGTCGATCGCGGGCACCGCCTCCTTCGCGTCCCCTTCGACGAGGTCGGCCCAATCCTCGAGCCCGGCCTCCGCGACGTTCTGGCGCCACGCGTCGATCTTGCGTGGATCGTGTTCGACGGAGAGGACGCGCCCGCCGAGGTAGCGGACGCCGGCGGCCAGCCAGATCGTCGAATAGCCGCGGGAGCCGCCGATCTCGAGCACCTCGCAGTCGGTCTGCGGCGCGACGAGGGAGAAGAGAAACCGGCCGGTCGTGGGCTCGACCGCCCGCGAGCGCTCGGCAGCCGGCAGGCCGGCGGCGCGCTCGGCCGCGTCCTCTTCCTCGAGGCGGGCGAGCACACGTCGGACACGTTCATCCAGCAGCGGCCTCGATCTCCTTCTGCACCGCTCGGCGCACGTGGCACGAAAGCAGATGGTCGTTGACGACGCCGCACGCCTGCATCGCCGCGTAGACCGTCGTGGGCCCGACGAACCGAAAACCGGCCCGCTTCAGCGCCTTCGACAGGGCGTCGGACTCCGTCGTCGCCGCCTGCCAGTCGCCCGCCCGGCGCGGCGCACGATGCCGTTTCGGCCGGTGCGACCAGACGAGCTCGTGCAGGGGCGTGCCCTGGTCGCGCAGGGCGAGCGTGCCGCGCGCGTTTGCGATCGTCGCCTCGATCTTGCCGCGGTGCCTGACGATGCCGGCATCCTCGAGCAGCCGCTTCACGTCGCGTTCGCCGAAGCGTGCGACCTCCTCGGGCTCGAAGCCCGCGAACGCGGCGCGGAAGTTGTCGCGCTTGCGCAGGATCGTCAACCAGGAGAGGCCTGACTGAAAGCCCTCCAGACAGAGCCGCTCGAGCAGTCCGCGCTCGTCGCTGACCGGGCGCCCCCACTCCTCGTCGTGGTATGCGATGTAGAGCGGGTCGGTCGCCCCCCAGCAGCGCTTCAGTCCGCCCGGTTCAGCCAACCTCGACCTTGACCATGCCGTCCACCACGCGGACGGGATAGGTCGCGACGGACTCGACCGCGGGCAGGGTCAGCGCCCTTCCCGAGCGGATGTCGATGTTCGCTCCGTGCCGGGGGCAGATCGCGACGCCATCGTCGCAGTCGAAATCGCCTTCGCAGAGCGGGCCGTCATCGTGGGAGCAGCGGTCCTCGAGCCCGTAGTACTCGCCGTTCAGGTTGTAGACGCCGATCGCGAGCGACCCGGCGTAGACGATCTTGACGGCGCAGGACGGCAGCTCCTCGACCGGGCAGACGTCGAGCTCGGGCACCTACTTCAGGTCGAGATCCGAGGAGGCGCCGGCCCACTCCTCGGGCAGCGGCGTGCCCTTCGCCTTGTGCAGCGCGAGCTTCAAGGTCGAGAGTCCGAGCAGCGCGCACTTCAGCCGCACGGGCGTCAGGGGAATGCCGATCTCGTCGAGCAGATCGTCGCGCGGCAGGGTGGCCACCTCCTGCGCGGTGCGTCCCTGCACCAACTCGGTGAGCATCGACGTGGCGGCCTGCGAGATGGCGCAGCCGCGGCCGGAGAACTTCACCTCGTCGATCGTGTCGCCGTCCTCGCCGAACGCGACGTAGATCGACACCTCGTCCCCGCAGAGTGGGTTCTGCCCCTCCGCTTCTGCATCGGCGTCCTCGATCAGCCCGTGCCCGCGCGGGTTTTTGTAGTGATCCAGGATCACCTCGCGGTATAGCTGGTCGAATTCGCTCACGCGAGAAGCTTATGTGCCTTGTGCAGCCCGTCGGCGAGCCGGTCGATCTCTTCGGGAATCGTGTAGAGGTAGAAACTTGCGCGGTTCGTCGCGGCGACGCCCAGCTTCGCCATCAGCGGTTGGCAGCAATGGTGACCGGCGCGGATCGCGACGCCTTCCATGTCGAGGATCTGCGCGACGTCGTGGGGGTGCACGCCCTCGAGGTTGAAGGAGACGATCCCGGCCCGTCGCTCCGGGGCCGGTCCGTACGCGGTCAGACCGGGAACCTCAGCGAGCTTCTCGAGCGCGTAGACGAGGAGCTCGCGCTCGTGGTCCTCGATTGCGCCGATGCCGATGTCGGTCAGGTAGTCGACGGCGGCGCCGAAGCCGACGGCCTCGGCGATCGGCTGCGTTCCAGCCTCGAACTTGAATGGGATCTGCCCCCAGGTCGTCTCTTCGAGCTTGACCGAGCGGATCATGTGGCCGCCGAGGTTGAACGGCGACATCGCCTCGAGCAGCTCCGCACGTCCCCAGAGCGCGCCGACGCTCGTCGGGCCGCACATCTTGTGCGACGAGAACGCCAGGAAGTCGCAGCCGAGCTCCTGCACGTCGATCGCGTGATGCGGCGCCGCTTGGGCGGCGTCGACGACCATGATCGCGCCGCGCTCGTGCGCCCAGGCCGAGAGCTTCTCGACCGGGTTGATCGTGCCGAGGGCGTTCGAGACGAGGTTGTTCGCGACGACTTTCACGTTCCCCGCCTGCTCGATCTCTCCCAGGGCGTCGAGCCGGAGCTCGCCGTGCTCGTCGAGCGGGATCGCCGTGAACGTGGCGCCCGTGCGCTTCGCGATGTACTGCCACGGGACGAAGTTCGAGTGGTGCTCGAGCTCGGTCACGACGACGACGTCGCCGGGGCCGAGGTTGTCGAGCCCCCATGCGTACGCGACGAGGTTGATGCTCTCCGTCGCCCCGTGGGTGAAGATCAGCTCGCGAGACGCCGGCGCGTTGATGAAGCGCGCGATCTTGTCGCGGGCGCCCTCGTACTCCGCCGTCGCGACCTCCGAGAGCGTGTAGACGCCGCGATGGACGTTCGCGTACGACGTCTCGTAGAAATTGCGCAGCTTGTCGAGCACCTGGCGCGGCTTGTGCGCGCTCACCGCCGAGTCGAGGTAGGCCAGCGGCTTGCCGCGCACCTCCTGCTCGAAGATGGGGAAGTCGGCGCGCAGCTTACGCGCATCCAACTTCCGCTCGGCTGTCACAGCCACGAAGTCCATCGTACAGCCCGCATTCGTCCTAGGTCCCCGACTTTGAGAACGCCGGAATCAAGCGAGCACCAAGGCCGCAAGTTAGTGCAGGCGGAGCCGCACTAACTGAGGCGAACTAACGCGCTTGGCGACGCCGAAGGCGTCCGCCAACCGCGGACACAGCCTTTCGCCGACCGCCCCAGGAGCGCGCGGCTTTGCCGCGCGCGTTAGGCGCGAAGCGCAGATCCTCAGCGCTCGAAAGCGACGCTTTCGAGCTCTACCTAAAGCGGACCGTCGCCTGCGTCGCCGACACCTTCGCCAGGGTCACGCGCCACGACAGCGGGATGCGGAAGGACTCACCCTTCGCGATCCACGGACGCGCGTGCTTCGTCGGCTTGAGGATGAGGATTGCGGACGGGTCGTAGGGCGCCGAATGGTTTTCGGCGTCGACGAACCGGAAGACGAGGCCGCGGAACGGCTGCGCGCGGTACTCGATCCACCAGGTGCCGCGGCTCGTCTCCACCACGAGCGCCTGCGCGAGCTTCGACCTGCCCGTCGGCGGAGCGAGGACGTAGCTCCTCGGCGCCGTCACGCGCGGCTGCGCGGGGATCCAACCGAGCAGCGACTTCTCGTAGGCGCTGTAGTCGAGCGAGCCGGAGCCCATCGGGCTGAGCGTGTCGCCGGTGTCCTCGAGCGCGCAGCGCAGATAGTCGACGCAGTCCGCGCCCATCGCATGGCCGAGGCCGAATGTGTGGCCCAGCTCGTGGGCGAGCAGGTCGACGGTCGGCTCTCGGGTGAGCATGATCTGACGCCCGAAGGTTGCGCCGAAGAAGCCGCAGCGGGCGTCCGGGAACTCGTAGACGACCGTGTCGTAGCCCGCTGCGTCGAAGCCGGCACCGGCCGCTTCCCGTCGCGCCGGCTCGAAGATCGAGTCGACCGATCCGTCGTTCGCGCCGCAGCTTGGCTTGGCCGTGAGGCCGGTCAGCCAGGGCGTGACGTC
The DNA here is from genome assembly GCA_005888435.1 of Actinomycetota bacterium. Taxonomy (GTDB): domain Bacteria; phylum Actinomycetota; class Thermoleophilia; order Gaiellales; family Gaiellaceae; genus 3-1-20CM-4-69-9. Next base: position 31,758 of record VAXO01000048.1, on the reverse strand, counting down.
CGAGTCCAGGTGGACCTGGCCGAACGAGGCACGCTGAAGGAACGCGTTCGTCTGCGCGAACGCCTGCTGGACGTCGGCCACCGTGTAAGGCCTCGACCCGGTCGAGGCGAGCACGACGAGGACGCGCTCGTTTGCCTTGGGAGCCGCTCCGGCCGACGGCAGGGTGACGGCTGCCACGAGGGCCACCACCGCGAGCAGCGGGGCTCGGCGCACCGCCCGAGTATGAGCCTTTGAGCGGCTTGTTGCTAGCTGGCTTCGGGAATTCTTAGCCCTGCGGGATGCGCGCCTCGAGTGCGGTTGCGAGCGCCTCGCGCACCGGCTCGAGCTCGACCCGCGCGAGCACGTCCTCGAAGAATCCGCGCACGATCAGCCGCTCGGCTTCGCTGCGAGTGAGGCCGCGCGCCATCAGGTAGAAGAGCTGCTCGCGGTCGACGCGTCCGACGGTCGCGCCGTGCGTGCAGCGGACGTCGTTCGCCATGATCTCGAGGCCCGGGATCGGGACCGCGTGGGTCGTCGGCGACAGCATCAGGTTCCGGTTCTCCTGGTACGCGTTCGTCTTCTGCGCGTCGGGCTCGACGCGGATCATCCCCCGCCATACCGCCGTCGAGTGATCGCGCAATGCGCCTTTGAACGCGAAGTCGGAGGTCGTGTTCGGCGCGATGTGCTCCTGGAAGGTGTCGTAGTCGAGGTGCTGCTCGCCGTCTGTGAAGTAGGCGCCGGTCACGCGCGACGTGGCGCCCTCGCCGGCGAGGTCGTTCTGAATGCGCACCTTCCCCTTCTTCGAGCCGAAGCCGCCGGCGACCCAGTCGAGCTCCGCGTCGCGCTCGACTCGCGCGTGGTGCGACGCGAAGTGCCAGGTTTCACGCGAGAGGTTCTGCAGCGACACGTACTCGAGCTTTGCGCCGTCGCCCACGAAGAGCTCGGCCGCCTCGTTCGTGTACGCGTGCAGATCCGGCCTGGACGAGACGACCTCCTCGACGAGGGTGAAGCGCGCGCCGGGATCGGCGATCACGAGTAGGCGCCAGAAGAGCGCCGACTCGTTCGCTGAGCTGGTGATGCGGACGTAGAGCGGCTTGTCGAGCTCGACGCCCTTCGGGACGTGGACGAGCAGCCCGTGCTGCCAGACGGCTGCGTTGTGCGCGGCGAACTTCTCGTCCCAGCCGACCAGCGAGTAGAGCCGCTCGTGCCCTTCGTCGAGCCGCTGGAACGTGATGCCGTCGGGTGCGCGCTCGACGCTGATGCCGCTCTCGGTGATCGTGGCCAAGCCCGCGACGTCGAGCTCGAGCATGGTCTTTGCCGGCACGTCCTGAACGGCAAGGGTCTGACCCCGGCTGAAAACGTCAGGGTCGAAGCCGCGGAGGTCGGTGAAGCGCCAGTGCTCCTGCGTCGTGTCGGGAAGCGGCAGCGCCTGGTAGCGCTCGAGTGCCTCAGCGTTCACGTGGTGCATACCTCCGGTGCAGCATCAGCTTGTTGCCGTCGGGATCCTTGAAGAAGGCGAAGTGGCAGACGCCGGTGTCCACGATCTCGCCGTCGAACTGCACGCCCTTGGCCTCGAGCTCTGCCCGCGCGGCGGCGACGTCGGGAACGCGGATCGCGATCCCGGCCGGACTTGCAGCGAACTCCTGACCGGCACTCGCCGGGTTGAAGACATCGAGCGTCACCTGGCCGAGCGTGAACTCCATGTCGTTCTCGCCCTCGGTCTCGATCGGGAGCCCGAGCGTCTCGCCGTAGAACTGCTTTGCGCGCGCGATGTCCTGCGTCAGCACGGACACGAAGTCGACCTGTTCGACCTGCATCAGGGCTTGCTGCCGTCGGGGTACGGCGCGTAGCGGCGGTGCAGCAGGATCGGGTTGCCCGACGGGTCACGCGTTCCCGCGCCGCGGCAGAGGCCGGAGTCCCACATGTCGTTGACCTGGACGCCGGCGGCCTCGAGCTTCGCCTTCGCTTCGGCCACGTCGGCGACGCGCAACGCGAGCGTGCCCGGCGGCAACGGCGTGAACTCGTAGTCGTGCGTGTGCGGTGTCATCACCGCGAGCGTCACGTTCCCGGCCTCGTACTCGACCCAGTCCTCGTCGGGCGAGTTCGGGTTCAGCGGCAGGCCGAGCAGCTCCCCGTAGAACCGTTTTGCCTCTTCGATGTCTTTGACCGGCACGCGGATGTAGTCCACCCGCTCGACGTCGATCAACTAACCGACCGAGCCTTCCATCTGCAGCTGGATCAGGCGGTTCATCTCGACGGCGTACTCGAGCGGCAGCTCCTTCGTGATCGGCTCGACGAAGCCCGAGACGATCAGCGCCGAGGCCTCTGCCTCGGTCAGCCCGCGCGACATGAGGTAGAAGAGCTGCTCCTCGCCGATCTTGGAGACCGTCGCCTCGTGGCCGATGTCCACGTCGTCGGCGTCGATCTTCATATACGGGTAGGTGTCGGAGCGCGAATCCTCGTCGAGGATCAGCGCATCGCAGACGACCTTCGACTTCGAGCCGACGGCGTCCTTCGACACCTCGAGCAGCCCGCGGTAGCCGGCGCGGCCCCCGTTCTTCGAGATCGACTTCGAAGTGATCACCGACGACGTCTTCGGCGCCATGTGCACCGCCTTCCCGCCCGCGTCCTGGTGCTGCCCGTTGCCGGCGAAGGCGATCGACAGCACTTCGCCGTGCGCGCGCTCGCCGAGGAGCCAGATCGCCGGGTACTTCATCGTCAGCTTCGAGCCGAGGTTCCCGTCGACCCACTCCATCGTCGCGCCCTCGTAGGCGACGGCGCGCTTCGTGACGAGGTTGTAGACGTTGTTCGACCAGTTCTGGATCGTCGTGTAGCGGCAGCGCGCGTCCTTCTTGACGATGATCTCCACGACGGCGCTGTGCAGCGAGTCGGTCGAATAGATCGGCGCGGTGCAGCCCTCGACGTAGTGCACGTACGCGCCCTCGTCGACGATGATCAGGGTCCGCTCGAACTGGCCCATGTTCTCCGCGTTGATGCGGAAGTACGCCTGGAGCGGCATCTCGATGTGCACGCCCGGCGGGACGTAGATGAACGAACCGCCCGACCACACGGCTGAGTTCAGCGCCGCGAACTTGTTGTCGTTCTGCGGGATGATCGTTCCGAAGTACTGCTTGACGAGATCCTCGTGCTCGCGCAGGCCCGAGTCCATGTCGAGGAAGAGCACGCCCTGTTTCGTCAGGTCTTCCTGCAGCTTGTGGTAGACGACCTCGGACTCGTACTGGGCGCCGACCCCGGCTAGGTACTTCTTCTCAGCCTCGGGGATGCCGAGCTTGTCCCAGGTGTCGAGAATCTCGGCTGGGAGGTCCTCCCAGCGCTCCGCCTGCTTCTCGGTCGGGCGGATGTAGTAGTAGATGTTCTCGAAGTCGATGTCGTTCAGGTTGCCGCCCCACTGCGGCAGCGGCCGGGCGAGGAAGTAGTCCAGCGACTTGTGGCGGAACTTCCGCATCCAGTCCGGCTCGTTCTTGTGCTCTGCGATCGCCTCGACGACCTCGTGTGAGATCCCGCGGCCCGACTTGAAGAAATAGTCCTTCGCCTCGTCCGGGTTGGAGAAGCCGTACTTGTACTCCTCGCGGATTTCCTTGACAGTCTCGGTCTCGGTGGCCATCAGGCCGCCTTTCCATAGCGTTCGTAACCCTCGGCCTCGAGCTTGTGTGCCAACTCGGGACCGCCTTCTTCCACGATACGCCCGTTCACCATCACGTGGACGAAGTCGGGCTTGATGAAGTTGAGGATGCGCTGGTAGTGGGTGATCACGAGGGCGCCCATGTCCGGGCCGACGAGCTCGTGGACGCCGTTGGCCACCACGCGAACCGCGTCGATGTCGAGACCGGAATCCGTCTCGTCGAGGATCGCGATCCGCGGCTTCAGCATCGCCAGCTGGAGGATCTCGATCCGCTTCTTCTCGCCGCCCGAGAAACCGTCGTTGAGGTAGCGCGAAGCAAGCTCGCGCGACACCTCCAGCCGGTCCATCTGCGCGAGGATCTCCTTGCGGAATTCGGGAATCGGGATCGGATCGTCCTCACCGTTGTTGCGCGCCTTGCGCACGGAGTTGATGGCGCTGCGCAGGAAGTTCGTGACGGTCACGCCCGGCACGGCGTGGGGGTACTGGAACGCGAGGAAGACGCCGCGCTGGGCGCGCTCGTCCGCCTCCAGCTCCAGCAGGCTCTCGCCGTCGAGCAGGACGTCCCCCTCGGTGACCTCGTAGGCCGGGTGGCCCATCAGCGCATAGGCGAGCGTCGACTTGCCCGAGCCGTTCGGCCCCATCACCGCGTGCACCTCGTCCATGTTCACGGCTAGGTCGACGCCCTTGACGATCTCGGTGCCGTCCTCCAGGGCGACGTGCAAGTTTTTCAGCTCAAGAAGCGCCAACTTTGTGACATCCCGTTTCGTGGAAGGAAGCGACCTTGAAGGCCTGCTAGTAGCCCCATGGTACCCAACCCGAGCCCGGCTCCGACCAGGCCGCGGTGCAGGCGCAGCCACGTCCAGGCGGTCGTGCCCCGCGCCCGGTCGTCGAAGCGCCCGTGCGGGCCGGGATCGCCCGGCAGCGGCTCGAAGAGGTTGTCGGGCGAGTCGGTCGGCTTGAGCTCGGCCGTGTGCTGGCCCTTCCAGCCGGTCCGGAGCAGGATCAGGTCCGCGGCGCGTGGCGAGAGCTTCTGCCCCCACAGGAGCTTCTGGGCGCCCCAGCCGACGGGGAGCTCCCGGATCGGGTCCTCGCAGCAGTGGAGCACGGCGTCGGCGAACGGCTCGGGTTGGTAGATCGGCGGCACGGGCTGCGGCTGCAGGCCGATCTTCTGCCGTGCGCGATCGAATTGCGGCGTGTTGATCGCTGCGGGGAGCACCACGGAGACGTCGACTCCGGCGCGCTCCTTCTGGAGCTCGACGCGGGCCGACTCGAAGAACGTGCGGAGCGCCGCCTTCGTCGAGCAGTACGCCGCCTGGAGCGGGATGCCGCGGTACGAGAGCGCGGACGCGATCTGCACGAAGGTTCCGCGCGAGGCCCGCAGGTGGGGCAGCGCCGCCCAGAACCCGTACACGCCGCCGAAGAAGTTGACGTCGAAGACGCGGCGCAGCTCGTCGTCCTCGAGCCGATGCGCCTCGGCGTAGACGGTGACCATCGCGTTGGCGACGTAGGTGTCGATCCGCCCGAACCGCTCGACGGCCGCGGCGACGAGGCGCTCCACCTGCGCGCGGTCGCTGACCTCGGTCTCGAGCGCGAGGTCGACTGCGGCATCCTCGAGGGCCTCCCGAGTGCGGGCGCCGATCACGACACGGGCACCTCGCTGCTTCGCTCGCTCCGCAATCGCCCGGCCGAGGCCGTACGAGCCGCCGGCGACCACGACGACCTGCTCGGAAAGAGGCTTCTTGCGCGCCATTCTGCCGTCGTCTTTCCCACGCCCGGCGCTCCAAACGCGCTACCCTGAGGTCATGCCGAACATCGGGACCGGCGAGATCATCCTCCTGCTGCTGTTGGCTCTCCTGCTCTTTGGCGCGAAGCGCCTTCCGGAGATCGGGCGATCCATGGGCCGCGGACTTCGTGAGTTCAAGGACTCGGTCGGCGGTAAGGAGCGCGACGACGATCCGGCCGAGCTGCCAGTGCAGACGACTGACACGACAGTCGCGTCGCGCGAGCGCGACACCGTCTAGCCAAGGCCAATGAAGCGCCTTCCCCGGCGCCTCGGACACGGCGAGGAGGCGACGCTCGTCGAGCACCTCGACGAACTGCGCACGCGCATCTTTGTCTGTCTCGGCGCGCTGCTGATCGGGCTGATCGTCGGCTACGTCATCCACGACCACCTGATCCACTGGTTGAACCGGCCGTTGCCCCAGGGGCGAGTCGGGCGTCCGATTACGTTCGGCGTCGCGGAGCCGTTCCTGACCTCCTTCAAGATCAGCTTGTACGCCGGCTTCCTGCTCGCGCTGCCGGTCATCCTCTGGCAGGCGTGGGCTTTTTTCGCGCCGGCACTTGAAGAGACGAATCAGCGCCGCGTCGTCTGGTTCGTCTTTCTCGCAACGGCACTCCTCGCCGCGGGGATCGTGTTCGGCTACTTCGTCGCCTTGCCCGCAGCCGTGCACTACCTGACGAACTACGACAAGCACCTGTACGACATCCGCATACGTGCGCGCGACTACTACTCCTTCGCCACCATGGTGATGCTGGCGATGGCTGCTGTCTTCCAGCTGCCCATAGTCGTCGTCGCGCTCACGCGGCTCGGCATCCTCTCGACGGCCCGTCTGCGCCGCGAGCGGCGGGTGGGGTACTTCGCGGTCGCATGCATCGCGGTCGCGCTGCCGGGGATCGATCCGGTGACGACGGTGATCGAGGCGATTCCGCTGCTGATTCTCTTCGAGCTCTCGATCTGGCTTTCCGTACTGTTCGACCGCCGATCCGCCCGCATGGAAGCGGCTAGCCTTACCGAGCCGTGAGCGACGTTCTTTCCGCTGACTGGGTCCTGCCGATCGAAGGGCCGCCCATCCGCGACGGCGCCGTCGCGATCGAGGACGGCCGCATCGCCGCGGTCGGCATGCGTAACGACCTCGGCGCCGGCACCCACTACGAGGACGCCGTGCTGATCCCGGCCTTCGTGAACGCCCACTCGCACATCGAGTACGCGGTCTACGCTGGCTTCGGCGACGGGCTGGGCGACTTCGCCGAGTGGATCACGCTCCACATCGAGCGCAAGGCGCGCATCGGCTGGGACGAGTACGTCGACATCGCGCGGCTCGGCGCGGCCGAGTGTCTGGCGTCGGGCATCGGGACGATCGGCGACTGCAGCTACAGCGGCGCCGCGGCGGTTGCCTGCAGCGACCTCGGCCTGCGCGCGAACGTCTATCTCGAGGTCTTCGGCGCCGACCCGGCGCCGGCGCTCGAGAGCTTCGCTGCCAGGCGCGAGCGGGTCCAGGACTCGCTGTCGGAACGCGTGCGGCCCGGTATCTCTCCGCATGCGCCGTACTCCGTCTCGCTGGAGCTCTACCGCGCTGCGGCAGAGCTCGGGCTCCCGGTCGCGACGCACATCTCCGAGAGCCGGGCCGAGGTCAACTACCTGACGACGGGGGAAGGGCCGTGGGGCAACTACGCCGACCTGCTCGTGAAGCCGCCGGGAACGACCGGGACGCGGCTGCTCGCCGAGCACGGCCTGCTCGGGCCGAACGTCGTCGCCGCGCACTGCGTCATGGTCGACGCGGAGGAGATCGCGTTGCTGGCGTCGAGCCGGACGGCGGTCGCGCACTGTCCCCGCTCGAATTCCGCGCTTGGCTGCGGCGTCGCTCCGCTCACCGAATTGCGCAACGCGGATGTTCGGGTCGGCGTGGGCACGGACAGTCCCGCTTCGGCGCCGTCCTTCGACTTCTTCGAGGAGCTCCGGAACGTCCTGTTCGCCGCGCGCGCGCGTGCGCGGCGGCCGGACGTGCTGTCGGCAGCCGATGCGCTCGAGCTCGGCACGCTCGGCGGAGCTCGCGCACTCGGCCGCGGTGAAGAGGCCGGCTCGCTCGTACCGGGCAAGCGCGCGGACCTTGCGATCGTCTCCCTCGAGGGATCGGCCTACCTCCCGGTCGAGGACCCCGCCGCTGCCGTCGTCTTCGGCGGCTCGCCCGAACGCGTGCTTGCGACGTACGTCGACGGGGAACCGCGATACGAGAGAGGAGGGATGGATTGGCACGAGCTGACCGCCGCCGCGCACAGCGCGAGGCGCGCCATGCTCGCCGTGTCGACGAGCGCAGACGAAGCTCCGGTCACGGCGCCACGCGCGTAGCAGAGAACACGATGTTCTTCCCCCGCCTGCGCAACCAGGCGAAGTGGGCGTTCGTGTTCCTGATCATCGTCTTCGCGGGCGGCTTCATCTTCCTCGGCGTCGGCTCGGGCGGTCTCGATCTGGGGCAGCTGATGCGGGACGCCTTCGGGCGCGGCGGCTCGTCCGGGCCCTCGATCTCTTCGGCGCAGAAGAAGGTCGCCGAGCGGCCGTTCAACGCACCGGCACGCAAGGAGCTCGCTCAGGCGTACGAGAACAAGGGCCGCACGGACGAGGCGATTTCAGCGTGGCTCGAGTACGGGAAGCTGCGTCCGAAGGACGTCGTCGCCCTTCGTCATCTCGGCGATCTCGAGCTCGGCCAGGCGAACACCGCTCTCCAGGGCGCGCAGCTCGCCTCGCTGCAGCAGGCGCAGGCGGCGGCGGGCAACCAGTTCCAACCCTCGTCGGGCAAGCTCGGCCAGGTCTTCGGGAACGACCCGCTCACCAGCGCGGCAACCACGAGGGCGAGCGCTGCCTACCAGACGGCCGTCACGAAGTACCAGACAGCTGCGAGCCGGGCAGTCTCTACCTACCAGCAGATCACGAAGCTCCAGCCGAAGAATCAGGAGGCGCTGTTCGCGCTTGGACAGGCCGCCGACACCCTTCACCAGAACACCGTCGCGATCACTGCGTACAAGCGGCTCCTGAGCCTCGACCTCGACGCGACTACCAAGGCGCAGATCCGAGCGCGCATCAAGACATTGCAGACCGGCGGCCAGGGTTAGACTCCGCGCCGACGGGAAGAGGCGGGGACGATGAACTTCGACATCAAGACAGAACAGCTCGGCGACGACGCCTATGTCATCTCGCTGGCCGGCGAGGTCGACCTCTACACGGCCCCCGAGTTCAAGCAGCAGCTGCTCGAGGTGATCGGCCAGGGCGGCAAGCAGGTCGTCGTCGACTTCAGCAACACGACGTTCATCGACTCCACGACGCTCGGCGTCCTCGTCGGAGGCGTCAAGCGCCTCCGTACGAACGACGGGCAGCTGTCGCTTGTCTGCAGCGACCGCAACATCACCAAGATCTTCGAGATCACGGGCCTCGACCGCGTCTTCACGATCCATCCCACCCGCGACGAGGCCGTGTCCAAGCTCAAGGCGGCCGACCAGCCCCCTGCCTAACATCCGCCGGCTTCTGGCGGGGTTCGGGCTCGCGACTCTGGCCGTGTCCCTAAGCGCCTGTGGTACGGGCGGCAAAGTGTCGGCGTCGGCGAACGCCCAGAATGGCAAGGCGATCTTCCAGCAGAAGTGCGCCGGCTGTCACGCGCTTTCGGCGGTCGGCTCGACCGCGACCATCGGGCCGAACCTCGACGACGCGTTCGCGCAGGCTCGTGCCGACGGCTTCGCGGAGAGCGCGATCGCGAACATCGTCCACGACCAGATCCGCTTCCCGGGGCAGTACCCGACCGCGCAGAACAACCCCAACTACCTGAAGGCGAACATGCCTGCGAACCTCGTGCGCGGGCAGGATGCCGACGACGTGGCCGCGTTCGTCGCCGCGAACGCCGGCGTGTCGGGCTTCGCCGTCTCGAAGGCGATCTCCGGCACGAACGGCAAGAGCATCTTCAAGTCGCAGTGCGCCAGCTGCCACACGCTCAAGGACGCGGGCACAACCGGGACCGTCGGCCCGAACCTCGATCAGCTCAAGCCGCCTTTCCCGGTCGTCCAGAACCAGGTGATCCACGGTGGCAGCGTCATGCCCGCGTTCAAAGGCAAGCTGTCGGACGCGCAGATCAGGGCCGTTGCCAGGTACGTCTCGTCCGTCGCGGGCAAGTAGTGGTGGATCTTCAGGCGTTCGTCGAGGCCGGGCGTGGCCGCCTGCCGGGCCTGCTCGGGATCGAGATCGACTCGATCGAGGAGGGCCACGCACGGATGCGGCTGCCGTTGCGCCCGGAGTTGCTGGCGCCGAACGGCTATCTGCATGCGGGCACCGTCGTCGCGCTGGCCGACTCGGCGTGCGGCTACGGCTGCATCGCGTCGCTTCCCGACGGCGCGACGGGCTTCACGACGATCGAGCTGAAGACGAACTTCCTCGCCACCGTGCTCGAGGGGACGCTGCACGCCGAGTCGCGGCGCCTCCACGGCGGCCGCACGACTCAGGTGTGGGACGCGACGGTGAGCGACGAGCAGGGCAAGACACTCGCGCTCTTCCGCTGCACGCAACTCCTCCTCTACGGGGTCTGAACCCGAAGGGGTCTGACCCCAGCCTTTGCTGACGTAGCTCCAGGTGCGACTGCTGGGGTCAGACCCCCTTCGGGGGTCAGACCCCTTCGCGCTCCAGATCCACCACCACGTGCGTGATCGGCACGGCGAAGCGCTCGCGTGCCTTCTCGACGACGCGCCGCTCGAGCCAGTTCGACCGCCCCTCCGGGTGCGTCGAGATGATGATCTCGTCGGCGCCGAAGGTCCGGAGCGCGTCCTCCATCGCCTGCAGCGGATCGCCGTCGCCGACCTCGCCGCGCGCCTCGACGCCGGCCGCGGCGAGCTTCGCCAGGCTTTCGTCGAGTCGTTCCTGCGCAGCGGTACGGGCACCGTCCTCGTCCGAGACCCAGTGCTTCAGCGGCGAGTTGAGCGCGGGTGTGACGACGAGCACCTCCTCGCGGACGTCGAGGCTGCGCTCGAGGATCATCGACCGCAGCGTGTGCCCGCCGACCGTTTCGTTGGCGACCACGAGGATCCGGCGCTCGCCTTCCGGATGCGGCCGCGGCGCCGTCTGGCGCGGTCGCTCGTCACGACGGGAGCGAAGCCACCACCACAGCACCCCTACGCTGAGCACGACGAAGACGCCGAGGCCCCACCACTTGCCGCCCGCGACCGCCGCGATCACGATCGCTCCGAAGTAGACGATCGACGCGATCAGGAACCTGAACGCTTCGGCCTCGCTGCGAAGCGGGTTGATCATCGCGTCAGATGAGGTAGACGGTCGAGTAGACCACGATCCACATTACGTCGACGAAGTGCCAGTAGATCCCGCCGATCTCGACGCCGTGGTGATTCTCGGGCGAGAAATGCCCGCGGAAGGCGCGGATGGTCATGAACAGCAGAATCGACAGCCCGACGAAGACGTGCGCGCCGTGGAGGCCGGTCAGGCAATAGAAGATCGTCCCGAAGGCGCCGTCATGCGGCGCGAAGCCGACGCGCGAGTACTCACGCGCCTGGGTCAGCAGGAAGACGAGGCCCATCAGGAACGTCAGCAGCAGCCCGCCCTGCAACCCGGCGCGGTTTCCGCGCTTGATCGACTGCAGCGCCCAGTGCATCGTGAACGACGACGTCACGAGGATCGCCGTGTTGATCCCGGCGACGAACACCGGAAGCTCGAACGGCGCCGGCGGCCAGGGAATGCCGTTGACGACGCGGACGAAGAAGTACGCCGTGAAGAACGCTCCGAAGAGCATGATCTCCGACGCGATGAACAGCAGCATCCCAAGCACCGACGCGTTGACGCGCGAGCTCTGATGCGCGATCGGCGGGCCGTGGTGCGCCTCGGCGTGCGCCGACACTAGGCCGTCACCTCGCTCTCCGCGGTCACGTGCTCGACGAGCACGCCGGTCTCGCCGCGCAGACGCTCGACGAGGTCGCGCCGGAGCCAGCCGGACTTCTCGGGCCCGAACGTCGAGACGATGATCTCGTCGACGCGCTCCTCGCGCATGGCCTCGAGCGCGGCCGTGAACGGATCCGGGTGTGCGACCTGGCCGTGTGCATCGATGCCGTCGCCGCGGAGCTCGGCGACCGCGCGCCGTAGGCGCCGCTCGGCCTCGGGGTGCGATCCCTCGGACGGGTCGCTTTGCGGCGAGACGATCAGGAAGCTGGCGCCGCCGGCCTGCGCGCGCTCGCGGATCTTGCCGAGCAGCCTGCGCCCGAGCACCGTCTCGTTCGCGATCACGAGGACGTTTTGCTGCCCGGTCTCGGCGGCGACGTCGACCACGACGTGCTCGACCGGCCGTTCGCCGGCCGTGTCGCGGATCCGGTCGATGACGTTCTTCCGCAGCCAGCCCGACTTCTGCTGAGGATGCGTCGCCACGATGATCGCGTCAACGGGTGGCTCGAGCTGGGCGAGGGCATCGCGCACCGCCGTCACCGGATCGGTCTCGACGACGAGCCCGTGGGCGGCGATCCCCTCGTTGCGGAGCATCCCGACCGTCCGGTCGAGCCTGCGGCCGGCCGCAGCGCGTCGCGTGTCCTCGTAGACGACGTAGCCGCGCTCCGGCTGGTTCACCGGCGCGATCACGGTGACGCGGAGATCATCGCCGCGGTGCCGCTCGACCGCCTCGATCAGCTTGCGCCCGGTGACGGTCTCGTTGGCGACGACGAGCAGGTGCATCAGTGGACGGGCACCTCCTCGGCAGTGCGGTCGCCGTTCAGGACGGCGTGGCGTGCCCCGGGAACGCCGTACTCGTACGGGCTGCCGACGACCTGCGGGATCTCGTCGAAGTTGAACCTCGGCGGCGGGGAGGTGACCTGCCACTCGAGCGTCAGTGAGCGCCACGGGTTGCCCGGCGCCGGCTCGCCACGCCGCATGCTGGTGATCATGTTGTAGAGGAACACGATTGTCGACGCACCGAGGAAGAACGATGCGACCGAGATGAACATGTTCCAGTGCGCGAACATCGGGTCGTAGTCCGAGACGCGGCGCGGCATGCCCTGGGTCCCGATCAGGTGCATCGGGAAGAACGTCGCGTTGAAGCCGACGAACGTCAGCCAGAAGTGCAGCTTGCCGAGCGTCTCGTTGTACATTCGGCCGGTCATCTTCGGGAACCAGTAGTAGATGCCGGCGAAGATGGTGAAGAGCGAGCCGCCGAACAGCACGTAGTGGATGTGCGCGACGACGAAATAGGTGTCGCTGACGTGAATGTCGATCGGCACGGCACCGAGGTAGATGCCGGAGAGGCCGCCGATCACGAACATCGAGACGAAGCCCGCCGCCCAGAGCATGGGCGTGTTGAAGTGGATCTTCCCTTCCCACATCGTCGCGAGCCACGAGAAGACCTTGATGCCCGTCGGGATGGCGATCAGCAGCGTGGTGACCATCATCGGCACACGCAGCCACGGCGCCATGCCCGACACGAACATGTGATGTGCCCACACGGAGAACCCGAGCACGAGGATGGCCATCAGCGACAGCGCCATCAGCCGGTAGCCGAAGATCGGCTTGCGCGAGAACGTCGAGATGACCTCGGAAGCGATGCCGAAGCCGGGCAGCATCATGATGTAGACGGCCGGGTGGGAGTAGAACCAGAAGATGTGCTGGTACCCGAGCGGATAGCCGCCGCCTGCTATGTCGAAGAAATGTGTGTGCATGACGCGGTCGAACATGACGAAGAACTGCGACCCGGCGATGAACGGAGTGGCGATGACGACCAGTAGCGACGTCGTGAAGTTCGCCCACACGAGCAGCGGCATGCGCCAGAACGTCATCCCCGGCGCGCGCATGGTGATGATGGTGACCAGGAAGTTGAGCGCGGTCATGATCGAGCTCGCGCCGGCCCACTGGACGCCCATGTTGAAGAAGATCGTCCCCATGGGCTGGTGCACCGACAGCGGCGCATAGCCCGTCCAGCCCGACGCGAACGCCCCGCCCGGTACGAGGAAGCTCGAGACCATCATGATCCCGGCGATCGGGAGCAGCCAGTACGACAGCGCGTTCAGCCGCGGGAACGCCATGTCGGGCGCGCCGAGCATCAGCGGCACGACGAAGTTCGCCAGCCCGGCGAACGCCGGGATGACGAAGAGGAAGATCATCAGCGACGCGTGGACGGAGAACAGCCCGTTGTACGTCTGGTTGTCGAAGAACTGCATCCCCGGCTTCGCGAGCTCGGCACGGACGAGCATTGCCAGCAGGCCGGCGATCAGGAAGAAGACGACCGTCGTGACCAGGTACTGCATCCCGATCACCTTGTGGTCGGTGTTGACGCGGAAGTAGTCGCGCCAGCTGTACGCACCGTGGCCCGTGTGGTCCTCCGGAACGGTCGGCGCCCCGATCGCGTAGCGCACCCAGTAGTCGAAGACTCCGACGCCGGCGAGGAAGCCGATCGGCGCCGCGATCAGCGCGCCGACGAGGACGATGATCTCCCCGAACCAGATCGGGTGCCAGCCGCCCCACCAGCGGCACAGCACGACGATGCCGCAGCCGATCCCGAAGAACAGGGGCGCCATCCACGCGGCGCGCAGGAAGCCCGGGTAAAGAAGCCGGCGCCAGCCGCCCGGCGGCGGCGGCAAGCCCTCGTGCGCGGCGTACGGCTGGTGCTCGGCTGCGACGACGCTCGTCACGCGCCTCCCTTCTGAGCCGCCCACTTCTGGAACGCGTCATCGGTCATCACGATCGCGCGAGAGCGCATGAGGGCGTGGCCGAGGCCGCAGAGCTCCGTGCAGATCACCGGGTAGGTGCCGACCTTGGTCGGCGTGATGTGCAACGTCGGATGGATGCCGGGCACGATGTCCTGCTTCTGGCGGAACTCGGGCACCCAGAAAGAGTGGATGACGTCCTTCGATGTCAGGTGCAACACGATGGATCGGTTGACCGGCAGCCGCAGCACATCGGACTCCTTGTTTCCGGACTCCGGGTAGCGGTAGCTCCAGAAGAACTGCTGCGCGGTCACCTCGACGCGCAGCGGGTTTGCGCCCTGCGCGTCGTCCTTGGCGAGGACGATCGCGCTCACGACTGCGATCGACGTGACGAGCAGCGTCGGCACGGCCGTCCAGGCGATCTCGAGCCCTGTGTGGCCGTGGATCGGCGCGCCGTCGGAGTCGTCATCCGGCTTCGCGCGGAACTTCCACACCGCGAAAACGCTCACGGCGGCGACGATCGAGAAGACGAAGATGCAGATGCCCGTCACGAACCAGAAGACGAAGTCGATGCGGCCGGCCTCCTTCGACGCCGGCTCGGGCAGCCAGTTGGGGATGAGTGCGAACGCTGACGCGATGGCGCCGGCCAAGACGCCGATCACGATCAGCTGGACGATCGAGCCCCTGCGCACGGACGCCGCGAGCCTACTTCAACCGGGTCATGTGCTGCTGCGGTTTTCGACCTGCTCCGTGCGGGAATCGAGGACGAGAACGAAGGAGGTTCGAATGGGACTTGGAGTTGGCATCTTCTTGATCGCGGTTGGCGCAATCCTCACATTCGCCGTCAACGCGTCGTCGAGCTCGGTGAACATCGACGCGGTCGGCTGGATCCTGATGGGCGTTGGGCTCATCAGCCTCCTGCTCTCGCTGCTCTTCTGGCAGTCCTGGGCGGGACCCGGCTACTGGAGCCGCCGGCGGACGACGTATGTGGACGACGGCCCCCCGCCGACGTACTAGGAACTAGGCGTCGGGCTCGCGGCCGGGCTGGTCTTCCGGCTCGGCCGCAGCCGGCTTGCCGCCGAACATCCCCTTGATCCAGCGCCGCAGGCGCCGGGCCGCGAAAGTCTCGTCCAGGTCCCCCTGGTCTTCCGGTTCGGGCGCTTGCTCGCCGCCGTCGTCGTCGGGTGCTTCAGCCCAGAGGACGTCGCCGCTCATGCGACAACCCTTTCACCTCTTGCCGAGTTTTTCTAGGGATGTGGTTGCTAGTCAGCGAGTGGAAGTTCCGCCACGAATGTGGAACCGCCCGCTCCGCTCGACTCGACCCAGATGCGGCCGCCCATCCGCTCGAGCAGCTCGCGGCTGATGTAGAGGCCGAGCCCCGTTCCCCCCACGCCGCGGGTCAGGTCGGGGTCGAGCCGGTAGAACTTCTCAAAGATCCGGCGGTGCTCGGCGGGTGGGACGCCGAGCCCGTCGTCGCTGACCGTGAACCGCAGGCGCGGCCCGACAGTCACGACCTCGACCGTCACGCGGCCGCCGTCGGGCGAGTACTTGACGGCGTTCTCGACGAGGTTCGTCAGCACCTGACGGATCTTGTCGGCATCGGCAGCGACGGGTGGCACCGCGCCCGTGGGGGTCGTGAGCGCGAGCTTGATGCTGACCGGGATGTACTGGCGAGCGGCGTCGACGACGTTGCGGGCGATCTCGACGGCGTCGCACGGCTCGATCGTGGTTCGGAGCCGGTCGGACTCGAGCCGGCTGACCCACAGCACGTCGTTGACGATGCGCGCGAGCCGGTCGGACTCGCTCGCGATCACCTCGAGCAAGCCCGTGCGTTGCGGCTCGCCGAGGATCACATCCTCACGGCGCAGCGTGAGCGCCGCGCCGTAGATCGCGGCGAGCGGCGTCCGCAGCTCGTGCGAGATCGTGGACACGAAGTCCGACTTGAGCGTCTCGACCGCACGCTCCTCGGTGAGGTCGCGGAGTGCAAAGACGCTGGCGTCGTCGAATCCCACCGCCGTGATCGAGAGCCACAACTCGCGGCCGTTCACCTTCACTGCCTGCGTCACAGGGCGATGCTCGTCGCTCTCGGCCAGCTGCGCGATCGACTCCCAGTCGTCGAAGAGCTCGGCGGCCTGCCTGCCGAGCGCCTCCGACGCGGGTACGTCCGTGAGCTGCTCGGCGGCGGGGTTCCACAGCCGGATCACGCCCTCGGTGTTCACGAGCAGCACACCGTCTGCGACGTGCTG
Source organism: Actinomycetota bacterium (assembly GCA_005888435.1). GTDB lineage: Bacteria > Actinomycetota > Thermoleophilia > Gaiellales > Gaiellaceae > 3-1-20CM-4-69-9. The sequence continues at coordinate 15,447 of VAXO01000048.1, read as the reverse complement.
CACGACGAGAGCGGCGCGTGCGCGGCGCTCCGTCTCTCGATAGAGGCGAGCGTTGTCGACGGCGACGGCCGCACGGCGCCCGAGGTGCTTCGCGAAGTCGAGGTCCTCCTCGCCGAACAGCCGCTCCGGGTCGGCGGAGACGAGCATGAGGGCGCCGAAGGTCCGGCCGCCGGCGGTCAGGGGCACGCACATGGCCGATGCCATCCCGAGCTGGCGCAGTACCTCGTGGTGCTCCTCGTTGAGCGTCGACGCAGCGAGCAGCTCTTCGCTGACCTCCCGGTAGAGGACGGCTTCGCCTGTGCGCGCCACTCGCGCGGTTCCCTCGAGCTCGCGCCGCTCCGGTGCGAAGAGCTCCATCGATTTCTTCGCCCACTCCTCCTTGGCCGGGTCCTTGTGAACCACGGCGATCCGGCGGAACCGGCTGCCGTCGACCACGTCCACCGCGTACCAGTCCGCGAAACGAGGAACGAGCAGCCTCGCCAGGCTCGCGAGCGTCGACTCGTAGTCGAGGCTGCCGGCGAGCCGCTGGCTGGCCTCGGCGAGCACGCTCAGTCGCGCGCCCGCGGCCTCGGCCGCTGCACGTGCGCGCTCGCGCTCGGTGACGTCGGTGATGACGACGCCGACGCCGATCACCTGCTCGGTCGCATCGCGCACCGGGTAGTAGCTGACGAGCCAGTTCCGCGTTTCGCCGGGTGCGGCCGCTGTGCGCCCTTCGACTGCGAGATCGAGGACCGGCTCGCCCGTCTCGAGCACGTGGCGGTGGTACGGCTCGATCGTGTGCGCGAGCTCATCGCCGAGCACGTCTCGCAACGAACGTCCCAAGTGCTCCTCGGCGGGTAGACCGTTGATCGTGGCCAGCGCCTCGTTGACGCGGACGTACTGGAAGTTCGCGTCCATGAATGCGAGCCCGACGGGCGCGGCGGCGAAGATCGCGTCGACGACGGCGAGCGAGTCGAGCGCTTCGCGGCGCGCGGCCTGAGCCTCCCGGTAGAGCAACGCGTTGTCGACGGCGGTCGCTGCGCGGCGCGCGAGATCCTCCGCGGTGACGAGGTCGCGCTCGTCGTAGCGGCGGCCGCTCTCGGCCGCGATGAAAGTGATCGCCCCGAGCACGCGGTCGCGTACGACCAGGGGCACGCACATGGACGAGCGCAGGCCGAGCTCGCGCAGCAGCTGGAGCAGCTCCGGTGTCTCCGCGGTGGCCTGGACGAGCAGCTCGTCGCTGATCTCGGAGAAGAGCTCCGGTTGCCGTGTGCGGATGACATTCGGGACGCCGTAGGGCGCGTCCGAGTCGGGCGGGTACTTCTCCGCGAGCTCGTTCGCGAGCTGCACCTTCTCCGGATCGCGGTGCGCGATCGCCAGCCGGCTCAGCGAGCCAGCCGGCTCGAGCATGTCGATTGCGCACCAGTCCGCAAACTCGGACACGGCGAGCGCGGCGACGTTCGCCAGCGTGCGCTCGTACTCGAGCGACGACGCCAGCAGCTCGCTCGCTTGCGCGACGAAGCGCTGGTCCTCCGCTGACCGGCGCTGGGTCTCGTACAGCTCGGCCGTGCCGATCGCCGCGGCGGCGATGTTGGCCAAGAGCGAGGCGGCGTTCTTCTCGGCATCCGCGAAGCGGCGGGTGTGGCGGTAGTAGAAGACGAGCGTCCCGACGACGCGGTCGGAGTAGTGCAGGCCGGCGATGAGCATCGCACGCGTTCCGGCCTCAGCATGGGCGCGCCGGTGCGTCGGCCCGATCCAGTCGGCATTCGCGATGTCCTCCGCTACCAGCGGCTCCTCGAGCAATACGGCGTCTCCCCGCCCGCGGATCGCCGCGGTCGCGCTCTCGACGTACGACTCCGGCAGGCCTGCGTATGCCGCCACGCTCCAGGATCCGTCCGTCGCGTCCTTGCGCCAGAGCGCGTACGCGTCGGCAGCCAGCGTCCGGCTTGCGAGCTCGAGGATCTCGGGCAGCATCGCGTCCACGTCGAGCGAACCGAGCAGCGTGGACGACGCCTCGACGATCTCGTCGCTGAAGAAGCGGTCGTCCTCTAGAGCTCGGCGTTCGACGTCTCGAGTCGCCAATCGAACCCCCCGGGTTGGGCGAACTGTCTGACTTTACTCCGCTGGCGGCAAATTTCCTTACCTGGCGCTAGGTTTGCGGGCCGTGCGGCGCTGGCCTCTGCTGCTCCTGCTGTCGAGCGGCCTGACGTTTCTCGCGAGCCTCTACCTGCCGTGGCAGGTGGCGTCGCGCTCGACCCCGCTCTTCGGCTCCTCGATCGAAGGCTGGGGCGAGTACGGGTACGACTTCGGATTCGCGGCGGCGGTGTTCGCGCTCGGGCTGGTCGCTGCGGCCGGCGGGGCCATCGCGCGGCCGGCCCTAATCTCGCGTCTGCCTCTCGCCGGGTGCGGCGTGCTCGTTGCCTACGGTGCCGTCGCTGTCGCCGTGGACACCTGGTATGCGCGCGGCTACGCCCGCCGCGCTCTCGACGCGCCCGTGCGCTACCACCTCGGCTACGGCGCGTACCTCGGGATCGCGGCTGGGGCTGCCGCGCTGCTCGGCGCCGTGAGCCTGCGCCGCCGGCCTCCGCTCACCGCGGCTCCGGCGGTCGCGCTCTGGATCGCCCTCGCCTTGCCCTGGGCGCGGTTTGCGCCTCTCCACGTTTCCTTCCCGGCGTACGCGGTCGACGCCGCGGCGGTTGCGATCGTCGCGGCTCTGTGGCTGCCGGCGGCGGCGCTCCTCTTCTGCGGCGGTGTTGCCGTCGCGCTCGCGGTAGGCACGGATCTTGTCTACGGCGCCTGGATCGGCCTGGGTCTCGGCGCCTTGCTCGCGGCTCTTTCCGCGCGTGAGGTCGTACGGGCGCGCAACGCCGACCCGATCGTCGTGCTCGCCGCGGCCGCCTTCGTCGCGACGCTCTACTTCCACTGGCAGGGCGCCTTCGTCGGCTGGACGCTGCTGGGGACGACCGCGGCGGTTCTGGCCGTCACGCTCGTCGTGGCCACAGCCGTGCGGCTGCCCGTCTCGGCTCTCGAGGTCGCGGTCGCCTTCGCGCTGATCGTCGCGACCCAAGGGTTCGAGTCGACCGCCTTCACCCCACGCGGCTACGGCGTGCGCATCGCGGCGAAGCTGGGCTTCGCGTTCGCCGCGGCACTCGTCGGCATCGTGCTCCTGCGCTCGCGCGCACTCCGTCCGCCGAGAGACCGGATCGCGCTGCGTGCGGTGGCGGCAGGGGCGGCGGTCGCGTACGTCGTCGTCTCGCTCGCTCCAACCTGGCACGTGCTGCCCGGGGGTTGGGCCTCGACGCTCCTCTTTGTCCCGCGCTCCTGGCTCGGGGTCGCGGCCGTGCTGTTGGCGATTCGGCTCGCCGGTGCATGGCTCCGACCGACGGTCGAAGCGGACTGGGTCTGCGTGCTTCCGCTTGCCCTGCTCTCGCTCATCGCGCTCGAGCTTGTTCGCCGGCGCGAGTACGAGCTCAACTGGGGTGCCGGGCTGCTCGTCGCCGTGTCGCTGCTACTGGCGCTACTTGGTTGGCTCGAGCGACGCGGCCGGCTCGACCGCTTCCGTGTCCCCGAGATCCTCCGCGTCGACCGCGTGTAGCTCGCGCAGGCCTCTGGCCGAGACCCGAACACAGCGCATCAATCATCCTCCGGCGATCTGTCGCGCTCACGCCCGCTTTGGCGTGGGCTCCAGATGACCTCCCAGAGGTGTCCATCGGGATCGCGGAAGTATCCCGAGTAGATCCCCCAGGGCCTGTCGTAAGGCTCCTCTGTCAGCGTCGCGCCTGCCGCCTGCGCCGCTGCGAGCACGGCATCGACCTCGTCCCGGCTGCCGACGATGTGCCCGATACTGAACTCTCCCCGTCCGGGCGCGTCGAACGTCGCGTTCGCGTCCCGCTCGAGATCCTTCCGGCCGTAGAGCGCGAGGACCAGGCCGCCCCGGAGGTCGAACATCGCCGCAGTTCCGCCGGGGAACTCCGTGCCGATGATGCCTTCGGAGTCGAAGCCGAGCGCCCGGTAGAACGCCAGCGAGCGCTCCAGGTCGGCGACGCCGAGCGTGAGCACATGAATGCTGGGCTGCATGCTCATGCAGGCACGTAGCGTTCGCGCAGGGCGTTCGCGGCGGGGAGCACGCCGGAACGGAGCAGGTTTTCGAGCGTCAGGGTCGCGAATGTCGCGTCGTCGGCGAGGAGCTTTCTGTATCGATCGGCCATGTCTGCGACGTCGGAGTTCCCCGCCGGGTGGACGACGAGGTAGCGACCCCATCTCCACACGCCGCTCTCGTGCTGGAGCATCGAATGCAGGAGGAGGTGCTCGAGCCACATCACGGCAAGATCCGATTTCCCCTTGACGGCGTCGACGGCGCCGTCTGCGAAGGCGCCGGACCGGCGCGCGACCTCGATGTAGCGCGCGAGGTTCTCGGGTCTCGGGATTTCGGCCTTCGCCCGCTCGTGGTACTTCACGTCGACGGCGACGATCCCGCCCTCGAGCACGAACGCGGCATCGAATGCACGCAGGCTTTTCAGGTACGAGGGATCGAGCCAGCCGGGTGAGTGGGCGAAGCGGACCTCCACCACGCGGCCAGGCGCATCCGGCCACCAGGAGCGCACCAGGCGATCGGCGAGGTCGAGATCGGCGGCGAGGTCGCCGAAGAGGTTGAAGGCGAGCGCCGGCGACCAGAGCAGGTCCGCCCAGAGCCGCTGCTGGTCGACGCTCTGATGCGGCTCGATCACCGAGATCCGTTGCTGCACGGCTGCGAGCGCGGCGGGAGTGAGGAAGTTCGCGCCGGTGTCGCGCGCGTAGTCGAGCGGTAGGCGGCTGCCTACCGGCCGGGAAGGCTTTTCGTTCGGCGCGATCGGCTGCGAGCCCACGGGGTGACCGTGCCTCGCGCGCCACTGCGCCTGGTGGAACCGGATGGTGCGGCGGAACTCGGTCATCTCGGGCCGACGAGGGACTCGGTCCTCGGGTTCCCAGCAGAACGCGGCCTCGAGCTCTTGCTGGGTGGGCACGACCGGATCGTAGGGCCGCTCGGTGAAGTTCCGCAGGGCGTGCCTGATGCCGTGCGCCTTTCATCCTCCTTTGCCTGGGCAATCCCGTCGGGGGGATGCTGTACTCGTCCGTAAGCAACAAGGAGGAGACCATGCTCGCGTTGTCTGAGGACGACCCCGTCGCTACGGCTTTGGCCTCGGCCATTCACAGCGGCGACGTCGGCAAGGTCGGCCGGCTCCTCGGCGAGCACCCCGAGTTGGCGTCGGCGAGGGTGCAGGGCAGGAAGGCCGGGGGAGGCTTCCGCACCCCGTTGCACATGGTGGCGGACTGGCCGGGGTACTTTCCATGCGGACCCCGGATTGTCGGCATGCTCATCGACGCGGGCGCGGATCCCAGCGCACCGTGCGAAGCTGATTCACCGGCCGAGACGCCGCTCCATTGGGCTGCCAGCAGTGACGATGTCGACGTCGCGGCAGCGCTGATCGACGGTGGCGCCGACATCGAGGCGCCGGGAGCGTCGATCGCGGGCGGCCCGCCACTCGACTGCGCAGTCGGCTATGGCTGTTGGCACGTCGCTCGCCTTCTCGTCGACCGGGGCGCGAGGGTTGACCGCCTGTGGCATGCGGCCGCCTTGGGCATGATCCCGCGTGCCAAGGAGCTCCTGGCCGGCGACCCGCCACCTACGCCCGAGGACATCGACGAGGCCTTCTACCAAGCGTGCCACGGCGGTCAGCGCCGGATGGCCGAATTCCTGCTCGGTTGCGGTGCAAACATCAACGCGATGCCCGAGTACAGCCGGCAAACGCCACTTGACGCCACGGGGACGATCGACACGCGGCGGGGCACGATGACCACGTGGCTTCGCGAGCGCGGCGCGAAGTCTGCGAACGGCTGAGCTCGGCTCACGCACTGACATGTTCGGTGCAGTTCAGCAGTGGGCCGTGCAGGGATCGAACCTGCGACCTTGGGATTAAGAGTCCCCTGCTCTACCAGCTGAGCTAACGGCCCCAGCGCGGGTGCGTAGTGTAGCCACCGTCCCGCGTCAGTAGCCTTGCGCCCGATGAAGCCGGACGTCGCAATCGTCGGAGGGGGCTACGTCGGCATGCCGCTGGCCAAGGCGTTCGCGGACGCGGGCAAGAAGGTGCTGCTGCGCGACGTGAAGCCGGAGGTCGTCGACGGCATCAACCGCGGCGAGAGCCACATCGGCGACGTGCCGTCGGTAGAGCTGAAGAAGCTCGTCGACGCGGGCCTGATCAAGGCAACGCTCGACATGGACGCGGCGGCCGCGGCCGACGCGATCCTCGTCGCCCTCCCGACACCGCTTTCGAGCCAGCGCGAGCCGGATCTGTCGATCGTCCAGGCGGCCGTCGAGGAGCTGGCTCCCCACCTGCGCAAGGGGCACCTCGTCGTGCTCGAGTCGACCACCTATCCCGGAACGACACGGGAGGTGCTGCAGCCCATCCTCGAAAGCAGCGGCCTCAAGGCCGGCGACGACTTCCACCTCGCGTTCTCGCCCGAGCGGGTCGACCCCGGCCGGACCGACTGGACGACGCACAACACGCCGAAGATCGTCGGCGGGGTCACGCCGGCGTGCACGGAGCGGGCAGCGGAGCTCTACCGGAGCGCCGTCGAGACGGTCGTCCCGGTCTCGTCGCCCGAAGCGGCGGAGCTGACGAAGCTGCTCGAGAACATCTTCCGCGCCGTGAACATCGCGCTCGTCAACGAGCTGGCCCAGCTGTGCGAGCGCATGAACATCGACGTCTGGGAGGTCGTCGAAGCAGCGGAGACGAAGCCGTTCGGCTTCATGAGCTTCAAGCCCGGGCCGGGGCTCGGCGGCCACTGCATCCCGATCGACCCCTTCTACCTCACGTGGAAGGCGCGCGAGTACGACTTCTACACGGAGTTCATCGAGCTGTCCGGAAAGATCAACGCCAACATGCCCTACTTCTGCCGGTCCCTGATCTCGCAGGCGCTGAACCACGGCGCGCAGAAGTCGCTCAAGGGCTCGCGCCTGCTCGTGCTCGGCGTGTCGTACAAGGCGAACGTGGACGACGTGCGCGAGTCGCCGGCGGAGAAGATCATCCAGCTCCTCCAGAAGGCCGGCGCGAACGTGGACTACCACGACCCGCACGTGCCGGAGTTCGACGGGATGCGGTCCGTCGACTACGAGCCGGAAGCGTACGACGGCGTCGTGATCGTCACCGCCCACAAGGCGATCGACTACGACGACCTCGTCGGGCGCGCGCAGATCGTCGTCGACCTCCGCAACGCGACCGGCAGGAACGGCACCGGCAACGGGAAAGTCTGGAAGCTGTAGATGACGCGACTGGCGCAAGTCGGCCTGGGGCAGTGGGGCAAGAACCTCGCGCGCAACTTCGCGGACCTCGCCGACCTCGCGTGGCTCTGTGACGTCGACGAGGCGCAGCACACCGACCTCGCGCAGCGGTATCCGCAGGCGCGGCTGACCGCGAAGCTCGATGACGTCCTGGCTGACGACTCGGTGCAGGCGGTCGTGATCGCCACGCCGGTGCCGACCCACTACGAGCTTGCGCGGCGCGCGCTCGAAGCCGGGAAGCACGTCTTCGTCGAGAAGCCGCCGTCGATGCGCGGCGCCGAGCTCGAAGACCTGTGCGAGCTCTCGGAGGATCGCGGCCTCGTGCTGATGCCCGGCCACCTCCTCCTCTACCACCCAGGCGTCAGAAAGCTGAAGGAGATCGTCGACTCTGGTGAGCTCGGAGATGTGCTGTACGTGTACGGCAACCGTCAGAACCTGGGGACGTTCCGGACGAACGAGAACGCGCTCTGGTCGCTCGGCGTGCACGACCTCTCGGTGCTGCTGTACCTGGTCGAGGAGGAGCCGAGCGAGGTGCGCGCGCACGGCAATGCGTTCCTGACCGGCGGCGTCGAGGACGTGGTGTTTTGCTACCTCAACTTCCCTTCCGGGAAGATGGCGCACATGCACCTCTCGTGGCTCGACCCTCACAAGATCCGGCGCATCACGGTCGTCGGCAACGACCGGATGGCGGTCTTCGACGACATGGAGCTCGACCGGAAGATCACGGTCTACGACAACTGGCGCACACGCACGGGCGACGTCTACAGCCCGAAGGTCGACGCGACCGAGCCTTTGCGGCTCGAGTGCCAGCACTTCCTCGGCCTCGTGGCAGGCGAGGGCGATCGGCACAAGGCCGCGCGGGACGCGGTGCCCGTCGTCCGTGCGCTCGAGCAGCTGCAGACGTCGCTCGAGTCTGCCGTGGTGTGATCGCGGACACCGCCATCGTCTTTCCGGGGACGGTCGTTCCCGACGACTGCACGATTCTCGACTACGCCGTCGTCGGGAAGCAGCCGACGCTCTCGCCGCGCTCGACCGCGAAGCGGGAGGCGATCCCGCCGCTCGAGCTCGGGCCGGGAACGGTTGTCTCGACCGGCGCGGTGGTCTTCGCCGGCACATCCATCGGCGCGCGCGTGATCGTCGGCGACCAGGCGTGCGTCCGGGAGCGCTGCGAGATCGGCGACGACGTGGTCATCGGCCGCGGCTCCCTCGTCGAGAACGACACCACGGTCGGCGCGCGCACGAAGATCCAGGCGATGGCGTACGTCACCGCGTACGCGACGCTCGAAGAGGACGTGTTCATCGCTCCCTGCGTGCAGACCTCGAACGACAACTTCATGGGCCGCACCGAGCGGCGGCACGAGTTGCGAAGGGGGCCGACCATCCGCCGCGGCGCGCGGATCGGCGTCGGAGCGGTCCTCTGTCCCGCCGTCGAGATCGGAGCGGAGGCGTTCGTCGGCGCGGGCGCCGTCGTCGTCAAGGACGTGCCCCCGCGTGTAGTCGTCGTCGGCAACCCCGCACGCGTCTTGCGGGAGGTGCCTCCGGAGGAATTGGTTACTTCGAGCGACTAAGCGTGAGCTCGTAGGGCCCGGAGCCGCGAGTCGTCACTTTGACCTCGATGTAGTACCAGCCCTTCTTCGCGACGCGGTAGCCGACGCGGTGCGACGAGCCGGGGCCGATCGACTGCGCGGCGCGCAGGTTCTGGGTGCGCAGGTCGTTGACGCGCTTCGTGCGCGGCTTCCAGAGCAGCAGATTCGACGTCGCGCCGGCCGGGCCGTCGAGTGTCAGCTTCAGCCGTTGTCCTCTGGCGAGGTAGACGCGGTAGACGTCGATGTTGTCGTCCCAGAAGTCGATCGTCGCCTTCACCGACTTCACTCCTGCCCTGAGCTTTGCTGCATGCCCGCCCGCGTCGTCATTCGGCTCGTAGTGGTCGGCAGGCGTCAGCACCCCGTCGAGCGCCGCGACCGCCTTCGAGACGTCGAGCCTGCCCCAGCCGCTCATGGCGTCGCGCAGGAGCGGGCACGTCTTGCATCCGTCCGACGCGTTCACGTCGGTTGCGGAGCGTTCGAGGATGTTGGCGACCTGGTCCGGCTGCAACGCCGGCCTGAGCGCGAGCAGTACGGCCGCCGCCGCGGTGACCTGCGGGGCGGCGAACGACGTGCCGGCTGCGTGCCGGAACTCGTCCGGGCCGCAATCGGAGTACCCCTGGTTCTGGCAGAGCGGGCGGAACGACGTCAGCGCGCGGGGCAGCGTCGAGTAGATCTCCTGCCCCGGTGCCGAGAGATCGTTGTAGATGCGGTCGCGGTCGGAGAAGTTCGGCACGTTGCCGGTCGGGGACAGCGCGCTCACGCCGATCACGTGTGGCAACGCCGCCGGGTAGCTCGCGAACGGCCATGGTGTCTGCGGCGCCTCGTCCGAGTTGCCGACCGCGGCGACGAGCACGGCGCCCTTTCGCACCGCGTACTCGATCGCGTCCGCCTCCACCTTCGAGTAGGTGTCGATTTTTGAGTTGAACGGGTTGCGTAGCCCGCCGATCGAGAGGTTGATGACCCGCGCGCCGACGTCGACGGCCCAGCGGATCGCCTGCGCCTCGTCGCGAACGTCGATCGTCTGGTCGGCGCGCGCGACCTTCGCGATCACGAGCTGCGCGGGAAAGCCCATGCCGGCGATGCCTTCGTTGTTGTTGATCGCCGCCGCGACCTCGCCCGCGACGAACGTGCCGTGACCCTCCTCGTCGGTGAGAGGGCTGCCGCCCACCCAGCTCCGCGCCTGCCAGATCCGGGAGCGCGGGAACTCCGGATGGCCCCCGTCGAGCCCCGAATCGATGATCGCGACCCGCACCGGATTGACAACCGGCAGCTCGGCGCCGAATCCGTCGAACGCGTGATCCTGCGCGAGGTAGTACTGGCGCGGCGCGAGCGGGTCGCTCGGCGTGAAGCTGTCGCGCACGGGCAGTGCAGCCGCCGACGGCGCCAGCAGGAGCGCGAGCGCCGCAGCCGCTGCAGCTCGTCTCACTGGTTCGAGACCTGCAGCAGTGGCGTCGTTCCGGCCACGTAACCGTGCCCGGAGCCGACGCGTGCGCGATACACGCCGTCGGTCAGCCGCAGCTTGGCCAGGAAGCCGCCGTCAGACGCGACCGTCGCCTGCGCCGCCGTGACCCAGCCGGGCCCCTGTTGGCGCTGGATGAGCACGCGCGCGCCCGCGAGCGAGAGCGGGCGGACGTAGCCGCTCAGCTGGTCGGGCGTGCGCGGCGCGTAGAAGCGCACGAGCGGCGCCACCGGGACCCGTACCGAGGGCGCGCTGACCTTGCCCATCGCGAGCCGGTAACGCGTCGTCACCGGCGGCTTGATCGAGAACGTCACGGTGCCGTCCTTGTCGGGCTTGACCGTTCCGAGGCTCTTCCAGGCGGTCCCGTCGAGCTGCTGGAGCACTGCGTTCGAGAGCCCGCGTGCGACGCCGGTCAGCTGTGCCCGCGAGCCGTAGACGACGGTCGTGGTGGGCGCAGAGAGAGACAGCACGCCCACCGTGAACCATGTCGACTGCACGCCGAGGCGCTGCCGAACGGCCGTCCCGGGCATTTCGATCGTCCCCTGGGAGCCGACGACGGTGAGCGTCTTCACGCGCCCGGAGGAGTTGAGCTCGGACTGCACGTCCATGATGCGGCCCTTCATCTTCAGACGCTTCGCCAGGGCGGCCCCCGTGAATGCGACCGGGCCCCAGGTGTGGTGCGGCGAGATCGAGTCGTACGGGTCGGGCACCGAGACGAGATACGGAACGGGCTCGCCCCAGACGTCCTCCGCCGATGCGGTGCGGCCGCCCGAGGTCGAGAAGAAGAATGTCTTTGCCACCTGTCCCTGATAGAGGACAACCTGGCCGGCGGTGGCATCGACGGCTGCACTCGTCGACGACTTCTCGTGCTCGACCCCGAGGTAGACCTGGCTGCGTGTGTCGGGGTAGAGGTCGAACGCGCCGGTCCTGCGCGTCGCCAGCGCGTACGAGCGCGCGACGACGGCCTGCGCCTTCAACGCCTCCGGCGCCCACGAGAACGGCATCTCCGATGGCACGACGCCGTAGAGGTACTGCTCGAGGCCGACGACGTTGATCGCGCGCAGCTTGCCGCCGACGACGTCCACTTGCATGGAGCCGCGATAGAGGTGCTTCAGCTGCAGCGGCGTCGTTCCCGGCTGGAAGAGCAGCGGGCCCGGCAGCGCGCGCGCCACGGCGGCGCCGTCGACCTTGAGTTTCAGCGCGGGCGTGAGCGTGTACTTGCCCGCCGTGACGTTGTGCACCGCACCGGTCGCGTCCTTGACGCGGAAGTCCACCGCCGATCCGATCGGGAGCGTGCCGACGCCGCTCGTGAGCAGCACGCGCACCTTCGAGACGGGTGCCTGGCCAAGCTCGGTGCCGGGGAAGTAGTGCAGCACGATCTTCTCGTAGCCGACGCCCTTCTGCGCGTACCCGTAAGCGCCGTACTGGCTCATCCCGACGCCGTGTCCCCAGCCGTGGCCCGTGACGACGAACGTCGCGGCGCCGGCGGCAGCCTTCGCGTTTACGCGCGCATGGGCCACCGGACCGATGCCGAGCAGGAGAATGGAGGCGATCGCGACGGTTCGACGCATCGAAGTGACCCCAGCGAGGACTTGACGAGGCTAGCAAAGGGGCCCATGTGCAGCATGTTTTTTTACGGAAACCTGACTTGATCGTTTGAGCGACATCCTTCCGACCCGTTACCAGGGCCCGCAGCAGATCGGGCGCGGCGGCATGGGCGACATCTATCGGGCAACCGACGCGGTGCTCGGGCGCGAAGTCGTCGTGAAGATGCTCGCCGACCGCTACGCGCAGGACGAGTCCGTGCGCCGGCGCTTCACACGCGAGGCGCTCGCAGCTGCGCGGCTCTCCGGCGAGCCGAACACCGTCACGATCTTCGACGTCGGCGAGCACAACGACCGGCCGTACATCGTCATGGAGTACTTCGGCGGCGGTTCGCTCGACGATGTGCTGCGCTCCGAGGGCGCGCAGCTGCCGCAACGCGTCTTCACGTGGCTCGAGCAGGCCGGGCGTGCGCTCGACGCGGCGCACGCGCGCGGCATCGTCCACCGCGACGTCAAGCCGGGGAACCTCCTCCTCGATCGCGAAAGCAACGTGCACGTCGCCGACTTCGGGATCGCGAGCGCGGCCGGCATGGACTCGTTGACGATGACGGGGACCGTGCTCGGCACGGCCGGCTACCTGTCGCCGGAGCAGGCTCAGGGCGAGCGGGCGACACCGGCAAGCGACCGCTACGCGCTGGCGGTTGTCGCGTTCGAGCTGCTGACTGGGTCGCGTCCGTTCGAGGCCGATAGCCCGACGGCGGAGGCGGCGGCACACGTGAACGCGCCGGTTCCGTCGATCTCGGCGCGCGCGGATCTGCCGCGGGAGATCGATCGCTGCTTCGAACGTGCGCTCGCGAAGGATCCCGCGCAGCGCTTCGGGACGTGCGCGGAATTCGTCGCCGCGCTGCGCTCCGCCTTCGCCGAGGCTGCCGGGCAGACGCGGGCGCTCGCCGCCGTGCCGCCAACTGCTGCGACACGCACGTTGCCCCCTCCGCGCCGTTCCTCGGGCGCGTGGCCGCTGCTCGTCGGGCTGCTGGTTGCCGGCGCCGTCGCGGGCGCGCTGCTCGCCTATTTCCTCACCCGCGGCGATAGCTCCAGCCCGACCGCGCCCACGACCATCGTCACGCATGTTCAGACCCTGACGACGCAGGGTCGGGTCACGACCGTCGAGCGGCCCGTGACCGTGACGACGTCTCCCACGACGAGTGCGCCGCCTCCGGCAACATCAGGCCAGAGCGGCGTCACGCTGAACAACGCCGGCTACGCGAAGATGCAGGCGGGCGACTATGCGGGCGCCCTGCCGCTGCTCGAAGAGGCCGTGCGCAAGCTCGACGGCACCGGGATCCTCGACGAGGCGTACGCGAAGTACAACCTCGCCTACACGCGCTATCACCTCGGCAACTGCGACGGCGTGCTCGACCTGCTCGACCAGGCCGAGGCGATCGAGGGGCGGAAGGCCGCGATCGACCGTCTCCGCGAGCAGGCGCAGCAGAACTGCTAGCTACGTCGCGAGGCGCGCGGCGTACTGCCGCTCGTAGAATTCGCGGAACCCGTCGGAGCGCTTGATCGGCTCCCACCAGTCGCGGTTGTCGCGGTACCAGTCGATCGTCGCGCGAACACCGTCTTCCCACTCGCGGCGCGGCGTCCATCCGAGCGCGCGGAGCTTCGTGGTGTCGAGCGAGTAGCGCCGGTCGTGGCCGGGGCGGTCGTCGACGTTGCGGATCAGCGAGCGATCGACGCCAAGGTGGTCGATGACGAGGTTCGTCAGCTCGACGTTCTCGTGCTCCTCGTTCGCGGCGACGTTGTAGACGTCGCCGGGTTGGCCCTCCCGCAGGACGAGCTCGATCCCGGCGCAGTGGTCCTCCACGTGCAGCCAGTCGCGCACCTGCCGGCCGTCGCCGTACAGCGGCAGCGGCTCGCCGTCGAGCGCGTTCGTCGTGAACAGCGGCAGTACTTTCTCCGGATACTGATTCGGCCCGTACGTGTTGGAGCCACGCGTCACCGACGCGTTGACGCCGAACGTCCGTACCGCGGCGAGCACCTGCAGGTCGCCGCCCGCCTTCGACGCGCTGTACGGGCTCGACGGTCGCAGCCGGTCGTCCTCGCGTGACGACCAACCGGGCTCGATGTCGCCGTACACCTCGTCGGTCGAGACCTGGACGAAGCGCGCGCTCAGCTCGCGCGCGAGCTGCAGCAGGACGAGCGTGCCGAGGACGTCCGTGCGCACGAAGTCCTCTGGGCCGTGGATCGAGCGGTCGACATGCGTCTCGGCCGCGAAGTTGACGATCGCGTCGACGGCGCCGATCTGCTCGACGTCCTCCTGCACGGCGATGTCGCCGCGATAGCACTCGCTCTCCGCGGGCAGGTTGGCCGGGTTTCCGGCATACGTGAACTTGTCCAGGATGACGACGTCGTCGCTCGCGGCGAGCATGCGCTTGACGAAATGCGAGCCGATGAAGCCCGCGCCGCCGGTGACGAGGAGGCGCACGGCACCACGGTATAAACTCTGGACGTCGTTGGGGCAACGGAGCCTCGGGCGCCGTCCGCGCCTGAGGCTTTTTGCGTTTTAGGGGTCTGACCCCAGGTCAGACCCCAGCAGTTGAATCAGAAGGAGGGAGCATCAGTGGCGCAGGTCGAGACGAAGAACAGGGCGACGTCGAGCGAGGAGTCGCGGAAGCGCGTGTGTGCGCGAATCGAGGAAGAGCGCGTGGAGTTCGTTCTGCTCTGGTTCTCCGACATCGAGGGCCACCTGAAGAGCTTCGCCGTCACTCCGAGCGAGATCGAGGACGCACTCGACGATGGGATGGGCTTCGACGGGTCCTCCATTACGGGCTTCAACGCGATCGAGGAGTCCGACATGATCGCGATCCCCGATCCGGAGACCTTCCAGCTGATGCCGTGGAAGGAGGGCGAGACGAAGGTCGCGCGGATGATCTGCGACATCGTCACGCCCGATGGGAAGCCGTACGAGGGCGATCCGCGCTACGTGCTGCGGCGCGCGCTGGAACGGATGAGCTCGCTCGGCTTCGACACGTTCAACGTCGGGCCCGAGCTCGAGTACTTCCTCTTCCGCGACGACAAGGGAACGGAGACGCTGGACGAGGGCGGGTACTTCGCGATGACCACGCTCGACGCGGCCAGCGGCCTGCGTCAGGAGACGGTGCGCGCGCTCGAGACGATGGGCATCCCGATCGAATACGTCCATCACGAGGTGGGCCCGTCGCAGCACGAGATCGACATGCGTTACGCGGACGCGCTCTCGATGGCCGACCACACCGTGACCTACCGGCTGATCGTGAAGGAGATCGCGAAGAAGGCCGGCTTCCACGCGACCTTCATGCCGAAGCCGCTCTTCGGCGAGAACGGCTCGGGGATGCACACGCACCAGTCCCTGTTCAAGGACGACCGCAACGCCTTCTTCGACGGCGACGACAAGTGGCACCTCTCGGATGCGGGCAAGGCGTTCATCGCCGGCCAGCTGCGGCACGCGCGGGAGATCAGCGCGGTCTTCGCGCAGTGGGTCAACTCGTACAAGCGCCTCGTCCCGGGCTACGAGGCCCC
>VAXO01000047.1 GCA_005888435.1 Actinomycetota bacterium | reverse complement strand
CGCTCTTCACGCCGGTCGCGTCTGTGCGGCTTGCAGGCGTCCTTGGGTTCGGATATCTCGATCCCGTACCCTCCATAGCCGTGAAGAAGAGCGCTCCGCAGAACCCCACGTCCGCGTCTGAGCTGATAGACGCGAGGATCCACGAGCTCGGCGACTGGCGGGGTGAGATGCTCTCCCGGCTCCGGGCTCTGATCAAGCAGGCCGACCCCCAGGTGGTCGAGGAATGGAAGTGGAAGGGGACTCCCGTGTGGTCTCACGACGGGATCATCTGCACGGGTGAGACCTACAAGAGCGTGGTGAAGATGACCTTCGCCAAGGGCGCGTCGCTTGACGACCCTTCGGGCCTCTTCAACTCGAGCCTGGAAGGCAATGTCAGGCGCGCCATCGACCTTCACGAAGGCGACAAGATCGACGAGAAGGCTCTCAAGGCTCTCGTTCGCTCCGCCGTTGCCCTGAATACGTCACGCAGCGCCTAGGCTTCCGCGCTCAGCTCGCTCCTGCAAGGCGGCCCTTACCGCGGGAATGAACTCGAAGTGCGATTCCGCGAGGAGCCATTGGTCGAGCGCCCGGATGTCCGCCACCGGCCAGTCGGAAAGCCGCATGGCGACCCACTCGTCAAAAGCGCGCGCGCGATCCTCGCTCAGCGCGACCGACTCCAAGTCGAGATCGTCAACCTCGTGCCACATTCCTCGCCTCCGACGAGTTCGCTCGAAGTCTCACCCGCGAATCGCCGAGGCGCAGTGTTCTCGACCGCCGATCGGAGGTGCGGGTAGCCGTACTCCGCCGCCGGCACGACGACTGAGCCGTCAGGCCGGCGGCGGGGCGCGGAGCACACCCTCGAGCTGCTGCACCTGCTGACGGATCAGCGCCGTCGAGTAGCCGAGCTGCTCCTCGCTCGGCGGCGGCGACGCGAGCCGCAGCGCGCGGTCGGCTTCGAGCGCCTCGGCGAGCTCGTCGAGCCCGGCGCGGACCTGCGCGGCAGCCGCGCTGGCGCGATCGTCGGGTGCGTGCCGCTCGAGCGCGCGCGCCTCCCCCGCGAGCGCCTGGACCTGGCCCGTGACGACGGAGCCGCGCGCGAGGACGTCGTCGAGCGCGACGAGCGTGCGCCGGCTCAGGTCGCCGAGGTGCGCCGACCACGAAGACGCGCGCGACCGCTTGCGGCTCCACAGGCCGATGACGAGCGCGGCGACGCCGGCAAGCGCGAGGACGAGAGCGATCCAGGCCCACGGAGTCTCCCCCGACGACGACGTCGACTCGGACGCGCTCGTCGTCGACACGGGAGTGACCGCCACGGTCGTCGTCGCCGACGTCGTGGTCGTCTGGGGACGCACAGTGATGGTTCGCGACGGCGTCGAGGTCGAGGGCGCCGGAGCGGTCGTCGTCACGGCGACGGTCGTCGTCGCCGGCGCGGCGAGCGTGCGAGTCCGAGCGGGCGCCGTGGGAAGCGCCGGCGCTGTCGCGCCGCTCACCGGGCCGAGCGTGCTTCCGCCGCCGCCACCGCCGCAGGCGCCCAGCAGGAAGCCGGCGACCGCAGCCAGCACGAGAGCTCCGATGCGCACCCGGACGACCATGACGGCTCGGAGCGCGCGCGGGCATCATCCGCGCCGGGTGATCATGGGCAGGCATAGGTCGATGACGTTCCGTGATGCCACGGGAGGCGGGCGTTTGCCGGAGCTAGCGTGAGCGCGCATGGGGTCGCTCGCCCGCATCGTCGTCCCGCTCGTCGCGTGTGCGGTCCTCGTCGAAGTCGCGGGTGCGGCCCCGAGCTCGCCGCAACTGATCGCACGCGTCGGCACGCACGGCGCGAAGCCCTGCGGCAGCGCCGTCTACGGCAAGTACCTGTACGTCGCGAACTACGGCTCCGGAACGCTTGCACGGATCAACCCGCGCACGAACAAGGCAACCAGGACGATCGTGGTCGGCGACGGCCCGTGCGGGGTCGTCGCCGGCGGCGGCGCGCTCTGGGTCGAGAACTTCCGCAGCAGCAACATCGTGCGCGTCGACCCGCGGCGGCTCAAGGTCACCGCGCGCATCAACGTGCACGGCGCGCCCTGGGACGTCGCTTACGGCTACGGCAGCGTGTGGACGTCGAACTACCGCGACGAGAACGTCAGCCGGATCAACCCGAAGACGCGCCGCGTCGTGAAGACCATTAACACCGGCGGCTTTCCGGCGTGCATACGCACGGGCGTCGGCTCCGTCTGGGTCGGCTCACAGGGAACGGATCAGATCTACCGCATCGACCCGCAGACCAACGCCGTGACCGGGATCACGATCGGAAAGAACGGCTCGGTCTGCGTCGACCCGCACGACGACGGTGTCTGGGTCTCGAACGAGGCGAACGGGAGCGTCAGCAAGGTCGATCCCGCGACGAACAAGGTCGTTGCCAACGTCAAGGCGGGTAGCGCGCCGGCCGACGGCGTGCGCGGGCCTGACGGCCTCGAGTGGATCCCGAATCAGGACGGGACAGTGACGCTGATCGACCCCGCGTCGAACAAGGTCGTCGACACGCTCCGTCCGGGCGGGCTCACGTTCGTCGTGCGCAACGGCTTCGGCTCGCTCTGGGTCGACGACTTCACGGGAACGACGCTTTCGCGGTACCGGCCGTCGTCATAGCGCACGGCTAAAGTGCCGCCGATGTCGTGGCGGGCGGCCGGATGTCTCCTCGTTGCCGTCGCGTTCCTGGCGGGTTGCGGATCGGGGAGCTCGGAGGGAGAGAAGGCGAACGCCCCCGCGGCGCTGACCGTCCGTGCCTTCTACGCAGCGGCAAACCGCTCGGCGGGGCCCGAAGCGTGTGCGCTGCTGACGCCGCGTGGCGTCAAGCAGGTCGTGCACGTCTCCTCCCGCGGGGCGTGCGTAGACACGATCAACGGCCTCGGGCCGGGAAGCTTCTCGAGCAAGAGCGGGGAGCTTCTCCACATCGAGGGAGTCGACGAGCACGGAACGGAGGCGTTCGACGTCGACGCGCAGCTCCAGGGCAAGAGCGGTGGCACCTACACGGTGGTGAAGCGGAGCGGACAGCTGCTGATCGACGGCTTCGAGTCCGACGAGGGTTAGCTGCGCTTAGAGAGCGGGCCCTCCGGGTACGGGACGGTCGCCCAGGGCTTCCTTCACAGAAAGGCGCTATCGATGAGAAGACTTCTCGCGGCGCTCGCCGTCGCCATCGCAGTGCTGGTCACGGTCGGAGGGGCGTCGGCGGCCAAACCCGCCCCCGCGGCCGGCTTCACGGACTTCACGGTTTCGGCCACGCCCCCGAATCCCGCCGGGACGGTGTGCCCCGGCTCGACCCTCTGCTCGAACGGCGCCGCCGAGCCGGCGATCGCCGTGTCGCCAAAGGGCCGCTTCTTCGCGTCTTCGGAGAACGGCCTCGGCGGCGGGACGATGGCGTGGACCTCCGGCGACAACGGCCGCCACTACTCGTCGACCCCGTCGCCGAACGATGTCTCGACCGGCTCCGACTCCGTCGGACAGGAGTCCGGCTTCGAGCCGGGCGGCGGCGACACCGACGACGCAGTCGCAACCGCACCGAACGCAGCAGGCAACTACAACGCCTACGTCGTCTCGTTGTCGCTCGCGAACATCGACGTATCCACGTCCACGGACAACGGCACATCGTGGACACTGAATCCGGCGACCTCGCTGCCGATCGACGACCGGCCCTGGGTCGCGGCGACCGGCGCGTCGAAGGTCTGCATCTCGTACCTCACAGCGCCCGGTGTGCTCCTTCCGCAGGTCGGGCTGCACGTGGAGTGCAGCAACGACGCGGGTCATTCGTTCACCCAGATCGCGAATGCCTATGACACGTCCGCTGTCGGACTGGCCGCGTCACAGGGCGGTAGCCGAACCGGCAACCTGCAGTTCGACCCCTCGAACCCGTCGTACCTGTACACGGTGTTCGCGTACGAGAACATCGAGGACGGGCCGAATCCGAACGCGTTCCTGCACAACGTCGGCATCGCGGTGTCCTCGGACGGTGGTGTCACGTGGCACGACTACCCCGTGCACGTCAACCCCGACATCACAGCGAAGTACGACAACCAGTTCGTCAACATCGCGGTCGACAACGCCGGAACGGTCTATGTCGCCTACTCTGACAACCACGGGATCTTTTACCAGTATTCGACCGACCACGGGCAGACGTTCAGCGCGCCGACCCAGGTCTCGCAGGGGACCGACACGGCCGTGATGCCGTGGCTCGCGGCCGGCGACGCGGGCAAGGTCGACCTCGTCTACTACCAGGCGGCCGGCTAACCCGCGAACCCGGAGTCGGCATCGATCTCGGTCGCGTGGAAGGTCGTGATGGCACAGAGCCTCGCGGCCGCGACGTCTGCGCCGGGCTTCAGCTATACGACCGTGAACCCGGTCGTGCACCACGGCGGCGTCTGCGAGGGCGGTGCTCTCTGCACGGGCAACCGCGACCTCTACGACGACTTCGGGATCGAGGCGTCGCCGACGACGGGCCTCGCCTCGATCGTCTACTCCGACGACCAGTACCAGAACGACGCGAACCACAAGCCGTATCCCGTCTACAACTGCACGCAGGCCGACACCGACACGTCCACCTGCCAGCACACGAACGTCGCGACGCAGACTTCCGGGAACGTCATCTACAGCACGAAGAAGAAGTAGACAAGGCTAGGGGTCTGACCCCTGGCGGGGTCAGACCCCTAGCGATCCGCGAGCTTTCCGAGCTCCGCGAACGCGAGGAACACGATCGGGCCGAGCAGGCAGATGCCCCACTGCGAGCTCGCCAGCGCGACCGTGTCGAAGATCCGCTCGAGCGGGCCGAGCGCGGTGACGAGGAACGTGAGCACGAGCGCGGCGCCGACGAGGCGGATGCCGAGACCCCGGTTCACGATCGGCGCGTCGGCGTTCCGCGGAGCTGCGCCGCATCAGACCCCGGCGCGGGCGAGTCGAAGCCGAACCCGATCGCGAGCATGACGTCCACCGAGAAGTTGATCCAGAGGATCTGCAGCGGCGTCGGCCAGTTCGCCGAGCGAGGGCTCCTCGACGAGGTGATCGTGTACATCGCGCCGGTCACGCTCGGAGCGGGCGCGCCGCTGCTGCCCAGACATGTCGAGCTCCGCCTCGAGGAGCTCGCGCGAAACGGCGAGTTCGCCTGCGCCCGCTACGCGGTCCTGCCGGGGCCCTAGCGGACGCGCATGCGCCCGCGCGCGAACGCGTCGATCCGGCCCCACCGTCCCGGGATGTCGAGCAGCTCCAGGTGGCCGATCCCCGCCGGGAGCGCCGGATCGACGACGAGGTGGTCGCCGATCGGCTCGAGCCCGAGCATGGTGCGGAGCAGCAGGAGCGGCGCACCCGTCGACCATGCCTGCGGGCTGCACGCCGTCGGGTACTGCACCGGGTACTTCGTCACCGACCGCTCGTAGCCGCCGAACGCCTCGGGCAGTCGCCCGCCGAAGAGGTCGGCCGCCTCGAGGATGCCCAATGCGAGCTGCGCGGCCTCCTGCTTGAACCCGTAGTTGCGCAGCCCCCAGGCGACGAACGACGTGTCGAACGGCCAGACGGTGCCGACGTGGTAGCCGATCGGGTTGTAGCGCCCCTCCCCTTCCGCGAGCGTGCGCACGCCCCACCCTGAGAAGAGCCGGCGCCCGAGCAAGTGGCCCGCAAGCGACTTCGCCTTCGACCTGTCGACTATGCCGCTCCAGAGCAGGTGACCGTTGTTCGACGAGAGCGAGTCGACCTGCGCGCCGTCGGCGTCGAGCGCGAGCGCGTAGTACTTGCCGTCTTCCACCCAGAAATCGCGGTTGAAGCGCCGCTTCAGGTCTGCAGCCTGCTCCTCGAGCTCCTCGGCGAACGCGACGTCCTTCCAGATCTCGCGCGCGAGGCGCGCGCCGCGCAGCTTCGCGTCGTACGCATAGCCCTGGAGCTCGCAGGTCGCGCGCGGAAAGCCGGGCAGCCGGCCGTCGCGGTAGGAGATGGAATCCCAGGAGTCCTTCCAGCACTGGTTCTCGAGGCCCGTCTCCTCGTTCCGGCGCTTGTACGAGATGTAGCCGTTGCCCTGCAGGTCGGCGTACTCGTCGATCCAGCGCAGCGCCGCGCGCGCCTCATACTCCAGGTCGCGGACCAGTTTGCGGTCTCCGGACCAACGCTCGTACTCGTCGAGCAGGACGATGTAGAGCGGCGTGGCGTCGACCGAGCCGTAGTAGGCGGAGTGCGGCCGCTCTTCGAATGCCGTCAGCTCGCCGTAGCGCAGCTCGTGCAGGATCCGGCCGGGGTCCTCGTCGCGGAAGTCGTCCGTCCGTGACCCCTGCCACTCCCCGAGCGCGCGCAGCGTCGTCGCGGCAAGCTCGGGGACGAACGGCAGCGCCTGCAGGCTCGTGAGGATGCTGTCGCGCCCGAACATCGTCATGAACCAGGGCAGGCCCGCCGCAGGCAGGCTCCGTCCGCGGGCGATCGGCGGCGAGAAGCGGAGCGCGGCGAGGTCGACGAGGCTGCGCCGGTAGATGTGCTTGAGCGGCTGCCAGTCGCACTCGAGCTTCGGGGCATCGTCGAGCCAGCGCTCGAGGTCGCGCGCCTTCGAGGTCCGCCCCCGTCGCGTCGCTGCTCCGCCGAGGCCACCGACGGTGACCTGCAGCTTGGTCGTCCACTCGCCCTGCGGCTCGAGGTGGACGTCGAAGCTCAGGCCCTCCGCATCGAGCTCGGCCGGTGCGCTCGACGAGATCGTTGTCGAGCGTGCGAATGTCTCGCGGTCGTACCCGAGCACGAGGTTGCCGTCGTCGATGCGCGTCGAGTACTCGCCCTTCTTCGAGAGCGCGTCTTTGACCTCGAACAGGTCGGCAAAATCGGACGCTGCTTCGACGCGCACGCGCAGGTCGACAGGCTCCTCGTCGTGGTTCAGGATCGTCAGCTCCTCGTCGAAACCGTCGCCGACGGCGCGCTGCCTGATCACCGACAGCTTCGAGTCGACGTAGACGGTGCCGGTGCCGGGCACGAGAAAGAAGCGCGTCTCGAAGTAGGTGAGGTCGTCGACGGAGAGCGTGTTCAGCTGCTGACCGTCGACGGTGAGCAGCCATTTCGACAGGAAGCGGGTGTCGTACGAGAAGAGACCGGTCGGATCGGTGAGCGACGCGGAGATATCTCCGCGGTCGTCACTGACGACGAATGTGTTGCCGTCGAGGATCTGGACGAGGTCGTCGCTCACGACGGTGACGGAAACAGCCGTTGGAACACGAGCAGCAGGTTCCAGTCGCCTTCGAGCGCCATCGCTCCTCGCAAGAGGGCGGCGACCGCGTTCGCTTCGCCGGTGACGATGCGCTCGAGCAGCTGCTTGTCGACGCGGATCGTCGAGTCTGCGGCCTGATTCCGCTTCGAGACCTTGATGTTGCCGTCGTCGATCCCGACGAACCATCGCTCGCTCCGGCCGTCGTCGTCGACGTCGACGCGCACCACACCGGACTTGTGAGCGAGCGAAGGCTCGTAGTCGCGTTGCCGCAAGCCGTCGAAGAACGCGGCTGTCACATCGGTCATGCAGGCAGGCTGCCGCGGCCCGAGGTGACCGGCCTTCACCCGCGGGGAGTGGTCTCACCCAGCGGGGGTGAGCGTCGCTCACGCCTCGCGCTGCTCTACTCGGCCCGCGTGTCGAGCGCCAGCGCCGCAGCCGTCGACCCGCCCGTCGCCCGGAAAGCCGGGACGGGCGTGCTGACCGCCGCCTGCGTTTCGGCGCTCGTCGTCAACGCGAACACGTCTGCGGTCACAATCCTGTTGCCGGCGATCAGCGAGGACACGGGCACACCGGTTGCGCAGCTGCAGTGGGCGGTCACGGGCTACATGCTCGTCGGCGCCGCCGTGATCGTGACGTCCGGGTCGCTCGGCGACATCCTCGGCCGGCGCCGCATCTTCCTCGCCGGGCTCGCGCTGTTCGTCGCGTCGTGCGTGCTGATCGCCCTCTCGGACTCCGGCAGCGGCGTGATCGCCGGACGGATGATCCAGGGCGCCGCCGGCTCGACGATCCTCGCGTGCGGCATGAGCCTGTTGTCGGTCGACTCGGCCGGTGCCGGGCAGATGCGCGCGATCACGCTCTGGGGTGCCGCATCGGCCGCAGGCGCCGCGGCCGGTCCTCTGGTCGGCGGCGTGCTTGTCGAGCTGAGCGGCTGGCAGGGACTGTTCTGGATCGACGCCGCCATCGCCGCCGCATGCGTTCCCTTGACGCTCCTGACGGTCCGGGAGTCGCGCGATCCGAATCGCTCCAAGTCGATCGACTTCCTCGGGACGATCATGATTGCCGTACTGCTCGTGCCGCTGGTCCTGGCGCTGAGCGAAGGGACGAGTTGGGGCTGGGTGTCGCTGCCGACGCTCGGCTGCTTCGCGATCTCCATCGCCGGCGCGTTCGGGTTCGTCTACGTGGAACGCCGAGCCGAGGCTCCGCTGGTCGACCTCAGGCTCCTGCGCAACGCCGTGCTCGTCGGCGCGACGATCGCGATCCTGATCGTCGCCGGTGCGATCAACGCGCTCATGTACCTGCTGAGCCTCTACTTCCAGGATCCGGCCGCGTTCGGGTTCAGCGCGCTCGAGGCGGGGCTGGCAACGCTCCCCGCGGCCGCGGCGATGATCCTCGTCACGCCGTTGATCACACCGCTCGCGCTCAAGATCGGCCCGGGCCGCGCCGTCGCGCTCGGCTTCGCGATCGCAACGATCGGGTCAGGGATCCTCGTCTTCGTCGGGGCGTCGTGGATGTACGTCGCCTTCGTCGCGCCGCTCGTGCTGATCGCGATCGGGCTCGGGATCGCGAACGGTCCCGCGTCGGCGGCGTCGACGTCCTCCGTCGACCCGAACGACACGGGTGCAGCCTCGGGCATCTCCAACATGGCCCGCTACGTCGGCGGCTCGCTGGCAGTCGCCGCGGCGGCGACGATCTACAACGCCGCCACGATCAACCACAAGGAAGCCGGGGCATCGGCCTCCGATGCGCTCGCCGCCGGGTTGTCCCGCGCGTCGATCCTGCTCGCGCTCTTCTCGGCGGCCGGGATCCTGCTGATCCTTTTGTTGAAGCGCTTCCGGGCGCGGCCGCCGCGGCCGGCCGACCTCGCGGCAGCGGCGGCGGTGACGACGCACACGATCCCCGTCCCACAGGACGCGTAGCGCGATGTGCCGCTGGCTCGCCTACTCAGGCACCTCGATCCGGCTCGAGGAGCTGCTTGTCAAACGCGACCGCTCGCTGATCGACCAGAGCCTTCACTCCCGCCAGGGCGCCACCACCACGAACGGGGACGGCTTCGGCGTCGGCTGGTACGAGGACGGCGACCCGCCGCGCGTCTACCGCAGCACCCATCCCGCCTGGAACGACCGCAATCTGCGCGAGCTCGCCGCCGGCATCTCCTCGCCGCTCTTCTTCGCGCACATCCGGGCCTCCACCGGCTCGGCGATCCAGGAGACGAACGTGCATCCCTTCCGCCACGGCCGCTGGCTCTGGATGCACAACGGCTTGATCCGCGAGTACCCGCGCGTACAGCGCGACTTGCAACTGCGCGTCGCCGACGAGCTCTACACCTCGATCGAGGGGACGACCGACTCGGAGACGATGTTCTACCTCGCGCTGACGTTCGGGCTCGAGGACGATCCCGTCGGCGCGCTCGAGCAGACCATCGGCTTCATCGAGGAGACCGGGCGCACGCACGACATCGAGCACCCGATCCAGATGACGGTCGCGACGACGAACGGCGAGAACATCTGGGCGTTCCGATACTCGAGCGAGCACGATTCGCGCTCGCTCTACTTCAGCACGCGCATGGACTCACTGAAGGCTCTCTATCCCGAGCTCGTCGAGCTGGCGCAACTGTCGGACGAGACGCGCGTGATCGTGTCGGAGCCGCTCGGCGACCTTCCCGGCGCCTGGCACGAGGTGCCGGAATCGCACGTCGGGATCGTGCAGCCCGGCGAAGACATCCTGCTGCCGTTCTCGCCGCGCACCTAGGACGTGCGGCGCGTGAGCGCCGTGATCCAGTCCTGGAGACAGGGCCCTCCCCCCTACGGGGTGAGGGTGCATCACCCGGCGCGACCGCAGACTCGCCGCGTGGAGATCGGCGATCCTCAGCGGACGTACACGATCGAGCCGCTCGAGGATCCTGTTCCGCGCGAATCCCCGTCGCCGGCGCCCGACGACCCACCGGCCGAAACTCCGCGCGAGCCCGAGGAGGTGCCGGCACGCTAGCCGCGGCAGCGCCCGACTTCATCGAGCCCGTCGTCGGCTGGCGAGCGTGGGCCGTGGTGCAGGACCGTAGGCGGCTCCGGCTGCGCAGCGTCGTCTTCGACACGATCTGGCCGGACGACGCCGCCCTCAGCGCCGGCTGCAACCGTGTGTGGACGCGCATCCGCAGCCGGCTGCCGTGGCGCACCGACGCGATTCATGACGTCCCGGTGTGGCGTTGCAGCTGCGGCATCTACGCCGCTCACGACCCGGACCTCGCCGCTGAGTACCTCTACCTGTACAGCGACGTGCATCAGCCGCGCGTCGTCTATCGCGCCATCGGCCAGGTCGCGATGTGGGGAACGGTTGTCGAGGGAGAGAGCGGCTGGCGTGCATCGCACGCGTATCCGAAGCGGCTGTTCCTGCCCCGCTCGCAACGACCGTCGGACGTCGAGGAGATCTGCGCCGGACTGGCGGACTACGGCGTCCCGATCGAGCTCATCGACGACGGCGAGACACCGGTCGCACGCGCCGTGCGGCGCGTGCGACGCGACCGGCGGCGCCGCCGCCGCTCGGCAGCGGTTCAGAGCGGATGACGGCAGGCTTGTGAGGTTCCTCAAGCTCTGGCGGCGCGAGCCGGAACGCGACGACCCGGTCGCGGCGGCGCTCGCAGACGGACCGGCGGCTCACGACGACGACGGCGCCGTCCGTCCGGTCGTACAGCTCGACGCCGAGCAGCTGAGGCAGATGTCGGCGGTCTTCGCAGCCCCGCGGTGGCTGCGCGACCTCGGCGTCGCGTCCTGGCTGCTGGTGGGCGTCGCCGCGCTGCTCGTCGGCCTGACGTGGGTCATGGGAATCACCTCGACGATCGTCGTCCCGGTGCTCGTCGGTCTCGTGATCTCGACCGTCGGCAGCCCCGCCGTCTCGTGGATGCACGGACACCGCGTTCCGCGGGCGCTCGGAGCACTCGTCGTCCTCCTGTTCGTGATCGCGGTCGCGGTCGTGATCGTCATCCTCGTCGTCGGCGGCGTCCGCGCGCAGTCCGATGCGATCGCCACCGAGGCGAGCGCCGCCGCGGACAAGTTCGCGGAGTGGCTCAAGGATGTCGGGATGAACCAGTCGGGGGCTTCCGCGGCCTCCGGCAATCTCAAGTCGTCGGTGCCCGACATCATCTCGGTCTTCACGAAAGGCCTCGCCGCGGGCATCAGCGGGCTGGCGTCGCTCGGCTTCTTCATCGCGTTCAGCGCGTTCAGCACCTTCATGCTCCTGAAGGACGGCCCTGCGCTACGGAGCTGGCTGAACGGCCACCTCGCCGTGCCGCTCGTCGTAGCCGACACGATCACCGGGCGCGTGGTCCGGTCGGTGCGCCAGTACTTCCTCGGCACGACGATCGTCGCGGCGTTCAACGCGATCGTCGTCGGCGTCGGCGCCTGGGCGCTCGATGTGCCGCTCGCCGGGACGATCGCCGTTGTGACCTTCGTCACGGCGTATATCCCGTTCGTCGGCGCGTTCGTGTCCGGGGCGTTTGCCGTCGTCCTCGCGCTCGGCTCGAAGGGCACGAGCACCGCCCTGATCATGCTCGTCATCGTGCTGCTCGCCAACGGCCTGCTTCAGAACATCGTGCAGCCGATCGCGATGGGCGCGACGCTCCGGATGAACCCGCTGTTGATCCTGGTCGTCACCATCTCGGCCGGCGCGTTCTTCGGCACCGCGGGGCTGATCCTCGCGGCGCCGCTCACCGCCGCTGCGATCCACATCTCGGGCGACCTCGCGAAGGTGCGCGACGCCCGCAAGCCCGTTACGGCTGCGGCTCCACCACCAGGGTAAGGGCGCGTACGCCGAGGACGCGCACACGCGAGCCGACGTCGGCCCCTGCCGCGCACTCCGCCTCCCACAGCTCTCCCTCGAGGAACACCTGGCCGCGCGGCCGGCACGCGACTCTGACCTCGGCGGTCTTGCCGATCAGCGTCTGCGTCCCGACGACCTTACGCCGGCGGCGCACGCTGCGGTTCCAGAGAGAGAGCTCCCCGAGGCCCAGCACCGCGAACACCGCAGCCAGCACGACGTTCCAGGGGCCCGGGGCGAGGAGGAAGACGACCAGCGCGACGACGAGCAGCATCAGGCTTCCGCCGGCCGGTGACGCTTGTAGGTCGCGCCCGCCAGCAGACCGAGCGTGAGCGTGGGAACAATCGTCAGGAAGCGGTAGACGAGCACGGCCGCGACGACTTCGGCGTTGTGGCCGCCGAACCCGACCAGTGCGGTCGTCAAGCCGACTTCGACGATGCCGATGCCGCCGGGCGTGATCGGAATCGACCCGAGCAGGCGCACGAGCGACCACGCGGCGAACACTTCGATCGTGGAAACCTCGCCCGCCGTGACGTCGAAGATGCGCAAGGACGTGAAGAGCACGAGGAACACCGTCAACTGCCCAGCGAGGACCGCGAGCGTCAGCACATGCCAGCGGCGCTTCAGCAACCCGACCGCCTCGTGACGGAACGACATGAAGGACGCGCCGTCCCATTTCACCGGCCCACGGCGGATCCAGCTCTTCAGCCGCGTCACGATCCTCGCCGCGGTGTTGCCGACCCACTTGGCGAGGCGGTCGCTCGTCAGCCCGGCCGCGAACCCGGCGGCGCTGACGATCAGGATCGCGACGCCGATGAACGCGACCGTCTGCAGCAGCGGGTTCTGTTCCTTCGAGAGCGTCAGCAGAGCGACCGCGACGATCGGGAACGCGAGCATCGCGAACTGGTTCCAGATGCCGGTCACGGCCAGCGCGAGCGTGACGGGACGCCCGGTGAATCCCCAACCGCGCAGCATCCCGTACGACACGCCCATGCCGACCGCGGCACCGCCCGGCAGCACGAAGGTCGACGCGGTCGAGGCCTGCGTCAGCACGAACGCCTGCCGAAACCGGAGCCCCGGCAGCGACGCCTGCCACGGCGGCGCGTACGTCGCGAGGTTGAGCGCCGTCGCGCCGACGAGCAGGCCCACCTGTCCCCACGACAGCGTCTTGACGACTCCCCAGACGTCGCGGTAGTCGGCGACCCTCGGCAGGACGAAAACGAACGTCCCGACGATGACGGCGATGCCCAGGCCGCCGCCGACTGCGGTGCGCCAGGAGAACCGCCGCTTCGCCTTCGGCGGAGCGACCGGTGCGACGTCGCTCATCGCGGCGGCGCGATCGCCTGGGCGTCCGCGAGCTTCACGGCTCTCGTCCATGCGCCCCTGCCGCGCGCGGCATCCTCGATCCGCGGCGCGTGCTCCTCGTCGACGAGGACGACGGCGGCCGACGTGCCGGGGTTGAGCCGATGCGCGATCTCCTGCTCGAACTCGTCGCTGATGCCGAGGTCACGTCGCTTCGCCATGAAGGCACCGACGCCGGCGCCGGCCGCGGCAACCGCGATCGGGAAGCCGAGAATCGCGCCCCCGAGTAGTCCCCACGCCCCGCCGTACCAACCCCCCTTCGTCGTCGAGATGTCGTGCGTCTCCCGTTTGTGCACGGTCCCGTCGTCCGCCCGGACGACCAGGCACGCGTCGTGCAGGCCGAGCTTTCCCTGCGCGGCGATCGTCGAAGCGGTGACGACCGCGTCCCACGCCGCCTTCTCATCGTCGAACACGGCGACCACGAGCACGTCGGCCATTTACGGCATGTCATCGGGACAACGGGTGACCGCTCGTCACCCCGTCCGGATGACGCCGGGTCATCCCGGAAGGCGCGAGCGTCAAGCCTCTCAACCCCCCTAAGGAGGTGGCGTTTTTCGTGTTCGTGGCGTCGGATTACCCGTTTCTCGACGTGTTCTGGACGATGATCATCTTCTTCCTCTGGGTGATCTGGATCTGGTTCCTGATCGCGATCCTCAGCGACGTCTTCCGCCGCCACGACATCGGCGGCGGTACCAAGGCGTTGTGGACGATCTTCATCATCTTCCTACCCATCGCCGGTGCGTTCACGTACCTGATCGTGAACGGCTCGGGGATGGCGCAACGCAACGTGTCGGAGTCGCAGGCGCAACAAGGGCGGATGGACGACTACGTCCGCTCCGTCGCCGGCAGCGGCGCGGCAGGTGAGATCGAGCGGGCGAAGGGGCTCCTCGACAGTGGCGCGATCAACGCCGACGAGTACGCGGCGCTGAAGGCGCGAGCTCTGGCCGGCGGCGCCGCCTAGGCGTCAGCGCGGCTGAGGAAGCGACGCTTCCTCCGGGGCGCCCGAGTCCACCGCCGCAGCGGCGGGGTCGGGCGCCTCGACGCTTTCCGGGAACTCACTCAGCGTCTGCCGCCGCCAGACCTCCAGGCCAAGACCGAGCAGCGCGGCCAGGATCAGGACGCCGAGCAGGCGCCGGCTTCCGCCTGAGGGCCCCCAGGCGATGAAGACGAGGAAGAGCACGGTCGCCGTAATCCAGACGAGCACGGGCCGGTCCCGCCACGTCGGCGCGAGTCCGCGGCGCACCGCTACGGCCGGGCGGCTCGGCCCCGCGACGATGCCCGCGATCAGCGCGAACAGGCCGTAGAACACGAGCGCGAGTGCGACGTCGCGCAGCAGATCGGTCTCGATCAGCCAGATCGCATGCACGGCCGGCTTGGACGACTCGGTGTTGACGAGGGAGTCGACGATCGCGTCGCCGACGAACCGCCGGATGATCAGCAGGAGCACACCGACGATCAGCAGCGCCAGCCCCACCGCCTCCAGCATGGTGCGCCGCGTTCCGTGCGCGAGGTAGACCGCCAGCGCAAGCAGCGCGACGACCGCGAGCCACAGCCACGAGCTGAGCGCGTTGAGGACGCGAACGCCCTTCTGCGCTGCGTCGAGCTGGTTTGACTTCAGGAGCACGATCTCGCCGGCATCGGGCGGCGCACGCTGCTTCAGGCGGTCGCCGACGCCGAGCCGTTCCGCGACGCGCTGGATGAGCGGCCGCAGGTCGAGGACGACGTCGCCGTTCGCCGTCGAGACCGCGCCTGCGTCTTTGCCCTCCAGGACATTCACGAGCGCCCCGTGGGCGCGGCGGTTGATTCGTTCCCAGAGGGCCTGCGCCTGGGCGGTGCCGAGAAACGCGTTGATCACCTGACCGGTCGAGTTCTGGATCGCGGCCGCGATCGCCGGCGCGGCGCCCTTGGCCCGCGGCGGCAGCTTCTCCTCCAGCTGCGCCTGCACGTCGACCCGCTGGTTGAGCAGGTCGACGAGCCGGTTGGAGAGCGTCGCCCTGATCTCGTCGTTGGCGAGCAGCTTCGCGGACGAGCTCGTGAACTTGTCCGTGTCGAGCAGCTGCTGCTTTGACCAGACCGTCAGCGCGGAGACGAGCGCGAGCAGGCTCGCGAGGACGATCAGCGCCCAGACGGCGACCGAACGGCGGCGCGTCATAGCGTCCAGGATCGCGCCGGCACGGGTGAGGGCCGTTCATTCGGAGGGGGTGAGCGCGCGTCACCCGCCGCGGCCGCACGCTTGCAGCACCAAACGGGGAAGGAGGCACGGCCGTGATGATGCGAAGGCGTCGCCCGCTGATGCGGGCGGCAATGGTCGGTGGAACGGCGTATGCGGTGGGGAAGCATGCGCAGCGCTCGGGCGACCGGGAAGATGACCAGGAGGTGCGCCTGCAGGAGCTCGAGTCGCAGCAAGCGCAGCAGCAGTACGCGCAGGCGCCCGTCGCGGTGCCGCCCGGAGGCGGCCCGACCGACATCGCAGAGAAGCTGACCCAGCTCAAGAGCCTGCATGACCAGGGCGTGCTCACACCGGAAGAGTTCGCAGCCGCCAAGGCGAAGCTGCTCTCCGGCTAACGACGAGACAAGGGAGAGAGCAATGTCATTTGGCCCAGTTCAGATCCTCGTCATCGGCTTCGGCGATGCCGAGTTCACGGGCACGATCAGGGCCGAGCTCGAACGCCTACGCGAGCACGACGTCGTGCGGCTGATCGACCTGCTCGTCGTCCGGAAGGACGAGGACGGGAACATCGAGCGATTGCAGCAGAGCGACCTGTCGCAGGAGGAGGCGATGGAGTTCGGCGCCATCGTCGGTGCGCTGATCGGCGCCGGCACAGACGGTGAGGACGGCGCAGAGGCCGGAGCGGTGCTCGGCGCCGCGGCGATGGAGGGCGGCCACGTCTTCGACATGAAGGAGACCTGGTACGTCGACGACGCCATTCCACCGGGCACGGCGGCCGCGATCGCACTCCTCGATCACCGTTGGGCGATCGGTCTGCGCGACGCGATTCGTGAAGCCGGCGGATTCCACCTCGCCGACGCCTGGGTGCATCCGGCCGACCTGATTGCGATCGGGCTGCAGAGCGCCGAGAAGGCGCCCGTGAGCTGATGTCGTCGGGGAGCATCTGGTACAGGCAGCCACGCGCGAGCGCGCCGCCGTCGGAGCTCCAGGGCGAGGTCGACCGGCACAGCTGGCTCGACCTCGCCGGCATCCTGCTGTTCCTCGTCGGCTTCTTCAACATCATCGACGGCGTCTCGGCGATCTCGGGCTCGAAATACACGTCGTCGAACGTGCTCTTCGCGGACCTCAAGGCGTGGGGGTGGTTCTTCCTGATCGTTGGGGTCGTCCAGCTCCTGGCCGGCTGGGCGGTGATGAAGGGGGCGAACTGGGCCGCGATCGTCGGCATTGTCACGGCATTCGTCAATGCGATCTCGCAGCTCTCCGCGTCGCACACGTTTACGGTGTGGGCGCTCACGATCGTCGCCATCGACGTGCTCGTCATCTACGGGCTCGTCAAGTACGGCGGTGGCCGTGGACGAACCACCTAACCAGGACGACGACGCCACTCTCGGCATCGTCTTTGCGACCGCCGGCATGGGGCTGGCGGCCGCACGCCTGCTCGCGCGCGCACCCGGCCTCGCTCCCTACCTGGAGCGCGCCGCCGCGCGAGGCAGGGAGCAGGTCGGAACGACGGCCGAACGCCTCGTCGTCGTGTTCGAGCCCGAGGCCGAGCGGATGCTGCAGCAATTCCTCGACAGCCCGGAGTTCGACCGCGCACTCGAGCGGGTGCTGACCAGCCCGAAGGTGCGTGAGGCGCTCGCTCAGCAAACGACGACGTTCGCGGAGGAGCTCTTGGAGAGTCTGCGCACGCGGCTGCGCACGCTCGACCGGCGTTGCGCGGGGCTGGCGTCGCGGACGCTCGCCTTCGCCCTGGACCTGACGCTTGCGCAAGTCGTCTTCCTGATCGCCTCCGCGCTCGTGAGCCTCGTGGTCGCGCTCGTCGGCGAGCTGCGGCCCGTCTGGCTCTTCGGCTTCATCGCCGGCGCCGGCTGGGTGCTGCTTGTCGGTGCGTACTTTGCGTTCTTCTGGACGCTGGCCGGGCAGACCCCCGGGATGCGGCTCGTGCACCTTCGGGTCGTGGATCACTTCGGCGACCCGCCGCGCCTGCTGAGGTCCGTCGTCCGGTTCGGGGCGCTGCTCGTCGCGATCATCCCGATGTTCGCAGGACTGCTGCCGATCCTGTTCGATGCTCGCCGCCGCGGACTGCACGACTTCGTCGCCCGAACGTACGTCGTCCCCACCGAAGGGGTCTCCCCGTGAAGCGGTCGCTCGCACTCGCCGTCCTCGCTCTCGCGACATGCGCGGGGCTCGCCGCATGCGGGAGCAACAAGGAATCGCCGGCGGAGGCGAAGCAGCACCTGTGCACGAGCCTGAACGGCTTCGCCGCCTCGGTAGTCGCGCTGCAGGGCGCCGGGCTCAGCTCTTCGGAGGATCAGCTCAAGTCCGCACTCGACAACGTCCAGTCCG
Source organism: Actinomycetota bacterium (assembly GCA_005888435.1). Lineage (GTDB taxonomy): Bacteria > Actinomycetota > Thermoleophilia > Gaiellales > Gaiellaceae > 3-1-20CM-4-69-9. The sequence goes on along the minus strand of VAXO01000047.1, from coordinate 7,252 downwards.
CCTGGGACAAGGTCGTCGCCGACGCCAAGGACGTCAAGACCGCGAACACCGACCACATCAAGTCGACCTACGACGACCTGAAGCAGGCGGTGCAGAACCGTCCGACCGACAAGCCGATCACGGAGGTCGTCGCCGGCCTCCAGCCGAAGCTGACCGCTTTCGCTGACGCGTGGAAACAGTTTGCGCGCAGCGTCGACTGCAAGACGTCCTGAGACGGAAAAGTCCCGCATTTGGCGTCACCCCGGCTGAGTGACGCACAGTCACCCTGGACCGGCTGAGTGTGACGCTGCCATGTCTCGGGACCGCCCATTGCGTGACGGCTTGGCCACCTCGGTCGTGGAACGGTCGACCGTCGGCGCGGACGCAGCCCTGGATTGGGACGGCATGGCATCGCTGCCGGACGGGGAGTTCCTGATGGGGAGCGAGGATCGCCTCGCATATCCGGACGACGGGGAAGGCCCCGTCCGGCGCGTGCGCGTGAGCTCCTTCCGGATCGAGCTCTTTGCAGTCACCAACGCAGACTTCACCCGCTTCGTCGACGACTCGGGCTATGTCACAGAAGCGGAGAGGTTCGGCTGGTCGCTCGTCTTCGCGGGTCTCCTCCCGGACGACCTCCAGCCGGAGCATGGCGTCGGCCGAGCTCCGTGGTGGCGCCAGATCCAGGGGGCTGACTGGCGCCACCCGGAGGGCCCTGGCTCGAGCATCGACGACCGGAAAGACCACCCGGTCGTGCACGTCACTTGGAACGACGCGCGCGCGTTCGCGACCGGCGTTGGCAAACGGCTCCCGACCGAAGCGGAGTGGGAGTACGCGGCGCGCGCAGGCCTCGAAGGCCAGGCGTATCCGTGGGGCCCGGAGCTGGAGCCCGGCGGCGAGCACCGGATGAACGTTTGGCAGGGCAGCTTCCCGCGCCACAACACGCGCGCCGACGGCTACCACGGCACATGTCCCGTCGACGCTTTCCCGCCGAGCCATTACGGGCTCTACAACATGACCGGCAACACCTGGGAGTGGTGCGCCGACTGGTTCAGCCGCACGTTCCAGGCCCGCGACCGGCGGACGAACCCGCGGGGCCCGCAGGCCGGCACCCACAAGGTCGTGCGCGGCGGCTCGTACCTCTCACACGCGTCGTACTGCCGCCGCTACCGCGTCTCGGCCCGCAGCGCGCTGACGCCGGACACATCGAGCGGCGACGTCGGCTTTCGCTGCGCCGCCTCCTAGCGCCGCAGCGCAGACTCGAGCGCCTGCAGCCGGGCGCTCAGCTCGTCGAGCCGGGCCAACAGCTCCTGCTGAAGTGGATCGCCCATGCGCTGGCGGACCGTCTCCAGGAACGCCGCCGTGATCACCGCGGTCACCACGGTCAGGAAGCCGATGCCGCTCAGCATCAGGAGGGCGCCGATCACGCGCCCGGAGGTATGCGTCGGCACGACGTCGCCGTAGCCGACCGTCGTGACGGTCTGAACCGCCCACCAGAGGCCGAGCCACACGTTGTCGAAGTCGGAGGGGTCGACGAGCCGGATCACGATCCCGCAGCCGATGGTGATCGCGGCGGTCGCGGAGGCGATCGCCCATCCCGCGCGCGCGGGAGTCAGCTCCCTGCGCAGCAGGAAACGGAGGTAACGGTTTCCCGTCGGTGCCACGCGTGGCCATTCGCCGTGCCGCCGCCAACGCCTCCAATCCCGGGTCACACCGTCCGGGTGAGCGGCGGTCACTCCTGAACGATTGACGATCCAGGCCACAAACGCCAGGAGAGGAGTGGGATGACAACCGCACGACTCGAAAGCGCCTACGAGGAGGAGGCATCGGGTACCGGTTGGGTTGCGTTCGCCGGCACGATGCTGATCCTCGTCGGCTGCTTCAACGTGATCGACGGGATCGCCGCGATCTCGAACTCCGACTATCTGGTCAACCAGCTGCTCTTCGCCAACCTCGATGCGTGGGGCTGGTTCTTCCTGATCTGGGGCGCGCTGCAGCTGTGCGCGGGGTTCGCCATCTACTCCGGGGCGGGCTGGGCTGCGATCGTCGGCGTCGTGTCGGCCTTCGGGAACGCGATCGCCCAGCTCTCGTGGGCGCGGGTGTATCCGGTCTGGGCGATCGCAGCGATCGTGCTCGACGTCCTGGTGATCTATGCCCTCGTGGTGTACGGAGGGCGCCGCAACAGCCCCACGTAGGAAAGCTCAGAGCAGGTGCAGCTGACGGGCGCGGCGGACCGAATCCTGCCGCCGCGTCACGTCGAGCTTGCGATAGATGCTCTTGACGTGCGTCTTCACGGTGTTGACGGAGACGAACAGCTCGGAGGCGATGTCCGCGTTGGACATCATCGTCGGCAGGAAGCGCAGCACCTCGCTCTCGCGCGCAGACAACGGCTCGAGCAGCTCCGCGGGCAGCACCCGCGCACCGTTCGTTCCGTCGAGATTGCGCAGGAGCTCCGACGCGAACCAGCGGTGGGAGACGCCCTTGCGCAGATGATCGGCGAGCAGCTCACGCACCCCGCGGCCGGCAGAGAGAAACGGTCGCCGGATACCCTCGGGCTCCGCGCGCGCCAGCGCAACCTCGATGGCCGTCAGCGCGCTGTCCGCGTTGCCTGTCGCGCGCAACGCCACTGCGCGGAGGACTTCGCGCTCGATCGCAACGGTCGGATAGGCGGCGTCGCAGGGCGCCGTCAGCGCGGCCAGTGCGCCTTCGGCGTCGCCCGACGCCAGCAGCAAGCGTGCCCGAACGGCGTGGAGCCCAGGCGAGGACGGGCTCTCGTCGAGCGCTTCGTCGATCAGGGCGGCGGCGCCGTCGTGATCGGCGGCCGCCGCCATCAGGCGCGCCTCGAGCCCCACGACGATCCGTTGCAGGCGTGGCGATTCGACACCGGCGGGCTCGGCGGCGCCGAGCAGACGCTCGAGCGCGAGGTCGACGTCCGTGCCGCGGCCCGCGAGGCACAGCGACGCCTGGATCACCGCGGCCCACAGGCGGCCGCCGGCATCGTCGAGCCGCCGCGCGGTGTCGCCGAGCTCCCGCGCGTGCGAGTCGGCCGCGTCGAGGTCGTCCCATTCGTGCTCCACGAGTGCGAGCGCGCCGAGCGAGACAGCGGCCTGAGAGCTGTGGTCCCAGCCGCGCGCCTGCGCGAGCTCGACCGCGCCCCGCGCGATTCGGCCAGCCCGGCGGAGCCGGCCGCGGATCAGCTGCACCCACGCCATGCCGCCCATGGCCGCGAGCTCCGCGTAGGGGACGTCGGCGATGCGAGCCGCCTCGAGCGCCTCGCTCAGGTGCGTCTCGGCCTCCGCGAGGTCGCCCAACGCCACCTCCGCGAGCCCCAGGTGGCCGAGCGCGATTGCGCGCATGGTCTCGCTCGCCTGCGAGGAGAACGGCCCGTCCTCGGCGAGGTCGAGCAGCTCGTGCGCCAGCCGCGTCGTCTCGCTGAACCTGCCTCTGTTCGTGCTGTGCAGGAGCTCCGCGAAGGTGAGGACGGCCTGAAGTGGAGCTTCCGCGCTCTTCGGCCAGAGCTTTCGGGCGCGGGCAAGGCGGCGGCTGCCGCTCCGCGTGTTGCCGTTGATGAACTCGATGCTCGCCAGCACCGCCGACAGCGCCGCCGACGCGTCGACGTCCCCGTCCGGAGTCAGACCCAGCAGCTCGCTCCGGAACGCCGCGTCGGTGCGCGCGACGAGCTCGAACCACCCGTCGACCAGGCACAGGGTGAGCAGGTCGCGGTCGCCGGCGGCAAGCGCGTGATGGACGGCGTCCATCGGCGCGCGGTTCTCGAAATGCCATTTCGCCGCCCGCCCGTGCAGCTCGGCGATCCGGCCTCTCGCCGTGTGCCGGAGCTCCGCGCGCAGCAGCTCCGCGAAGAGATGGTGGTAGCGATACCAGGGCGGCTGCGTGTCGAGCCGCTCGATGAAGACGTTGTCGGCGACGAGGCGCTCCGCGAGGTGAGCGCTGTCCGAGCGTTCGGTCATGGCATTCGCGAGATCGGCCGTGAACCGCTCGGCGACGGAGGTCGCGAGGAGGAAGTCGCGCGTCTCGTCGGTCTGTCGCCGCAGCACTTCGGCCAAGAGGTACTCCGACGCGGGACGCTCGTCGAGGTCGATCGCCTCGAGCGCCGTCACCTCCGGGCCTCGGGCCCTGTGTGCGAGCGTGAATAGCCGGATGCCGGCGGCCCAGCCTTCCGTCTGCTCGATCAGGAGCGAGAGCACGTGCGGCTCGAGCTCGACGCCGAGGCCGTCGAGCAGCTGCTGCGCCTCGTCCGTCGTCATCGCCAGGTCGCGCGCACGCAATTCGACGAGCTCGCCGCTCGCGCGCAGCAGGTGGAGCGGCAGCGGTGGGTCGTGTCGCGTGGACAGGACGAGCCGCAGGCTCGTCGGCGCGGCGCGCAGGAGCTGCTCGATCGCCGCGCAGATCTCGGGGCTGCGGATGCTGTGGAAGTCATCCACCACCACGATGAGGGGCTCGTCCAGCTCGGCGAAGCCGTTCAGCAGCTGGACGACGAACGGCCCGGGCGTGCCGGTGCGCGGGCCGGCGAGCCGTCGCAGCGCAGAGCGTGCGGGCGCGACCCGGTGGATCGCGGCGAGCCACTCCGCCCAGAACGCCGCCTCGGTCAGCTGGGGGCGCGGGGCCAGCCACGCGACCTGACGAGGGTTCGCCGCGAGCCACGATGCGAGCAGCGACGTCTTCCCCGCGCCTGCCGGCGCGGAGATCAGCGTCAACGGACCGTCGACTCCCTCTTCGAGTCGGTCAAAGAGCCTCGGGCGGTCCACGCGGGGCTTCGGCGGGCGTGGGATCACGAGATCCGCTGCCGCGACGGACCGGGATCCCTGGCGACGTGCGGTCTGGGGCGCCAGGCTCTCCTCCTTTCCGGGTGAGCTCACAGTACTCCGATGGCTGCGCCCTGGACAAGACGCATCGCGACTAGCTCTCGGAGGCCCCCGAATCACCCATTCGTTCCGGGTGAGGTCGTGTCACCCGCATGCGTTCGACGTTCAGGCGGTGAAACCCAGCCGGTACGAATTTCGCGTGCGTGGACGGCTGGCCGAGAGGCTGCTCTCGAGCTTCGAAGGCTTCGACGCAGAGATCCAGCCGGTCGAGACGATCCTGAGCGGTGAGGTCGCCGACCAGGCCGCTCTGCACGGCGTGCTCGAGCAGATCGAGTCGCTCGGCCTCGAGCTCGTCGAGGTCAAGCAGGTCGATGAGCGTCGTCGCCCCGTGGCGCGCGACTGACGCGTTTGCGTCAAGCCGAGCGGCCCTGCGGCTCGGCACGCTGGCGGTGTGTCACCGGATGCGAGAATCGAACGGCTCCTGCGCATGGCAGCCTCGCTCGAGGAGGCGATCATCCGCCTCGAGCAGCGGGATGACGAGCTGGAGGCCAGGACCACGATCGTCCGCCTGCGGGTGATGCAGGGTGAAATCCTGAGCGCCGTCCACCAGCTCGAGGGTGATTTTCCGCGGGTCGATTGACGTAGGCGCCCGCCGGGGCGCACACTCGAAGCATGTCTCGGCTCAAGGCACTCGATGCCGATGTCGAGAGCGCGCTCGAAGGGATCAACGTCCCGAGCTACGTGCTCGACGCCACCGGCATCATCCGCTGGCTGAACCCGGCGGCGCAACGCCTTGTGGGGGACTGCCGTGGGCGTCAGTTCACCTCGGTGCTCGCGCCCGAGGATCGCCGACGGGGGCGCGAGATCTTCGCGCAGAAGGTTGTCGGCACGAAGGTCGCAACGGACGCGACCGGCGTGATCATCGGCCTGGACGGCGAGCGCCTCGACTGCGAGGTGAGTGCCGTGCGCCTGACACGCGGCGGCCACGTCGTCGGCGTCTTCGGGCAACTGCCGCAATGGTCGCTCGAAACCGGCAAAGAGCCCCCGCATCCGCACCTGACGCCAAGGCAGGCGGAGGTGCTACGACTGCTCGAGCACGGGCGCTCGACGGCCCAGATCGCAGGCGACTTGCACCTCAGCCAGGAGACGGTGCGCAATCACGTCAGGCACCTCCTGCGGGCGCTCGGGGTCAACTCGCGGCTCGAGGCTGTTGCAGTCGCACGTCGTCTGCATGCCGAGCAGCCCAGAGCGCGGCCTGTGTCCGTGAGCTGAGCCCGAGCTTCGCGAGGATCTTCGAGACGTGCGTGCGCGCCGTGCGCTCGGTAATGCCGAGCGTCGCGGCGATCGCCTTGTTCGACTGACCTTCGCCGAGGAGGAGCAGCACCTCGACCTCGCGCGACGTGAGCTTCGGCTCGCGCGGTGCGCGCAGCGATTCGGCCAGCCGGCGCGCGACGGCGGGATCCAGCAGCAACTCGCCGCGGTGCGCGGCGCGGACGGCGACCGCGATCTCGCTGACGTCCGCGTCTTTCAGCAGGTAGCCGGAAGCTCCGGCCTCGAGCGCCGCCTGGACTCGTTGCATGTCGTCGAACGACGTGAGCGCGACGACCTCGACGTCGTCGTACGCCGCACGGATGCGCCGCGTCGACTCGATTCCGTCGAGCGGCTCCATCTGCATGTCCATGAGTACGACGTGCGGGCGACGGCCTTCCCCGTCGAGGCGCTCGAGCAGCCCGAGGGCCGCTTCGCCGCCGTCCGCATCGCCGACGACGTCGATGTCCGTCTCCCCCTCGAGGAACGCGAACAGGCCCCGGCGGACGACGCCGTGGTCGTCGACGACAAGGACGCGGATCGTCTCGTCCGGCTCAGCCGCCATTGCGGCCGTTCACCGCGGGGAGCTCGACGCGCACGACGGTCCCGCGCCCGGGCGCGCTGATGATGTGCAGGTCGGCGCCGAGCTCGTCGGCACGGCTGCGCATCGACTGGAGCCCGAAGTGGCCGGCGCGCGACGCATCGGGATCGAAGCCGCACCCGTCGTCCGCGACCTCGAGGACGACCCGCTTCGTCGTCGCGTGCACACGCACGCATGCCGTCTCCGCGTGTGCGTGCTTGGCGACGTTCGCGAGCGCCTCCCGGCCGATGCCGAACAGCTGCGTCTCGGCCGTCCGCGTCAGCGGCAGCGGCTCGGACGGCCCTTCGACGCGGACGTCGATGGGGTCTTCCGCGAGCGAGGCGACATGGCGCGAGAGCGCGGGCACCAGCCCGTCACCGATCCCCTCGGGCCCCCACTCGAAGATGAAGCGCCGCATCTCGCTCTGGGCGCGCTTCGCGAGCTGCTCGATCGTGCCCAGCGCCTGACTGAGCCGGCCAGAGCGCTCCAGGCCGGCCTCGGCGTCGAGGATCTTGTGCGCGACCCGCGCATGCAGGACGGTCGAGAAGAGTGCCTGCGACACCGA
>VAXO01000080.1 GCA_005888435.1 Actinomycetota bacterium | reverse complement strand
TCCTCGTGCCCGGCGCAGAACGGACATGTCGCGAGCTCTTCGGGCGTCGGCGGATCGAGCGTTGCGCGTGCGGCCCCGGGTCGCTTCGCCCGCCCGGGGGCGATCACGGCAATGCGGCCCGACTCCGGCTCGCGGCGAAGTTCGCCGCTCAGTTAGAGCCGTCGGCCTTCTCGGCCCGCTCGATGAAGGGGCGGATCAGGTCGATCGGCGCCGGGAAGACGATCGTCGTCGATTGAGACGAGCCGAGCTCGAGCAGCGTCTGCAGGTAGCGCAGCTGCAGCGCGACCGGCTGCTGGCCGATCACGACCGCCGCGTCCTTCAGGCGCTCGGCCGCCTGGAACTCGCCCTCGGAGTTGATGATCTTCGCGCGCCGCTCGCGCTCGGCCTCGGCCTGGCGCGCCATCGCGCGCTGCATGCTGCTCGGGATCTCGACGTCCTTCACCTCGACGATCGAGATTTTGATGCCCCAGGGCGCGGTCGCCTCGTCGATGATCCCCTGCAGGATCGAGTTGATCTTCTCGCGCTCCGACAGCAGCTCGTCGAGCACGTGCTGGCCGAGCACGGAGCGGAGAGTGGTCTGGGCGATCTGAGACGTCGCGACCATGTAGTTCTCGATCTGCACGATCGCCGACTTCGGGTCGACGATCCGGAAGTACGCGACCGCGTTGACGCGCACCGGGACGTTGTCCTTCGTGATCACTTCCTGCGGCGGGATCGTCAGCGTGATCGTGCGCAGGTCGACCTTCACCATCCGGTCGACGACGGGGATGAGGATGAACAGGCCGGGCCCCTTCGGGTTCGGCAGGAGCCGGCCGAGCCTGAAGATGATCCCGCGCTCGTACTCGCGCGCCACCTTGATCGCGGAGAAGAGGAACAGGACGATCAGGAAGAGGAAGATCGCGATCGCGATCAGGGCGGCGCTCATACCCAGATCCTATGCCGTGGGGTCCGGCCTGACGGTGAGCACGAGGCCGTCGAGGGATTCCACGCGCACGCGCTGGCCAGGCCGTAGCTGCTCTCCGCCGGCGGTGCGCGCCTGCCAGAGCTCGCCCTCGACGAAGACGAGGCCGTCGCGGCGCACCTCGCCGAGGGCCCCCGCGATCCGCTCGGGCGTCACCTCGGCGGGGTTGTGCCGCACTTGCCATGCCTTGCCGACCGCGAATGCCCAGATCGAGCCGAGCACGACCGCGACCGCGATCACGAGCGGCTTCGACGTGTGGTACGGCGCAGGAGCGTTCTGGAAGAGGAAGATCGCGCCCACCGCCATGGCGATCAGCCCGGCCACGGTTAACGCGCCGTGCGAGGCGACGTGCACGTCGACGACGAGCAACGCGACGCCGGCAAGCAGCAGGATGAAGCCGGCCCAGTTCACGGGCAGCACCGAGAAGCCGAACAGCGCGGTGATCAGCGCCACGAGCCCGAGCGCGCCGGGCAGCACCACACCGGGGTGGAAGATCTCGTAGCCGATCCCCGCCAGGCCGGCGAGGAACAACAGCGTCAGGATGTTCGGGTCGATCAGGGTGTTCAGCAGGCGCGTGAAGAAGCCCGGGTGCACGTCGTGGATCTGCGCGCCGGCGAGGTGCAGGACGAAGCCGCGTGGCTTCGTCTTCACCCCGTCGGATTCGCGCAGCAGTGCGGGGAGGGTCGGTGCGATCGCATCGATGACATTCAGCACCTTCGCCTCGCGGGCGGTCGCGTTCGTCGCGACGCGCACCGCGCGGTCGGCCCACCTTGCGTTACGTCCGTGGCTCTCGGCGAGTGCGCGGAGAGAAGCCGCCTCGTGGTTGACGAGCTTGCGGCGGAGATCGGAGCCGATGTTCCCGCCGCTCGAGTCGATCGGAGTCGACGAGCCAATGTTCGTCTCGGGCGCCATTGCGAGGTAGTCGGCAGCCTGCGCCAGCCAGACACCGGCCGACCCTGCGAACGAGCCGTTCGGCCCGACCCAGACGAGCACGGGAACCTTCGAGCTCAGCTCGCAGAGGACGATCTTGTCCTTCGACTGCAGCAGGCCGCCGGGTGTGTTGAGGATGATCGCCGCCGCGTCATAGTGCTGCTTTGCCGCCTGCTTCAGCTGATGGCAGAGGTAGTTCTGCGTGACAGGGTTGACGTCGGCGTCAAAGTGGATCGCCAGGACGCGCGGTGTCGCTGCGCCGGCCGGTGAGGCGAACGCCAAAGCCGCTCCGAGGAGCAAAAGTCCCCGCAAAACAGCGTTCTTCAACTCGTAAGGATTCTATCAGCGGCCTTGAGGCCGACAGATGCGGCAGGCACCCTTGGGCGCAGTGAAGATCGCCCTGGTCGCCGTCGCCGCGTTTCTCGCTGCGCCCGCTGTTGCATTGGGCGAGGCCTCGCTCAGCATGCGCGAGGTTCCGCTGCACGGCGAACGCACGCTTGCCGCCGCAACGCCGCGGTTCGACATGATCGGGCTGCACTGGCGCGGCTCAGGCAGTGTGGAGTTCCGGACACGCTCGGTCGCCGGACGCTGGAGCGGCTGGCAGCCGGCAGCTCCCGAGGCGGAAGACCTGCCCGACGGGGCCGCCGGTCCATGGCACCTCGGGAACCCGTATTGGACTGGTGCGTCGGATGCCGTCCGGTACCGGCTGCGCGGCCGCGTCACACGCTTGCGCGTGTACTTCGTCCAGAGCTCGGAGGAGCGCATCCCGCTGCGCCGCGTCTCGATGACGGGTTCGCCGCCGCTGATCTCACGCACCGCCTGGGGCGCGAACGAGGCGATCCGCCGCGCAGCACCGAGGTTCGCTCGTGCGATCCAGCTCGCCGTCGTGCATCACACCGCCGGCTCCAACTCGTACACCGCGTCACAGTCGGCGGCGATCGTCCGCGGGATCGAGATCTACCACGTGAAGGGCAACGGCTGGGACGACATCGGCTACAACTTCCTCGTCGACAAGTACGGCCAGGTCTTCGAGGGTCGCTACGGCGGTGTCGACAAGAACGTCATCGGCGCCCACGCGGAGGGGTTCAACAACGGTTCGGTCGGCGTCGCCCTGATCGGGACATACCAGACGGCTGCGCCGACGGCCGCGGAGAGGACGGCGCTGGTGAACCTGCTCGCTTGGCGGCTCGACGCCGCGCACGTCGACCCGCTGTCGACGTTGACGTTCGACTCGGGCGGCAATCCACGGTTCCCCGTCGGCACACCGGTCTTCCTTCGCGCCGTTTCGGGTCACCGCGACACCGGTTTCACGACCTGCCCCGGCGCCGTCCTCTACGCACAGCTCGGCGCACTTGCGCGGCAGACTGCGACGACTGGGCTTCCGAAGCTGTACGCACCGACTGTGCAGGGACAGCTGGGCGGCCTCATCCGCTTCCAGGGACGACTGAGCACGCCGCTGCCATGGACGGTGACCGTCACCGACTCGAGCGGCGCTGTCGTCGCGAGCGGAACGGGGACCAGTGGCGCCATCGACTGGACGTGGGACGCGTCGACTGCGGCGGCGGCGTCGTACGCGTGGACGATCTCGGCCGGTGGCGTGCGACCTGCGACGGGGGCGATCGGGACAGCGCCGGTGGCGCTCGCGATCAAGTCCCTGACCGCCACTCCGCGGACGATCAGCGACTCGACGCGGATCTCCTACACGCTGACGGCGCCGGCGACGGTGACGGCGACCCTGCGAGACGCGGGCGGGGGCGACGTCGCGACCCTCTTCACGCAGCAGCACCAGCCCGGCAAGCAGACGTTCAAGTTCGTGGCGACGACCGCGCCCGAGGGTCACTTCCAGCTCGTGCTGACCGCTGCGAACGCGAAGACGAGCGTCTCGGCGACCGTTCCGGTCGTGATCGACCGGACGGTGACGCGGTTCGCGGTTGCGCCGCCCGTGACGAACGGCGACATCACCTTCTCCTTCCAGCTCGAGCGGGTCGCCGCGGTCAAGCTCGACATTCAGCGGGCGGGCAAGACCATCGCCCCGGTGTACTCCGCGACGCTCCCGCCCGGGGCGCAGAGCGTCGGCTGGACGGCTGCGGGGACGAAGGACGGGACCTACGCCGGCGCGCTGACGACGAGCGGCGAGGTCGGGAACGCCACACGGACGGTGCTCTTCCGCATCGACACGACGGCGCCCACGCTGCGTGCGCGCTCGTTTCGGAACCTCCGCTTCTGGGTGAGCGAGCCGGCGAAGGTGACCCTGATCGTGAACGGCTCGCGCGTCGTGCGCTCGGTCCGTGCGGGCACGTTCTCGTATCGGCACGGCCGCGTCCGCTCCGTGCGGATCATCGCGCGCGACGCCGCCGGCAATCTCAGCCGGACGCTGAAGTACCCGTAGAGACCCAGGCTCTGTAAGCCTGCTCGACCTGTCGCAGGATCGCGGCGAGCAGCTCGGGACGCTCGACGGGTTTGCCGAGCTCGAGGCGCAGCGACGTCGGCACGGTCTGCACGTCCGGCGGAAGCTGCTCGGCCGTCTGGTTCGCGTTCACGCCGATGCCGAGCACAACGCGGCCGCCGCTCGACTCGGCCAGGATCCCGGCGACCTTCCTGCCCCCGAGCAGGACGTCGTTCGGAAACTTGATCGCGGGCTCGAGGCCCGTGGCCTCCGCGATCGCCTGGGCGACGGCTCCCCCCGCCACCAGGGTCAGCTCGGGCAGGCGCGGCGGCTCGACTTCGGGGCGAAGCAGGATCGAGAGGAGCACGCTCGTCCGCGCGGGCGCCTGCCAGCTGCGGCCGAGCCGCCCGCGGCCCTCGCTCTGCTCCTCCGCGACGGCGACCGCTCCTTCCGGATCGTCGGGCTGCAAGAGACGCTGCGTCGAAGAGCAGAGCTGCTCGTAGCGATAGACGTGCCCGAAAGTGCCGCTGAGCAGCGGCAGCACGTCGTCCGGGGCGAGCGAATCCGCCACCCTCCTAGACTAGAACGGCCAGATGCAACTGCCGCGAAGCCGCCGCCGTCCAATTCAGCAGTCCTTCCGTCCGGAAGGGCCACTGGTTTACGCACGGCTGAGCGATCCGATCCTGGTCAAACGGGCAAAAGACGGCGACGCGCGCGCTCTCGAAGCGCTGTGCGAACGGCACGCGCCGCGCGTCGAGAAGCTCACGCTGCACATGCTGCGCGACCCGGAGGATGCGCGCGACGCGTCTCAGGAGGCCCTCGCGAAGCTCTGCACTCGGATCGGGCAGTTCAGGGGGAAGTCGCAGTTCTCGACGTGGCTGTACCGGCTGACGATCAACGCCTGTCGCGACGTCGCGAACCGGCAACGTGCGCGCGCGTGCGAGCCGCTGCTCGAGGACCGGCGCGCAGCGACGGAGGCAGATCCCGTGCACGAGGCGGATCGGACCGAGCTGCGTAGCGAGTTGAACCGGTGCCTCGCGGAGATCGCGCCCGAGCAGGCGCGCGTGGTCGTGCTCAAGGATGCGCTCGGGCTCTCCTTCGAAGAGATCGCCGTGGTGTCCGACATGCCTGTCGGCACCGCGAAGTGCTACGCGCATCGCGGGCGCAACCGCTTGCGCGACAAGCTCTCCGACGTCGCATGAACGCTGCTCTCGAGGAGATCCTCCCGCACCGCGAGCCCTTCCTCCTGATCGACGAGGTGCTGGAAGTCACACCGGGTGTCGGCGCTGTGGCGCGGAAGACGGTGCGCGCAGACGAGTGGTACCTACAAGGTCACTTCCCCGGGCGGCCGATCATGCCCGGCGTCCTGATCGTCGAGGCGCTCGCTCAGACCGGCGCCCTTGCCGTGCTGAGCGAGGAGGAGAACCGAGGGAAGCTCGCGTTTTTCGCCGGCATCGACGATTGCCGTTTCAAGCGCGTGGTCGAGCCGGGTGACGTCCTCGAGCTGCGCTGCGAGCTCGACCGCGTGCGCGGGCCGATCGGGCGCGGCAAGGCAGAGGCTCGTGTGGACGGCGAGCTGGCGTGCAAGGCGACGCTCACGTTCGCGGTGGAGCGGTAGATGCTCGGCAAGGCGCAGGGCGACCCGATCTCCATCACCGGCCTCGGTGCGTACGTTCCCGAGCGCGTGCTGACGAACGACGAGCTTGCGACGCTCGTCGACACGACGGACGAATGGATCACCGAGCGCACGGGCATCAAGGAGCGACGGATCGCTGCGCCGGAGGAGGCGCTGACGGACCTCGCGCTACCCGCCGCGCGCGCCGCGCTCGCGCAGGCGGGCGTCGAGGCGAGTGACGTCGACCTGCTGATCTGCGCGACGGTGACGCCCGACATGATGTTCCCCACCTCGAGCGCGCTGCTCGCCGACGAGCTCGGCGCGCCCGATGCGGCGGCCTACGACCTCCTCGCCGGCTGTACCGGCTTTATGTACGCGCTCGTGCAGGCGTACGGGATGATGGCGGCCGGTCTCGCGGAGCGCGCGCTCGTCGTGGGCGGCGACGTCCTCTCGCGCATCCTCGATTGGACGGACCGATCGACACTCATCCTCTTCGGCGACGGCGCCGGCGCCGTCGTGCTCGAGCGGACGTCGCAGCGAGGCTTCCTCGGCTTCGAGCTCGGCGCCGACGGCGGCGGCGGCATCCACCTCTCGCTGCCCGGGAGCGGCTCGCGCAAGCTCGAAGACGCCGTCGGCAACGGCTACGTCCACATGAACGGGCGTGAGGTGTTCAAGTTCGCCACGCGGGTGCTCGTGTCGTCGGCGGAGGCCGTCCTCGGCCGCTGCGGCGTGGCCGTCGAGGACGTCGATGTCTACGTCCCGCACCAGGCGAACGTGCGGATCATGGATCACGCGGCCCAGAGGCTGGGGATCCCGCGCGAGCGGATGGTTGTAAATGTTGACCGGTATGGGAACACGTCCTCTGGTTCAATCCCGCTGGCGCTGGCAGATGCGCAACGGGACGGACGGTTGAAGAAGGGAGACCTGGTGTTGATGACGGGCATGGGCGCGGGCCTCACGTGGGGGTCGGGGCTGATGGAGTGGACGCTGTGAAGGGCGGCGACCTCGTCGCGTTTTGCTTCCCGGGACAGGGCTCGCTCGAGGCAGGCATGGGCCGTGAGATCGCGCAAGCGGTCCCGGAGGCTCTCGATGTCTTCAAGCGCGGCAGCGAGGCTTCCGGCCTCGACCTCGTGCACCTCTGCTTCGAGGGGCCCGAGGAGGAGCTCGTCCAGACGGAGGTGCAGCAGCCCGCGCTCGTCGCGACCAGCCTCGCCGTCCTCGAGGCGATCAAGGCGCGCGGGATCAAGCCCGACTTCGTGGTCGGCCACTCGGTCGGCGAGTTCGCGGCGCTCGCGTCGGCCGGCGCCCTGAAGGTGGAGGAGGCGATCGGCCTCGTGCGGGAGCGCGGACTCGCGATGGCGGATGCCGCGAAGCTCAATCCCGGCTCGATGGCGGCAATCCTCGGCCTCGACGACGAGACCGTCGAGCGGATCTGCCGGCGCATCCTCAACGTCTGGCCGGCGAACTACAACTGCCCGGGCCAGATCGTCGTGTCGGGCGAGAACCCTGCGGTCGACGAGGCGTGCGAGGCGGCCGAGCAGGAAGGAGCTCGGCGGGCCGTGAAGCTGCGCGTGTCAGGCGCGTTCCACAGCCCGCTCGTCGCGCGCGCGGCCGACCGGTTCCGCCCCGCGCTCGAGCGCGTGAAGTTCTCCGAGCCGACGGCTCCGTTCATGTCCACGGTCACGGCGCGGATCGAGGAGGCGAAGCGGATGGGGCCGCTCCTCGTCGAGCAGCTGACCGCGCCGGTGCGCTTCACGCAGGCCGCGCAGGCGCTGCTCCGAGAAGGCGTGCACACGTTCGTGGAGGTCGGCCCCGGCAATGTTCTCTCCGGCTTGATCAAGCGGATCGACCGCAACGCAAAGACGATCTCGGTCTCGACGCCCGAGGCGCTCGACAAGCTCGAGGAGACGCTCGCCTCTGCGTAATTTGCGGCTCGACCGTCCCCGCGCATGGCGCCGGACGGCTGCGAAGCGGCGCCTGGGGGCGTTCTCAGTCAGGCCCGTAGCCTCCGGCTACGCGCCCTCCCTGCGTCCTTCCCGGGCTTGCTTCTCGCTCGCCCGGCACGTGTGCGCGTGAACGGCCGAACCGCTGACAGCTTCGCGTCGCTCGAGGGCAAGACCGCCCTCGTTACGGGAGGCTCGCGTGGGATCGGCCGCGCCATTGCGCTGGAGCTGGCGCGCGCCGGCGCGACCGTGACGCTCAGCTACCGCTCGGGCAAGGACGAGGCCGAAGCCGTCGCGCAGGAGGCCGGTGCGAAGGCGATCCAGGCCGACGTCGCGAGCGCCGACGAGGCGAAGCGGCTCGTCGACGAGGCGGGCGAGCTCGATGTCCTCGTCAACAACGCCGGCATCACCCGCGACGGGCTGCTCGCGCGGATGCCCGACGACGACTGGAGCGATGTCATCGCGACGAACCTCGGCGGCGTCTTCCACACGTGCCGCGCGGCGGCGCGCGGGATGATGAAGCGGCGTGGGGGCTCGATCGTGAACATCTCCAGCATCGTCGGCCTGCACGGGAATCCCGGCCAGACGAACTATTCGGCGTCGAAGGCCGGGATCATCGGCTTCACGAAGGCGTTGGCTCGGGAGCTCGGCAACCGCGGCGTGCGTGCAAACGTCGTCGCGCCGGGGTATGTCGACACGCGTCTGACAGAGGTGATCGCCGAGGAGATGAAGGAGTTGATGCTCGCTAACACCCCGCTCGGCCGTTTTGGCACACCGGAGGATGTCGCCGGGGCGGTACGTTTTCTCTGTTCCGACGAGGCTGCCTTCATCACCGGTGATGTGCTGCTCGTCGACGGCGGACTGGGGATGTGATGTCGCAGAACGGCAGGCGCAGAGTCGTGATCACGGGCATGGGGGCGGTGACACCGCTCGCCAACGATGTCGAGACGAGTTGGAAGAACCTGCTCGCGGGGGAGTCCGGGGCGTCGGAGATCACCCAGTTCGACTCGTCCGACTATTTCGTGCACTTCGCCTGTGAGGTGAAGGACTTCGACCCGTCCGACTACATCGACCGCAAGCAGGCCAGGCGGATGGACCGCTTCGCGCAGCTCATCCTCGCCGCCGCGCGGCAGGCCGAGACCGACTCGGGCCTCGATATCGCGGCCGAGGCGGACCGCATCGGCGCGTCGATCGCCACGGGAATCGGCGGGATCAAGTCCTTTCAGGACTGCTACGACACCTTGAAGGAGCGCGGGCCCGACCGGGTCAACCCCTTCGCGATCCCCTGCATCATCCCGAACATGGGCGCCGGCTGGGTCTCGATGGAGCTCGGCACGCGCGGGCCACTGTCGTCGGAGTGCACGGCGTGCGCGGCGTCGAACATGGCGATCGGACAGGGGCTCGACGACATCCGCCTCGACCGCGCGGACGTCATGCTCTGCGGCGGCACGGAGTCCGCGATCAACCAGGTGGGCATCGCCGGCTTCGGTGCGATGCGCGCACTGTCGCGGCGGAACGACGATCCGAAGCGGGCTAGCCGGCCGTTCGACGCGGGGCGCGACGGCTTCGTGATGGGCGAAGCAGGCGCACTCGTTGTGCTCGAGGAGCTCGAGCACGCGCGCGCACGGGGTGCGAAGATCTACGCGGAGCTCGCCGGGTACGGCTTGTCCTCCGACGCGAAGCACGTGACGGAGCCCGACCCGACCGGCACGAATCCCGCGCGCGCGATGAAGATGGCGTTCGGCGACGCGGGAATCGATCCGGAGGAGATCGACTACATCAACGCGCACGGCACGTCGACGCCGCTCGGCGACGCTGCCGAGACGCGGGTGATCAAGCTTGCGCTCGGCGAGGAGAAGGCGCGGCAGACGCCGATCTCCTCGACGAAGGGCGCGACCGGCCATTGTCTGGGCGCCGGCGGCGCGGTCGAGGCGATCTTCACGACGCTCGCGATCCGCGACGGGAAGCTGCCGCCGACGATCAACTACGAGGAGCCGGACCCGGAGTGCGACCTCGATTACATCCCGAACGAGGCGCGCGACGCCGATGTCCGCGTCGGCGTCTCCAACTCGTTCGGCTTCGGCGGCCACAACGCGTCGATCGTCGTGAAAAGACTGGAATAACTTCCTACGAGCGAAGCGAAGTCCAAACCCACCCCCGCCGAAAATGCGGAGCATTTTCCGCGGAGATGGGCGACGTTTGACTGCTACGGCACGCTGATCGACTGGGACGGCGGGCTGCGCAATGCCCTCGGCAGCGACGAGCTGCTCGAGCGCTATCACGAGGTTGAGCCGCAAGTGCAGGCGGAGAGCCCCGGTAGTTCCTACCGCGATGTCATGACGGAGGTGTCGCGACGGCTGGGCGTCGGCGACGAGCAGGCGCTCGCGCGCTCGCTGCCGTCGTGGCAGCCGTTCCCAGAGGTTCGCGCGTCGCTCGAGGGGGCGCACGCGCGCGGCTGGAAGCTCGCGATTCTCTCGAACACCGATCGGGACTTCATCGAGGCGTCCATGCAGCAGATCGGCGTTCCGTTCGACCTCGCGATCGTGGCGTCGGAGATCGGATCCTACAAGCCTGCGCCCGCGCATTGGGAGCGCTTCTTCGAACGGGTCGACGTTCGGCGCGAGTGGTACGTGCACGTCGCGCAGAGTCACTTCCACGACGTCGTGCCCGCGGCGGCGCTCGGCCTGCGCACGATCTGGATCAACCGCTACGGCGAGCGTGCCGAGCCCGCGCCGACTCGCGAGCTGCCGGACCTCTCCCGCCTGCCCGACACGCTCGATGAGCTCGTCGCCGCCTGAAGGCCTGAGCGTCCGGCGCGCGACGCTCGACGACGCGCCGGCAATCGACGAGCTGATCACCGCCGCCGACCATGCCGTGCAGGGCTGGTCGGACTCCTCGGTCCCCGAGCTGCTCGGATGGTGGCGGATGATCGACCTCGAGCAGAGCTCGTGGGTGCTGCACGACGGGGATTCGATCCGCGCGTACGCGGTCGGCTTTGCTCATGGCGAGACGTTCGAGCTCGACGGCTTCGTCCATCCCGATCAACGCGGCCGAGGACTGGGCGCGTGGCTCGTCGCGGCCGCGGAGCGACGCGCGCGGGAAATCGGGAAGCCGAAGCTGCTCGCGTTCTCCCTCGCGGGTGATGATCGCGCTCACGGCCTGTTCGAACAGGCCGGTATGCGCGACGTGCGTCACTACTACCGGATGATGATCGAGCTCGACCGGGAACCGCTGCCGCCCCCCGAGCTGCCGGAAGGCCTAGCGCTCGAGACCTTCGAGCCCGAGCACGCGAGGGCTTTCCACGATGCAATGACCGACGCGTTCGAGGACGAGTGGAACTTCGTTGCGCTGCCGTTCGAGGAGTGGCGCGAGCTGCGGCTCGTCAAGGATCCGGACTTCGACCCGACCCTGTGGTTCATGGTGCGCGACGGCGACCAGATCGCGGCGGTGATGCGCAACGAGCCCGACCGTTCGGGCGCCGGCTTCGTCGGTGCGCTCGGCGTGCGCAAGCCGTGGCGTCAGCGCGGGATCGCCCTGGCGCTGCTGCAGCACACGTTCGGCGAGTTCTACCGGCGAGGCAAGCGGCGGGTCGCGCTCGGGGTCGACGCGGAAAATCCGACCGGCGCGACGCGGCTGTACGAGCGCGCCGGGATGCATGTCGCCTACGAGATGGTGACGTACGGTAAGGACCTCGAATGAGCCGGCTGCGTGCGAAGTGCCCGGAGTGCAAGACCTACACCGCCGTCGCGATCGGGCCGGACTACGAGTGCCACTCGTGCGGCCGCGTCTTCCACTCCGGGATGGTTCGGGTGCCGCAGGCCTGGGGTGAAGACGGCGAGGCCATGGCAGAGGCGGCTTGGCTCGAGCTGCCCTTCCCCGAGGCCGCGATCGTCGAGGCGGAGACGCTCGAGGAGCAGAACCTCGCGCTTGCGGCCGACCTTCCCGAAAGGCCGCTCGTGCTCGGCGGAGACTGCTGCTCGCACGTCGGTGCGGTCGAGGGGCTCGCGGCGCGCCAGGGGCACCTGTCCGTGGTGTGGCTCGACGCGCACGGTGACCTGAACACGCCCGAGAGCTCACCCTCCGGCAACCAGTGGGGCATGCCGCTGCGAATGCTGCTCGACTCCGGCGCGATCGACTCGGCCGATGTCGCCCTCGTGGGCGCGCGCAACCTCGATCCGCCGGAGGAGGAGTTCATCCGCTCGAGCGGCCTCCGAGTGGGGGAGGAGGGCATCGCGCAGGTGCTCGACGGTGCCGGCTGCACGTATGTGGCCCTTGACGCCGACGTTCTCGAGCCGTCGGAGATGTCGGTGTTCATGCCCGAGCCGGGCGGCCCTTCCCGTCAGGAGGTGGAGCGGGTCCTTCGCTCCGTGGCCGGTAGGACCAAGGTTCTGGGGGCTGGATTCACGGGCTTGACCTTCGAACCGTCGAATATCGAGCCGCTGACGATCTTCGCTGCAGCCTTAGGGCTCTGAACAGAGGGCTGCCGCTGGGGGAACCTCCCGGTTCCCCCAGACCCCTTCCACCGGTCCGCTTCGCGGACGGGTGCTTCGCGTCGCCGCAACCGGCGACGCTTCGCACCGGTCTAAACTCGACGTTCATGTCTTCCCGGATCGACGTCTCCATCGAGCACCGGAACGTCCCAGAGCCGCCGGGCAAGCAGCATCCGAACACGTGCCCCGAGTGCCAGTCGCACTATCGGGACGACGAGCTCGAGGCGGCGCTCTGGGTCTGTCCGCACTGCGGTCACCACTTCCCGATGCGCGCGCGCTCGCGAATCGCGTCGCTCGCGGACGAAGGCACGTTCGTCGAGGAAGCGGCCGAGCTGCGTTCCGAGGATCCCCTGCACTTCTTCGATCTGCGTCCGTACACCGAGCGTCTCGCCGAGGCTGAGATGAAGACCGGGCTCGGCGAGGCGATGGTGATCGGCCACGGCTCGATCGACGGGAAGTCATGCGAGCTCGCGGTCATGGACTTCTCGTTCATGGGCGGCTCGATGGGCAGTGTCGTCGGTGAGAAGTTCTCGCGCGCGTGTGACAGTGCGGCCGAGCGTGGTGTTCCCCTCGTCTCCGTGACGGCCTCCGGCGGCGCGCGGATGCAGGAAGGAATCCTGTCGCTCATGCAGCTGCCCAAGACGGTCTGCGCGGTCGAGGACCTGCACGACGCAGGTCAGGCGATGATCAGCGTGATGACGCACCCGACGACCGCCGGCGTCCTCGCGAGTTTCGCCAGCCTCGGCGACGTGATCGTCGCGGAGCCCGGCGCGCTGCTCGCATTCACCGGGCCGCGTGTCGTGCAGCAGACGACGCGCGAGAAGCTTCCCGAGGACTTCGGTCTCGCGGAGCAGAACCTTCGGTTCGGCCACATCGACGCGATCGTCGCGCGGCCCGAGCTCAAGCCGTACGTCTCCCGGCTTCTTCGCCTATTCACGTCGCGCAATGGCGACTGACCACGAGCTGCATCTGCGCGACCGGCTGACCCGGCTGCGCAGCCTGAACCTGCTCGGCGGCGTACGCCTCTCCGGCGAGCTCGAGAAGCTGCAGCGCCAGCTCGACCGCATCCAGACGGCGCCGACCGACGAGGAGATCTGGCGCTCCGTCGAGCTCGCGCGGCACCAGGACCGCCCGTACACGCTGGACTACGTCGAGCGGCTGCTCGACGACTGGGTCGAGCTGCACGGCGACCGAGGCCGCGCGGACGACGCGGCGCTGGTGGTCGGGCTCGGCAAATTCAACGGTCGCACGATCGCGCTCCTCGGCAACCAGAAGGGCCGAGACATCAAGGAGCGCACCCACCGCAACTTCGGCATGGCGTACCCGGAGGGCTATCGCAAGGCGATGCGACTGATGGAGCTCGCCGGCCGGCACGGCTTCCCCCTGGTCAGCCTCGTGGACATCCCCGGTGCGTATCCGGGCGTCGCCGCCGAGCAGCACGGCCAGGGTGGAGCGATCGCGCGCTCGCAGGCGGCAATGGCGCGGCTCGAGGTGCCGACCGTGGCCTGCGTGATCGGCGAGGGCGGCTCCGGCGGAGCGATCGCGACGGCGCTCGCCGACAAGGTGCTCATGCAGGAGAACGCCATCTACACCGTCATCTCGCCCGAGGGCTGCGCAGCGATTCTCTGGCGTGACGCCGCCGAGGCGAAGAAGGCGGCTGCCGCCTTCAAGCCCGATGCCGTCCACTGTCTCGAGCTGGGCGTGATCGACGGCATCGTCCCCGAGCCCGAGGCCGGCGCCCACACCGATCTCGCCGAGTCGGCGAAGCTCCTGGGGGAATCTCTCCAGGAGGCGCTCGAGGAACTCGAATCGGTGCCGGTGGACGATCTGAAGCGCAGGCGCCGAGCCAGGTTTCGCTCCCTCGGCGTTTACGCCTGAGTCAACGATCGCCCTGTGGAACATCGCGAAGCTTCGCAGAGCTTTCGGCAGGTTTAAGGCGTGGCGGGTTGGCACCTCTCCACAACATCCACAGCCTTATCCCCCGACCCCGGAACGACTTCGGGCCGGAAATCCGGCCCGAAGAGTCGACCCCCCCGCTGGGTGGAGAAGCTTTTCGGAGGGCATCAGCCCTCCTTTGAAGTAATGCTTAGCCGATCGGCCGCGAGTTGAAACGCCCAGGCCGCCGGGTATCCGCAAAGCTCTGCTAGATGGCTCAGAAGCTCTCCGAGTACAGGCGCAAGCGCGATCCCGGGCAGACGCCGGAGCCGTTCGGCGCGAAGGGCGGCAAGGCAAAGGAGCCGATCTTCGTCGTCCAACGCCACGACGCGCGCCGGCTCCACTACGACTTCCGGCTCGAGCGGAAGGGCGCGCTCGCGAGCTGGGCGGTGCCGAAGGGCGTGCCGCTCGAGCCCGGGCAGCAGGCGCTCGCCGTTCACGTCGAGGACCACCCGCTCGACTACGCCACCTTCGAGGGCGAGATCCCGGCGGGCCAGTACGGTGCCGGCACGGTCGAGGTCTGGGACCACGGCACGTACGAGCTCCTCGAGGAGAAGAAGAACGGCGGCCTGACCGTCCGGCTCAAGGGCGAGCGGCTCGACGGCACCTGGGCGCTCATCCCCGCGCACCTCAACGGCGACGAGAAGAACTGGCTGCTCCTCAGGAAGAAAGACGACGCCAGACCGGCGGCGCGACCCACGCACCGGTACCTGCCGATGCTCGCGACGCTGACGGAGGAGGTTCCGCGCGGCGCCGGGTGGGAGTTCGAGGTCAAGTGGGACGGCTATCGCGCGATCGCGACGGTGTCGCAGAGCGAGACGGTGCTCACGAGCCGGAACGGCAACGACCTCACCGCCCGCTTCGAGCACGTGGCGAAGGAGATCGCGAAGGCGCTGAAGACGCCGCACTGTGTGCTCGACGGGGAGGTGTGCGCGCTGGACGACACCGGACGCGCGAGCTTCTCCGCGATGCAGCAGGGCAAGCCCGGGACGCCGATTGTCTACTACGTCTTCGACGTGCTCGAGGTTGAGGGCGAGCCGCTGGTCGACCTGCCGCTCGTCGAACGCCGCAAGCGTCTCGAAGCACTGCTCGACAGGCGCAACCGGACCGTGCGCGTGTCGGAGACATTCGACGACGGCAACGCGCTGCTGCAGGCCGCGACCGAGCAGCAGCTCGAGGGGATCATGGCCAAGCGGCTCGACTCGCGGTACGTGCAGGGCAAGCGAACGCGCGACTGGCTGAAGATCAAGACGCACGGCGAGCAGGAGTTCGTCATCGCCGGCTACACGAAGGGGACCGGCCGCCGCGCGTCGAGCTTCGGCTCGCTCGTGCTCGGCGTCTACGAGGCGGACGAGCTGGTCTACGCCGGCAACGTCGGCACAGGCTTCAACAGCAAGGAGATCGACAAGCTACTCGACAAGCTGCGCCCGCTCAGGCGTGACACACCGCCGTTCCGCGAGGTGCCGAAGATGCCCAAGGTCCGCAAGAGCGACGTCCTGTGGGTCGAGCCGGAGCTCGTCTGCGAGGTCGAGTTCGCGGAGTGGACGCACGACGGCCGCCTGCGCGCGCCGTCGTACAAGGGCCTGCGCGAGGACAAAGCGGCGGAGGAGGTGCGGCGCGAGTTGCCGATGGCCGACCGCATCGTCAAGGGCTCGCGAGAGCTGAAGCTCTCCAACCTCGACAAGGTCTTCTTCCCGGTCGAGGGCATCACGAAGGGCGACCTGCTCGAGTACTACCGGGCAGTCGCGCCGGTGCTGGTCCCGCATCTGCGTGACCGGCCCTTCACGATGGTGCGCTGGCCCGATGGGATCGAAGCGGGGCGCTTCTTCCAGAAGGACGCGCCGAGCCACATGCCGGAGTGGATTCCGACCTACCGCGCGCTGGTCTCGACGCGCGAGGCGCCGCGCCGGAAGAAGTGGGTCAACTTCCCGCTCGTCAACGACGAGCTCGCGCTGCTCTGGATGGTGAATATGGGCTGCATCGACATGAACGCGTGGTACTCGCGGATCGACAAGCAGGATCGACCGGACTTCGTCCTCTTCGATCTCGACCCGTCACCCGACGTCGGCTTTCGCGAGACGGTGCAGGTGGCGCTGCTCGTGAAGCAGGCGCTCGACGCGTTCGGTCTCGTCGGCTTCCCGAAGACTTCGAGCGCGGAGGGCATGCACATCCTCGTTCCGGTGGAGCGGCGCTACACGTACGACGACACGCGCCAGTTCGCGGAGATCGTCGCCGGTGCGATCGCGCGCACGAACCGTGGTCTCGCGACGACCGAATGGACCAAGTCGAAACGGCGCGGCGTCCTGATCGACTCGAACCAGAACGGGGAGGGGAAGACGATCGCGTCGGTCTACTCGGTGCGACCGCGGCCCGGCGCACCCGTGTCGACGCCGCTGCGCTGGAGCGAGGTGCACGACGACCTCGACCCGCTCTCGTTCACGATGCCGGTCGTGCGCGAACGCATCCGCAAGCACGGCGACCTCTTCGAAGGCGTGCTTACGACGCGGCAGCGGCTGACGGACGCACTGAAAGCACTGGGCTAGGCATCCGGACGACGCGGGCCGCCTCCCGCGCGAGAACCCGCTCGAGCGCGGCCACGCAACGATCGTCGAACGCCGTGCCCGAATCCTTGTGCAGGAGCGCGAGCGCATCCTCATGAGACCACGCGTCTCGGTAGACCCGCGGCGACACCAGCGCGTCGTAGACGTCGCAGACGGTGATGATCCGCGTGTCGAGCGACAGGTCGCACTCGGAGAGCCCCCGCGGATATCCCTTGCCGTCGAGCCGCTCGTGGTGGCTGTGCACGAGGTCGTGGATCGCCGGCCCGAAGCCGCCGAGCTCCCTCAGCAGCTTGACGCCGCGGCCCGGGTGGAGCTTGATGACGGCGAACTCCTCGTCGTCGAGCGCGGCCGGCTTCTGGAGGATCCGCTCCGGGATCGAGAGCTTGCCGATGTCGTGCAGAAGCCCGCCGATCGCGAGCTCGCGCAGCCGACCGGGAGCGAGGCCCAGCTCCTCAGCCACCTGCACCGCGCGCATCGCGACGCGCCGCGTGTGCTCCTCCGTCGACTCGTCCTTGTCCGCCAGCAGTTGCGTCAGGGCGCGCACACGCGCCCCGAGAAACGCCTCTTCCTGCGCGACGAGGTCGCCGGCGCGAAGGTCACCGACGAGCGACCGCGACTGAGCGGTGCGGAAGAGATCGACCGCGACGGTTACGCCGACGGCGATGATCCCGGCGAGCTCGAAGAGGTGTCCGAGCCACCAGCCGAGCTGCATGTACGTCATCAGCATCGCCGGTGGGAGCGCCGCGGTGAGCCAGGCGATCCCGATCACGACGACCATGTCTGCTGCGCGATGAGTGAGCAGGTAGGTCTTTAGAGCGCGCAGCAGCAGGACGCCGAAGAGCGCGGCGCCGACGACGAGCGCGGCCCATGCGGGCGTGCTTCCGGGCGTCGGCACGCTCGGGACGACGTGGGGAACCGCCAGTCCGATCAGGCCGAGGAAGAAGACGGTGACGAGGCAGAACGCCTGCAGTGCGAGCAGCGGGCCCATGGTGCGCGGCCGGCGCAGCGGAGGCGCGGCCGACAGCGCGAGCACCGCGGCGCCCGCGGGGAGCGTGGCAGCGCCGGTGAGGGAGATGACACCGTTCATGCCGACGATCACGCCGGGCGTGGCAAGGCCGTGGATCGCGAGCAGCGCTGACATCACGGTGAACCCGGTACCGATCAGGACGACGCGGCCGTCGTTGCGCCGGACGCCGACGATCGTCAGCGCCAGCGAGACCGCAGTCGCACAGAGGGCGCTGACGCCGACACCAACGAAGTGCACGGCCATGCCGAACATGACCATGCGGTGGCCGAACGCGAGCAGCAGCCCAACGGGGAGGGCGCAACCGATGCCCAGCAGGATTGCGAGCGGGATGATCCGCTCGCGGAGAAGCAGCCGCATACGAGGCACAATCGGCACGAAGCGGGCGCGGTGCGTGCCCCGAACGGGTGAGAACTAGGCTGCGCCGAACAGGGGAAGCGCCGGTTCGAGGCCTTCGAGCTGGACCGGAAGCGGGCAGCGCCAGTGGACGCGCTCGAGGCTGTAGTCGTAGTGCTCCACCGGCTCGCCACGCACGCTGGCCCGATGCGAGCCGGTTCGCGTGTAGCCGAGCTTCGCCGAGACGCGCTGCGAGCTGACGTTGTAGTGGTGTGCTCCGCTGAGTGCCCTCTCGGCGCCGAGACCCCGAAAGGCGAGCTCGAGGACCGCTGCCCGTTGCTCGGTCCCGAGCCCGTGTCGCTGATAAGGCTTGCCGAGCCACGATCCCGATGTCACCGTCCGAGTCGTCGCGAAGTTCTCCGCCTCGATCCCCTGCGTTCCGATCGGTCGCGCGTCGCGAAACGCAACGAGATTGAGCGACCATCGCTCCTTCGTCCAACTCTCCCAGCAGCCATGGTGGAAGGCGAGGAAGGCGTCGAGGTCGAGGTCATCGGTCCACGGAACGAGGAAGGGCATCTCCTCGGGAGGGTGGATGCCGCCCTCGGCGATGCGGAAGAGCTCGACGAGCTCGTCCTCGGTCGGCAGACGCAGCTCGAGGCGGGGCGTGCGGAGGCGGATCTCCCAGAGGGGGTCGACGTTCACCGCAGTCGCTCCGGATGGCCGAGCATGCTCAGCTCGGCGATGTCGCGCCGGAAGAACAGCGCCGTCGTCCAGTCGACGACCACGCGCAGCTTCCGCGTCAACAACGGCAGCTGGTACAGGTGGTAGGTCCGAGTGACGAACCAGCCGGGGAAGCCTCGCAGCAGCAGGCCTGGAATCTGGGCGATGCCCTTGTAGCGGCCGAGCGTCGCGACCTGTCCGAGCATCCGGTACTCGTACGGCTTCGGCGAGCCGGTGAGGTTCTTCACGAGCCGACGCGCCTGGCGCAGCGCGTGCTGGCTGGTCGGCGGGTCGTATGCGTCGGGTGTCGCGAGGTTCGGGACGCGCGCGCCGTCGCCGAGCGCCCAGACGTTCGTGAGCCCCTCGACCTGCAGCGTTGGACCGACCTTGATGCGCCCGCGCTCGTCGAGCGGCAGCCCGAAGCGCTCGTTCATGGGATTCGCGCGTACGCCCGCGGTCCAGACGACGGTGCTCGCAAGGATGCGGTCGCCGTCGGAGAGCATTGCCGCGTGTGGCTCCATGGTCTCGAGCGTCGTGCTGACGCGGATGTCGACGCCTCGACCCGACAGCTGCCGCGCCGCGTAGTCGCCGAGGCGGCGGGGAATCTCCGGCAAGATCTTGGGCGCCGCGTCGACGAGGATCCAGTGCTGGGGCTCGTCTCGTAGCGTCGGGTAATGGCGCAACGCGTCCCGCACGAGATCGGAGAGCTCCGCGAGCGCTTCGACCCCGGCGTAGCCGGCGCCGACGAAGAGGAACGTCAGCTCGCGCCGCCGATGCCCCTCGCTCTGCGCGGCGACGGCCGCCTCGAGCCGGCGCAGAACGTGGTTGCGGAGGTAG
>VAXO01000079.1 GCA_005888435.1 Actinomycetota bacterium | reverse complement strand
GTCGTCCGTCACCGCGACCGTGTCGGAGTGACGGAACCCGCCGAGGCCGGCCGCGTACAGCCCGGGCTCGACGGTGAACACCATCCCCGGCCTGATCTCGGTGTCGTCGCCGATGTCGAGGAACGGACCTTCGTGATAGCGCAGCCCGATGCAGTGCCCGACGTGGTGCTTCCAATAGTCCCACAGCCCGTGCTCGTCGTAGTACGTGCGCACGGCCCGGTCGACGTCCGAGCACTTCACGCCCGGCTTGATCGCCTCGAATGCGGTGTCTTGCAGCGCGACCATGTGATCGAACATCACGCTCTGCTCCGCCGCGGGCTCGCCGATCACCATCGTCCTCTCCAGCTCGGAGAGGTAGCCCCAGACCGGCGCGCTCGCGCCCGTCACCAGCACGTCTCCCTCGTGGAACGAGATGTTCGCCGTCAGCGAGTGGGGAATCGCCGCGTTTCGCCCAATCTGTCCGCGATACCCGGCCGACGCTCCCTCGAAGAAGGGGTTCTGCGCCCGGTAGATCGGCCCGATCGCGTCGAGCATGGCGAGCGTCGCCTCGTTCGTCGCGCGCTGTGACACCTCGACCTCGGTCAGCCCGGGCCGCGTGTACCGCTGCAGCAACATGTGCGCGAGGTTGCCCCACTTGGCGCTCTCCCGGATCAGCTCGATTTCCGCCGGGCTCTTGACGGCCATCTGGTCCTCGACGAACGCCGTGATCTTGACCGGCACCACCCCGAGGAGCTCGGTCAGCGTCGGGCCTCGGTAGCCGAGGACCCAGGGATAGCCGTCCTGATCCGCGCCGACGCGCTCCAGTCCGAGCTTGCCGAGCAACGACCGCAGCGCCGCCGACGGGTGAGTCTCGCCGGGATACTCGGGATAGTCCGCCACCTCGCTCACGAGCGCGTTCGCCTGCGCGTGCTCGCGCTCGAGCCGCGGCACGAGCATTCCGCCGGCGCCGTCTGCGTTCAGCACGAACGCCATCGGGCGCTCCGTCGGCACGAACGCGAACCCGACGTAGTACAGGACATACGCCGGATCGAACAGCGCGACACCGTCGAGACCCTGCTCGCGTGCATGCTCCGCGAGGCGCGTCGTCCGCTCCCGGTACTCCGCTTCCTGGATTCTCATGCAGCCCGGAGTTTCTCGCGCCAGTCCGGATCGAGCTCGCGCAACCGTCGCACCCTTTCGCCGACCGGCGGATGGGTGACGAACAGCGCCGCCAGGCCCACCTCCATGAACGGGTTGATCGTGTACAGCGGCTCGGTCGCCGGGCTGCCTGCGAAGGACACGAGCTCGGACGCCTGTTCGAGCCGCACGAGCGCATCGGCCATCGGATGCGGCGAGGCGCAGATCACGGCCGCCGTTTCGTCTGCGAGAAACTCGCGCTTGGGCGAGAGCATCAGGTGCACGAATGCAGAGGCGAGGGGGCCGAGCACGAACAGGAGCGCCCGCGAGAGCCAGCCGCCGACGCGGCTCAGCTCCAGCAGCGTCGCCGCGAGCACCACGACGGACGTCTGCACGACGACGTCGCGATTCCGCACGTGCGCGAGCTCGTGCGCGAGCACCGCCTCGAGCTCGGCGGGCGTCGCCGCGGTCAGCAGCCCGGCGCTGACACCGATTGTGGCGCCCCGCGGCCCGCGGCCGGCGACGAGCGCTCGCGGCAGCCCGTCTTCCATCAGGTAGAGCTTCGGCTTGGCGACGCCGGCCACTGCTGCCAGACGCTCGACCGTCGAGTGCAGGCCGGGAAACTCGCCGACAGGCAGCTCGCGCGCCCGCACGAGTCCAAGCGCTACGCGATCCGCATACCAGTAGAGCGCGCCTGCGAGCAGTGCGCCGCAGAAGATGAAGATCGACATCAGCCGGTAACCGCCCAGGGCCCAGCCGATCAACGCGAAGACCGCGCAAGCGCCGACGAGCAGCGCCCAAGCCTTCAGCACGTTCCGGATGACGACGAGCCGGCCGGACACCGGCGGTACCCTACTGGCCGTCTTCCTGGTCGAGCCCGCGCGGTGGCCAGTCGTCGTCCGGCGCGTCGCAGCGGCTCGAGCAGTGGAGTGAGGCGATATTCTGCAGCGGCACGAGGATGTGCCCGTTGAGCTCGATGTGGGCGACGTCCTCGACGTAGCAGTAAGCCGTCAGGACACCCTCCTGGTATTCCCCTCCGAAGAGGGCGACCTCGACCTGCTCGCCTTTGTACTTGTTCGTGTAGTCCTCCACCGGCGGCCTCAGTCTAGCGGCGCCAGTTTTCCCTCCCTAGCGGCGTATCTGGCCACCGTGCAATTCGGCACGCCGGGAATCGACCGGTGGTCGCGGACGTAATCGAGGCCGCCCGCGAGGGCGTGGATCACCCGGATCGACCCCCCGTGCGCGACGACCAGCACGGTTTCCTCGGGATGGCGCACCAGCACCTCCTGGAGGAAGCTCTGGACGCGGGCCGCGAAGTCCGCGAACGGCTCGGCGTCGTCTGCGCCCGGGCCTTCGCCGGTCAACCAGCGGGCATGCGCGTCGCGGAACTCGGCCTCGATCTCGGAGCCGGTCTTGCCTTCCCACGCCCCGAACGACCGCTCGCGCAGCCGGTCGTCGACGCGAACATCGAGCCCGAGTCGGCGCCCGACGACGTCGGCGGTCTCCCGGGCTCGCGCGAGGTCGCTCGAGTAGATCGCGTCGATCCCGTCGAGCTCGCCGGCGAGCCGCGCGGCCTGCTCGCGGCCGAGCTCGTTGAGGCGCGTGTCGGAGTGGCCCTGCCAGCGGCCCTCGCGGTTCCAATCGGTTTCGCCGTGGCGGACGAGCAGGAGTGTGGTCACCGGACGCACTAGGCTAGCGCCCCCATGGATCTCGGCCTGCGCGACCGCACGTGCCTGGTCACCGGCTCGACCGCCGGCATCGGTCTCGAGACGGCGCGGATGCTGGCGGCCGAAGGCGCGCGCGTGGTCGTGACCGGCCGCGATCCCGAGCGGGTCGAGCGCGTAAAGGACGAAACTGGTGCGGCCGACGGGATCGCCGCCGACCTCTCCGCGCCCGACGCGGCCGGGCGACTCGTCGCCGCAGCGGGGCAGGTCGACTGTCTCGTGAACAACGTGGGGGAGGCGTACCAGGTCGCGTTCGACGATCTGACCGACGAGCAATGGGATTCGATGTGGCAGCTCAACGTGATGAGCTACGTCCGCTGCATCCGCGCCGTCCTTCCGGGCATGCGCTCCGCAGGCCGCGGCGTGATCGTGAACGTCTCGTCGACCGCGGGGAAGCGCCCTTCGACGGGAATGCCGAACTACTCCGTGACGAAAGCCGCCGTCCTGTCGCTGTCACGGCTCGTCGCAGACCTGTACGCGAACGACGGCATCCGCTGCAACGCGGTCGCGCCGGGCCCGACGGCGACGGGCGCCTGGCTCGGCGAGGGCGGGCTCGCCGACCAGCAGGCGGCGCGCAGTAAGAACACGCGTCTAGAAGTAATAGAGGCAGTTGGCAAGGGCCGGCCGCTCGGACGTCTCGCCGAGCCGGAGGAGATCGCCTCGGTCATCTGTTTTCTGTGCTCCGAGCGATCTTCCTACGTGACCGGGGCGGCGTGGAGCGCCGACGGCGGAACTGTCCCGATCATCATCTAGCCTGGACTGCATGGCCGACGTTGCCGGAACGGTTGCCGGCGCCTTCGAGGCGCAGATGCGCGATCACGAGCAGCGCTGGCTGTCGCCGCTGGCCGTGCGCTCGTACGAGACACGCGGGCGCCTCCGCGAGGAGGACGACTGCCGCCTGCGGACGCCGTTCCAGCGTGATCGCGACCGCATCCTGCATTCGAAGCCGTTTCGCCGCCTGAAGGGGAAGACGCAGGTCTTCATCGACCCTGCCGGCGACCATTACCGCACGCGGATGACGCACACGCTCGAGACGACGGCGATCGCGCGCGGCGTCGCTCGGGCACTACGGCTCAACGAGGACCTCGTCGAGGCGATCGGGCTGGGCCACGACATGGGTCATCCGCCGTTCGGGCACGCCGGCGAGGACGCGCTCGACCGGGCGCTGCAGGAGCACTTCGGCCGTCGCTTTCGCCACAACGAGCATTCGCTGCAGATCGCGGAATCGCTGAACCTGACGGCCGAGGTGCGCGACGGCATCCTCACCCATACAGGTGAAGCCGAGCCGACCAGCCTCGAGGGCAAGATCGTCCGCATCGTCGATCGCGTCGCCTACATCAATCACGACATCGACGATGCCGTGCGCTTCGGCATCCTCGACCCGGCCGATCTGCCCCAGGACGAGGTGGCGTCCCTCGGCGAGCGCGGCTCCGACCGCATCGACGCGCTGGTGCACGATCTCGTCGAGAGCTCGCAGCGTGCGGGTGACATCGTCCAGAGCCCAGAGGTCGGTCGCGCCATGTTGGCGCTGCGATCGTTCATGTTCGAGCACGTCTATCTCGGACCGCATGCGCGGCTCGAGCAGGAACGCGCACGCGCGACGATCCGCCGCATCTTCGAGCACCTCGTCGCCGGCGGCGAGGAGCCCGAGCAGATCGTCGACTTCATCGCCGGCATGACCGATCGGTTCGCACTCACCTACGTGGCGGAGCTCGGCTAGTGGCCCTGATCAAGGACACGTCGGTCGAAGACGTCAAGGCGGCAGTCGACATCGTCGCCGTCGTCAGCGGTCGCACACAGCTACGCAAGGCCGGGCCGCGCTACGTCGCGCGCTGCCCCTTCCACGAGGAGCGCACTCCGAGCTTCTCCGTGAATCCGGTGGAGAAGTTCTACTACTGCTTCGGCTGCGGCGCGAAAGGCGACGTGATCACGTTCGTGCGCGAGACCGAGCAGCTGGACTTCGCGGGCGCGGTCGAGTGGCTCGCGGACCGGTTCAACGTCCAGATCGAGTACGAGGAGTCGACGCCGCAGCAAGATGCGCGCCGCCGCCGTCGGGAGCGACTGCACGAGCTGCTCGACGCGGCTGCAACGTTCTACGAGCGGTACCTGTGGGACTCGCAGGCCGGCTCGCTCGCGCGCGACTACCTTGCCGGACGGGGGTTGAACGAAGAGGTGTGCCGCGAGTACCGCCTCGGTCTCGCGCTCGGCGGCACGACGCTCGTACGTAAGGCGGTCGAAAGAGGCTTCACACGCGAGGAGCTCGCAGCCGCCGGCCTCGTCAACCGCCGCGGCAACGACTACTTCTCCGGCCGCTTGCTGTTCCCGCTCGCCGATGCGCGCGGCCGAGTGCTCGGGTTCCAGGCGCGGAAGCTGCGCGAGGACGATCCGCTGCGTGCGAAGTACGTGAACTCGCCCGAAGGCGAGCTCTTTCGCAAGGGCGACCTGCTCTACGGGCTCGACCACGCGCGCGCGGCGATCGCGAAGCAGGAGCGCGCGGTCGTCGTGGAAGGAAACACCGACGTGCTCGCGTTGCGGCAGGCCGGCGTCGAGCCCGTCGTCGCCTCGATGGGCACCGCGCTCACCGAGCGTCAGCTGAAGGAGCTCGGCCGCCTGACGACGCGACTCTGGCTGTGCTTCGACGGTGACGCAGCGGGCGAGGCGGCGACCCTTCGCGGGATGGAGCTCGCGTCTGCGCAAGGCCTCGAGGTGCACGTCGTCGCGTTGCCCCCCGGGTTGGATCCCGCCGACCTCGCCGATGGTTTCGAGCAGCGCCTCGGTTCGGCCGAGAGCTACCTGCTCTACCGGACGCGCATCGAGATCGAGCGGGCGGCCGATCGGCAGGAGGCGTTCGTCCGCGTGCGTGAAGTGCTGATTCGCTTCGAGGACTCGCCGCAGCGACAGGACGCGATCCGCTTCGCTGCCGACAAGCTCGACCTGCCGAAGGAGACGCAAGCAGGGCTTGCCCCGCGCGTGGCCGCACCAACGATCGGACAGGTTTCACCTCGCCTGCTCGACGCCGGCGCGCGCCTCGAGCGCAATGCTCTCGCCGGGGTCACCGCCCATCGTTCGCTCGTGCCGATCCTCGCAGAGCTCGGGCCGGAGCACTTCGACTCAGAGGAGCACCGGCTTTTGCGGGAGCAGCTCGTCGCCGGCGGCGAGCTCGATCCCGAGCTCGACGCGCGCGCGGCGTCGGAGGGCATCGACGCGCGGACGGCCGAAGAGCTGCTGTTGAGGCTGCGGGAGCGGCGGATTCGGCGCGACCTCGCCGATGCAGACCCGGCGCGCACGCTCGAGCTGCAGGCCACGCTGGCGAGGATTCGAGCCGCCATCGAGGAGCTCGCCTCCGCACAGGCGCTCTCTCGCTGAGGCGCCCTCGTAACGCGCCCGAAGACTGGTTACCATCGTCGCCATGCGCGATGAATCCGAGGTCTGGCAAGCACTACTGCGCCGCAAGGGGGCGTCGGTCACGGATCTCGCCGGACAGCTGGGCGTCACACGCCAGCACGCCCATCGACTGCTGACCGGACGCCGTCCCGCCGAGACACAGCGCGCGGAGCTCGACGCGGCACTCGCCCTGGGATCGGCCTCGTCGGGTCACCCGCTCTACGCGATCGGCGAGCTCGACGACGACGGCGAGCTCGATCTCGTGCCGGCAGGCGACGCGCAGCCGCTCTTTGCCGATCGTGAGGTGGCGACGCGGGTCGCCCAGGAGCTCGAGGCCGTTTCCAGCAACGTGTGCGTCCTACCGGTCTGGCCCAGGCATGCCTGGCGGAACCTTGTCGCCTTTCACGCCGCCTGGGGCGCCGATCCGGAGCCGCGCAAGCTGTTCGTGGTCGACGCCGCCGACGAGGAGCTGCCCCTCGATGCCGTCCTCGACGAGATCCGCGACGGTCTGGAAGTCACGCTCCGTGCTCGAACACTGGCGCGCGATCCCGACTTTCTCGAGGAAGTCGATTTGCGCCTCACCGGCTACACTGACGCGCGCCTTCCCCAGTAGCTCAATTGGCAGAGCATCCGGCTGTTAACCGGAGGGTTGTTGGTTCGAGTCCAACCTGGGGAGCTGAGGAGGGCTTCTCTCAGGCGTCTGTCTCGGCCGCGCAAGTCGGATCGCGGCCAACTCGTTCGGTTGGCGGTTGATTCTTGATTCGTGCAGGGGTTTCTGCGTTGAATAGCGCATGCTCTTGCGGGAGGTCGAGTACGCTCGTCCAGCGAGCGTCCAGGAAGCCCTGCGCCTTCTTTCGGAGAACGAAGGCGCCCGCGCCCTCGCCGGCGGGCAGACCCTGATCAACGTGATGAAGGCAAGAGCGGCCTCCCCGGATGCCCTGGTCGACCTCAACGGCCTCGACGAGTTGAAAGGCATCGACCTCGGCTCCGACGGCACCGTCTCGATCGGCGCAATGGTCACCTACTCGGAGCTGATCGCCTCGGCGGAGGCCCGCGCTCGGCCGGTTCTCGGCGAGGTCTGCGCCCAGATCGCCGACGTGCAGGTGCGAAACCGCGGCACGATGGGGGGCAACGTCTGCTCGAACGACCCGACGAACCACCTGCCCCCGCTGATGGTCTCACTCGGCGCGACGATGCACGTCGCCGGCTCGGGCGGGGAACGCACCGTCCCCGCGGAGGAGTTCTTTCTCGGCGTCTACATGACCGCAGCCGGCCCGGGTGAGCTCCTGACCAGGGTGAGCGTGCCGCCGGGGAAGAGCGACGGCTTCGCGTCGGTCGCGATCGGCAAGGACGGCACGTGCATCGTCAATGCGGCGGCGTCGGTGAACGGCGGTGCGCGGATCGCGATCGGCTGCGTCGACGCGGTGCCTGTGCTCCTGAGCACCGACTCTGCGGAGGAGGACGCTCTGCGAGCGGCCGTACAGGGTGCGGAGTTCGCGCCGCCCTCCGACGTGCATGCGTCGGCGGACTATCGGCGCCACCTCGCCGAGGTTGTC
>VAXO01000078.1 GCA_005888435.1 Actinomycetota bacterium | reverse complement strand
TAGACGACGACCCGCTTCACAGACGGTGAGTCGGCGACCGCAGCGTCGGCGTTGACCTTCAATGGCACCTTCTTGCCGGCGCGCCAGCCCTCGTCCTGCGTGATCAACAGCTCGCAGCCCATGTCGTTCATGCGGCCCGAGAGCGAATCCGCGGAGAAGCCTCCGAAGACGACGGTGTGCGGCGCACCCAGCCGCGTGCACGCGAGCATCGCGACGGCCGTCTCCGGAACCATCCCCATGTAGATCCCGACCGGCGTGCCCTTCTCGACGCCGAGCTCCTTCAGCGCATTCGCGAGCTTCACGATTTCGCGCTGCAGGTCCGCGAACGTGATCGTGCGGCGCTCGTCCTCCGGCTCGGCCTCCCAGTAGTAGGCAACCTTGTCGCCGTTGCCGGCGGCGACGTGCCGGTCGACGCAGTTGAAGCAGACGTTGAGCTTGCCGCCGAGGTACCACTTCGCGTACGGCGGCTCCCACTCGTACAGCTTGGAGAACGCCTCGAACCAGGTGACGCGCTCGCGGCCCTCCGTCTCCCAGAGCTCCTCCCAGTCGCGCTCGTAGATCTCTGGCTGCGCGTTGGCCTGACGGGCGAACTCCGGATCGGGCGCGTAGCGCCGTTCCTCGAGGAGCATCGTGTCGATCGTGTTCGTCAGGGTGTGAGGTCGTAGGGGTATTGCGTGATCACCTCGTAGCCGTCCTCGGTGACGAGCACGATGTCCTCCAGGCGGACGCCGCCGTAGCCCGAGCGGTAGAGCCCCGGCTCGATCGTGACCACGTCGCCCGGAACGAGCTCCTGCCCCGACCGGCCCATCGACGGAAGCTCGTGCACCTCGAGCCCGACCCCGTGTCCGAGCGAATGGAAGAAGCCGTCCTCGAGCACCTCGCCGGGCTCCTTGTTCAGCTGGGTCTTGTAGCCGGCCTCCTGGAACTGCTCGCACACCTGCTCGAAGAGCGTGCGCCCGTTGACGCCCGGCTTGACGCCGGCGGTCGACGTCTCGAGGGCGCGCTTGACGAGCGCGTGCCACTCATTCACGTCGTCCGACGGCTCTCCCACGACGTACGTGCGCGTCATGTCGGAGTAGCAGCCGGTCGCCCTGTCGCGCGGGAAGAGGTCGAATACGATCGGCTCGTTCGGCGCAATCTGCCCGGATCCCATGTTGTGGCCGACGGCCGTCTGCGGCCCGTGCGAGACGATCATGTCGCTGCCCTCGACGTCGTGATCGGCGAAGACGTCCTCGATCACCCGCTTGACCCGCTCGCAGGTCAAGGCCTCGCCGTCGACCTCGAGCCCGGCCCCGTTCGCCTGCGCCTTGCGCAAGAGCTCACGCGATGCGTCGAGCGCCGCCTCGCAGGCGCGCTGCGCACGCCGAATGCCGGCGATCTCGGTCGACGTCTTCGAGCGCCGGCGGTTGTCGAACAGGTCGCGCTCGACGGAGACCTCGATGCCGTTCGCGCGCAGGTGGTCGGCATGCCCGAGCGGGAACGACGGCGGTACCACCGCGTGCCCGATGCCCAGTTCGCGGCAGCCCCGTGCGGCGATCTCGAGCTCGATCTCCCACCCCTTCAGTCCCTGGGCGAACAGCTCGTCGCTCCCGAGCTGCTCCAGCGCCACGATCTGCAGGTCGGGCGCGTCCTCGCGCACGCGCGGGATCTCGAGCGAGTGGAGGACGACGACGCGGCGCCCGTCCTTCTCGGCGTACAGGAACGCGTCCGGGATCAGCACCGGCACCTCGTGGCGGAGCTCCGGCGAGCGCATGGTGTCGCCGTAGATCAGAACGTCTGGCACGGGCGGATCCTATCCCGCGGTTAGCGGGCGATTAGCACGACCTGCGACCTTCGAGCCAACACTTCGTCGACGCGCTAGGGGACCGGCGTCTGCGTCTGACGGAGCAGGCGGCCCGCCCGAATGCGG
Organism: Actinomycetota bacterium; assembly: GCA_005888435.1. GTDB lineage: Bacteria > Actinomycetota > Thermoleophilia > Gaiellales > Gaiellaceae > 3-1-20CM-4-69-9. The sequence continues at coordinate 6,353 of VAXO01000078.1, read as the reverse complement.
CCTAGGGCGGGCCGCCGTACATAGACTCAAGCCGTGGACGACCCGCCGCAGCGTGCCCAGCAACTGATGGCGCAGTGGGACGACGAGGTCCGCCGGGAGCTCCCCGAGGGCGCCGACATCTTCGACGCGCACACGCATCTCGGGACCGACATCGACGGCATGGTCGGCATCTACGACGACCTGATCCGCGGCATGGAGAAGTACGGGATCTCCCGCTGCTTCATGTTCTGCCTGGACGAGCCCGACCGGCATCCGAGCTTCCGCGCGGGGAACGACCGGACGCTGGCATATGCCGAGCGCTCGAACGGGAAGCTGATCCCCTTTGTTCGCCTCGACCTGGCCGAGGACCCGATCGGCGAGGCGACGCGCTGCCTCGACCTGGGCGCGAAAGGCATCAAGCTGCATCCGCGCGCGCAGAAGTTTCTGCTGAACGACGAGCGCCTCTCGCCGATCTTCGAGCTCTCGGCCGACCGAAACGTGCCGGTGCTGATCCACGGTGGCCGCGGGCTGCCGCCGATCGCCGATGATCTCGCGCGCGTGGTCAACCGCTACCCGAAGGCGCGGCTGATCGTCGCCCACGCCGGCATCGCCGACCTCGCGGCGCTCGCCGACCGCCTCGGAGGGAAGGCAGGCGTGTTCTTCGACACGTCCGTCTGGAGCCCGCTCGACCTGCTGGGGCTCTACCGCCTGGTCGGCCCAGAGCAGGTCGTCTACGCGTCCGACTACCCCTACGGCCAGCAGCCGGCTTCGCTGCTGATCTCGCTGCGCACTGCGCGCCTCGCGGGCCTCGCCGACGACCAGGTGCGCGGTGTGCTGGCAGGGAACGCCGACCGGATCGCGGCCGGCGAGCCACCATGTGAGCCTTCGGCGCCAAAGGGAATAGACACCTTCTCGCAGCCGATGAGCTTTGCCCGCATCCACCAGTACCTCTCGATGGCCACACCGCTCCTCTGGACAAGGCAGCCGGACCGCATCGGCGTGCTCGGGCTCGCTCTCAACGCCACGGACGACCGCGCGAACGGGCACCGCGAGGAGCTCGATCAGATCCGCGAGCTGCTGCTCGCGGCCCGCGACATGTGGCGGGTGCTTCCCGAGGAGGGCGACGAGCAGGACCGCGTGGCCCACGTGCGCGCGACATTCAGGCTCATCCACCTTGCCGACATCGTGGCGGTGACGACTCCTGCCTGAGCTCCGCATCAACGGCGAGACGTACGAGGTCGAAGCGCGCGTCGGCCGCTCGCTCGCGCAGGTCCTGCGCGACGACCTCGGCCTCACCGGCACCAAGGTCGCGTGCGGCGAGGGTCACTGCGGCGCGTGCACGGTGATGCTCGACGGCGTGCCGACGCTCTCCTGCATCACGCTCGTGCACACCGTCGACGGGCGCGACGTGACGACGATCGAAGGCCTGCGCGACCATCCGCTCGTGCACGCGTTCGTCCGCACGGACGCCGTTCAGTGCGGCTTCTGCACGCCGGGGCAGATCGTGTCCGCTGCTGCGCTCGTCGCCGCAAACCCGGCGCCGTCGAAAGACGAGATTCGGCATGCGATGTCCGGGAATCTGTGCCGCTGCGGCACCTACCCCAAGATCGAGGAGGCCATAGGCACTTGGCAACAATGACCGCAAGTAGCAGCTGTCGCGGCCAACGCGGCACAGCGATGACTCTGTTCCGTCGGCGTAGATTGGACGCGTAGCGTGGCGAGGCTGATCCGCACCGAGAAGGAAGTCGAAGGCCGCTACGAGGACGTCTGGATCGTCGTCGAGGAGGACGCGCTCGACCAGTGGCCCGAGGGGCCGCTCACGTCCGTCGGCCAGGGGGTCCCGCGTGTCGACGGGCTCGACCGCGCCCGCGGGCAGGTCCAGTTCACCGCCGACATCCAGCTGCCGGGGATGCTGCACACCGCGGTGCTGCGCAGTCCCTTCGCGCGCGCGCGTGTAACAGGTATCGACCTGGACGCTGCGCGCGCGGCGCGCGGCGTGCGGGGAGTGCTCGGCCCCGGCGAGCTCGAGGTGCTCAAGCAGGAGCCGGGCTACGTCGGCCAGGCCGTCGCTGCCGTCGCGGCGGAAACGTTCGGGCAGGCAGAGGCCGCCCTCCGACAGCTGAACGTCCAGTGGGAGGTGCTCGACCCGCTGCTCGATGCCGACGAGGCGGTCCGGCAGGAGTCGTTCGTCTCCGACGTGAAGACGTACGAGCGCGGCGACTTCGAGCGCGGCGTTGCGGAAGGCGACGTCGTCGTCGAAGCCGAGTACCGGACGCAGGTCGTCCTGCACAACTCGATGGAGACGCACCAGGCGGTCTGCCACTGGGAGGACGACGGCATCACCGTCTACATCTCGACGCAGTACATCTGGGGCATCCGCGACGCGGTTGCCGAGCATCTCGGCCTGCCGCCGGACAAGGTGCGCGTCGTCTGCAACGCCATGGGCGGCGGCTTCGGCTCGAAGAACGGCCCCGGCGACTACACGCCGGTCGCGGCGGAGCTGGCGAAGCGCACGGGACGTCCCGTCAAGTGCGCCCTCACGCGCCGCGAGGAGAACATCGCCGCCGGCAATCGCAACGCGACGATCCAGCGGCTGACGGCAGCGGCCAAGTCCGACGGCACGTTGACGGCCCTCGGCGGCGATTTCGTCAATGCGATCGGCTTTTCCGGGTGGTCCGCTTCGACGGAAGGCCCGATGAAAATGCTGTACGCCTGCGAGAACGTGCGCACCGCTCAGTACCCGGCAAAGCTGAACTTGCCGCCGATGGCCGCGTTTCGTGCACCGGGCTTCGTCGAGGGGACGTTCGCGCTCGAGTGCCTGCTCGACGAGCTGGCCGCGAAGATGGACGTCGACCCGCTGGAGCTGCGCCGCCGCAACTACGCGAGCTCCGACCGCGTCGAGGACCGTCCTTTCTCCTCCAAGAACCTCGAGGAGTGCTACCGACGCGCCGAACCGCACTGGGCGAAGCGCGACGAAGTACGCGCGCGCAACGATGGGCCGTGGAAGCACGGCATCGGCCTCGCATCGCAGATCTGGTACGGCGGCGGCGGCCCGCCGTCGTACGCATGGATCCGCCTCGGGGCCGACGGACGCGCACAGGTCGTGACGGCGATGCAGGACATCGGGACCGGCACGCGGACGGCGATGGCCCAGATCGCGGCGGAGGAGCTCGGCATCCCGGTCGAGCACGTGCAGGTATCGCTCGGCGACTCCTCCCGGGGGCCGTTCGCATCGATCTCGGCCGGCTCGTCGACGGTCCCGTCGATGGGACCGGCTGTCCGTTCCGCCGCCGCGGATGCGAAGCGCCAGCTGATCGAGATCGCGGCGCAGCGTTTCCATCTCGAGGAGCGCGTGCTCGAGGTCAAGAATGGCCAGATCGTCTCCTCCGACGGCAGCTCCTGGCCGCTGACCGAGATCACCGGACTGCTCGAGGACGGGCAGATCCTCGGTAAGGGCGCACGCGGGCCGAACCCGGCCGGGATGCAGGTGCTCACGTTCGGCGTGCAGGTCGCGGAGGTTGCCGTCGACGTCGAGACGGGCGAGGTCCGTGTCGACAAGATCGTCGCGATCCACGACGTCGGCCGGGTGATCAACAAGCTCGGCGCGTCGAGCCAGGTCGAGGGCGGGATCATCCAGGGCGTCGGCCACACGCTCTCGGAGGAGCGCATCATCGACCCGACGACCGGCTCGATCCTCAATCGCACGCTCGACGCATACAAGCTGCCGACCATCGCCGACGTGCCGGAGATCGTCACCGACCTCGTCGACATCCCCGACCCCCACCTGACGAACCTCGGCTCGAAGGGGCTCGGCGAGCCGCCGATCATCCCCACCGCCGCCGCGATCGCAAATGCGATCCGCGACGCGACCGGCGCCGACGTTCGCTCGCTGCCGATCTCGCGCGAGGAGATGCTCCGGGCACTGCAGGAGGCGGCGGCACGGGAGAAGGAGCGCCGTGGAGCTCCGGCGGCCGTCTAACGCCGACGAGGCAGCGGCGGCGCTCGGCAACGGGTCGGTCGCCCTCGCGGGCGGAACCGAGGTCGTCCCGCTCATGCGCGAGGGCCTCCTCCGGGCCGAGACGCTCGTCCAGATCACCGACGCGGTCCCGCGCGGGATCTCTGGCACGCGCATCGGAGCCGGCACCACGCTCGCAGAGCTGGAGGTCGATCCGCAGGTCCCCCAGGCGCTCCGCGAGGCGTGCTCGCTGGCGGCGTCGCCGCAGCTCCGCTCCATGGGGACCGTCGGGGGGAACCTGCTGCAGGCGACTCGCTGCTGGTACTGGCGGCTCGGATTCGACTGCTGGCTGCACGGCGGCGAGCGCTGCTTCGCGAAGGACGGCGCACACCGCGAGCACGCGATCTTCGGCAACGACCTCTGCGCGTCGGCGCATCCCTCTGACGTTGCCGCGGCGCTGCTCGCGCTCGGTGCGACCCTACGCACGACCCGGCGGGAGCTTCCGCTCGCCGAGCTCTACCGGCTCCCGACGGCGGACGACCGCAGCACGACGACCCTCGCGCCCGACGAGCTGATCCTCGAGCTCGACGTCCCCGAGCCGGGCGCGTCGACCTATCTGAAGGCGATGGACCGCCGGAAGTGGGCCTTCCCGCTCGTCGGCGCGGCCGCCGCCCGGACGGACGGCGGGATTCGGATTGCGCTCGCCGGGGTAGCTCCGATCCCCTGGACACTCGACGGAGCTGCGGCACTCGACGACGCCACGCCCCTTCCGGGCACGGCCTACAAGGTCGAGATCGCGCGCGCACTCGTTCGCCGCGCGCTCGCGCAGGTCGACGAGTCGCCGCGCTCGTCCTAGTCGCATTCGCAGCCGCCGTCAGCGCAACGTTCGCAACCGCCAGCGGCAAGACACCCGCACGAACTGCGGCACACGGGCCGCGACCGGCGACCGGTCGAGCGATCCTCTGCCCCGTCCCGAGTGCCTATCGACCAGCCTTCGTGCGCGCGGCGGCAGACACGAGCCTGCCGCTGGAGATGCTGGTCGCGGTCGCGCAGGTCGAGTCGCAGATGACCGCGAACGCACGCTCGCGTTCGGACGCGCGCGGGCTGCTGCAGGTTCTCCCGTCGACGGCGACGGCGCTGCGACTCGACGTCGATCGGCCGGCATCGAACGTCCTGGCAGGCGCGCGCTACCTGAGGCAGCTCCTCGACGAGTTCCATTCGACGGACCTCGCGCTCGCGGCGTACAACGCCGGCCCGACCGCGGTCGCCAGGGCGGGCGGCGCGCCGACGCACGAGACGCTGGAGTACGTCGCCAACGTCACGTCGCTGTGGCGCGAGTTGCGCGGCTGTCGCTGATCCTGCCGCCCGGCGCTTGCGGGTGATCGCGGCGATCGTGCTGGCGGCCGGGGCGTCGACGCGCTTCGGCTCGCCGAAGCAGGAGATGCTGCTCGAGCCCGTCGTCCAACGCGTGCGGGAAAGCCGTGAGATCTCCGGCGTGGTCGCCGTGCTGGGCGCCCACGACGTCGACACGTCTGCCCGTGTCGTGCATTGCCCCGAGTGGGAGCGCGGCCCGGGCGCGTCGCTCCGGTGCGGCCTCGCGGCGCTCGGCGGCGAGGTCGAGGCGGCCGTCGTCGTGCTCGGCGACGGGCCCGGCATCGATCCGCGTGCGATCGACCGCGTCGTGGCCGCCTGGCGGGACGGCGCCGGGGATCGCGTGGCCGCGACATACGGCGGCATCCGCCTTCATCCCCTGCTGCTCGCTCGTGACGCGTGGAACGACGTGCCCGAGTCCGGCTTGCGCGCACTGCCGGCTGCCCTGGTGCCCTGCGATGACCTGACCCCTCCAGGCGACGTCGATTTCGCCGATGAAATGGAAGGTGGCCATCGCAAGGAGCAGAATGACTACGGGCATGGAGCTCGTTGAGCCGCTCGAGCCGATCGGCGAGCCGTCCGCGCTCGCACGGGCGCGGCTGCATCGCCAGCTGACCGTCGACGAGACGGCCAAGCGGTCGGGGCTGTCCGTCGAGGAGGTGCGCTGGCTCGAGGAGGGCCGGGTGTACCGCTTCGCGCGCCCGGACGACGCCCTCGCCGCCACGGTGATGTACGCGAGCGCACTCGGCATCGACAACCGCGAGGCGCGCGAGCTGGCCGGGTTGCCGGTTCAGCCGCAGCCGGTCGAGCGCAACCCCGCATCCCGCTTCGTCGCGATCGGGGCCGTGGTCGTCGCGCTGGCGGTGTTCGCGACGTTGCTCGTCGTGCCGCGATCGGGCGGCAAACACCAGACCGTCGCCGCGAAGAGCGCGATTCTGCCCGCCCCATGGCGCATTCCCGTCACCGTGCTGAACGGCAGCGGCGACATCAACTACACGCGCCAGGTCGCGAGCCGCGTCGGCGCCTTCGGCTACACGATCAAGAAGGT